>NZ_LT854638.1 GCF_900184255.1 Haloimpatiens massiliensis | reverse complement strand
ACGTCCTTCGTCGGCTCCTAGTGCCAAGGCATCCGCCATGCGCCCTTTGTAGCTTGACCTGTATAATTTGTCAAAATCTCTGATTTTGTAACAAATTAACACTCATCAGCTCTGCTGATTGAGTTTCCTTAACTCATCTTAAAATCTTTGATTTTGTTGCAAATTAACACTTATTAGATTATCTAATAAGTTTGTTTCTATAATTGATTCTCCAGTGAAATCATCACAATTGTAATAATTTCTACTTTCTTCACTGTGCAATTTTCAAAGAACAACTTTTCAGTTGCTAGCTTGCTAATTTCATAGCGTCTAGCTACTGATGAGAGATCTGGTCTCTCAAAATTAAACAGAGATTTCAGTGAACTTGTCATAATTTACGAAAAGGTGACTTCCTTTTCATGTTCTCCTTAGAAAGGAGGTGATCCAGCCGCAGGTTCTCCTACGGCTACCTTGTTACGACTTCACCCCAATCACTAATCCCACCTTCGGCCGCTGGCTCCTTACGGTTACCTCACGGACTTCGGGTGTTACCAGCTCTCATGGTGTGACGGGCGGTGTGTACAAGGCCCGGGAACGTATTCACCGCGACATTCTGATTCGCGATTACTAGCAACTCCAGCTTCATGTAGGCGAGTTGCAGCCTACAATCCGAACTGAGATCGGTTTTTGAGATTTGCTCCACCTCACGGTCTTGCGTCTCGTTGTACCGACCATTGTAGCACGTGTGTAGCCCTAGACATAAGGGGCATGATGATTTGACGTCATCCCCACCTTCCTCCTGGTTAACCCAGGCAGTCTTGCTAGAGTGCTCAACTTAATGGTAGCAACTAACAATAGGGGTTGCGCTCGTTGCGGGACTTAACCCAACATCTCACGACACGAGCTGACGACAACCATGCACCACCTGTCACCAAGTTCCCCGAAGGGCACTACCGTGTTTCCACAGTATTCTTGGGATGTCAAGTCTAGGTAAGGTTCTTCGCGTTGCTTCGAATTAAACCACATGCTCCGCTGCTTGTGCGGGCCCCCGTCAATTCCTTTGAGTTTTAATCTTGCGACCGTACTCCCCAGGCGGGGTACTTAATGTGTTTACTGCGGCACCGAGGTTGGACCCCCGACACCTAGTACCCATCGTTTACGGCGTGGACTACCAGGGTATCTAATCCTGTTTGCTCCCCACGCTTTCGTGCCTCAGCGTCAGTTACAGTCCAGAAAGCCGCCTTCGCCACTGGTGTTCTTCCTAATCTCTACGCATTTCACCGCTACACTAGGAATTCCGCTTTCCTCTCCTGCACTCTAGATGCCCAGTTTGAAATGCAGCACCCAAGTTGAGCTCGGGTATTTCACATCTCACTTAAACATCCGCCTACGCACTCTTTACGCCCAGTAAATCCGGACAACGCTCGCCACCTACGTATTACCGCGGCTGCTGGCACGTAGTTAGCCGTGGCTTCCTCCTCTGGTACCGTCATTATCGTCCCAGATAACAGAGCTTTACAACCCTAAGGCCTTCATCACTCACGCGGCGTTGCTGCGTCAGGGTTTCCCCCATTGCGCAATATTCCCCACTGCTGCCTCCCGTAGGAGTCTGGACCGTGTCTCAGTTCCAATGTGGCCGATCACCCTCTCAGGTCGGCTACGCATCGTCGCCTTGGTAAGCCTTTACCTTACCAACTAGCTAATGCGCCGCGGGCCCATCTCAAAGCGGATTACTCCTTTGATTACAAAACCATGCGATTTCGTAATTTTATGCGGTATTAATCTCCCTTTCGGGAGGCTATTCCCCTCTTTGAGGCAGGTTGCCCACGTGTTACTCACCCGTCCGCCGCTAATCCGTTCCCCGAAGGGAACTTCATCGCTCGACTTGCATGTGTTAGGCACGCCGCCAGCGTTCGTCCTGAGCCAGGATCAAACTCTCAATTTAAAGTTCAATCTCAAACTCAAATTCACTGACTTTATGATTTATCATCATCATCTCTGTTTAATTTTCAAAGACCAGTTTTTCTCTGTCGCCTCAAGCGACTTTTATATTGTATCATTTTTTTTAATACTTGTCAACACATTTTTAAACTTTACATTTAACTTAAAAGCTTATTTTATGCTGAGCTGTTTTGTCGTGTTTCAACGACGTGTTTTATAATACCACATAGTTTACACTAAGCATATATTATAAAATATAATTATATCAGATTAAATCGTATATACTTCATATTATTATATTTTTATACTTTTTTCTCATATTGATACGCCAGGAAAAGTATCATTAAAAAAAACAGGATACATTTAAATATATCCTGTTTTTGGGGTCATTACCTCAATTTAATAAAGCTATTTATTAAGCTTAACATCATATTTTGATTTTAATGCTTCAATATTCTTCAAATATTTTTCACTTTGTTTATCTTGAAGTAATTTATTTTTTATAAATTCTTTTACTTCATTTAACTCTTTTATATGACTTTCAGTTTTCTCTTCAACTTTTACTAAATGATATCCAAATTGAGTTTTAACAGGTTCGCTTACAATTCCTTTTTCTATAGAGAATGCTACCTCTTCAAATTCAGGAACCATTTGACCTCTACTAAAATTACCTAAACTTCCACCTTGTTGTTTAGACGGACATTTTGAATATTTTGTAGCTGCTTCTTCAAAAGCTAATCCTTCGCTTATTTCCTTTGCAATCTTTTTAGCTTCATCTTCTGTATCAACTAATATATGTTTTGCTGTTACAGATTCAGGTGATTTAAATTGTTCTTTATTTCCCTCATAAAATTCCTTTATTTCTTCTTCAGATATTTGAATTCCACCTAACATCTTTTGAACTGAATATTGTATTAATGCATCCTTTTTAATCATTTCCATCTGAGCTAAAAATGCCTCTTCTTTTTCTTCCTCATTTTCTTTTGCACTATTATAAATTAATTCAAAAGATATCATTTGCTCTAATAATTGATTTTTACCCATTTCTGAAGCATAATAACTTCTTTGATTTGCTGGAACTCTCATTAAAGCGTTTTGTAAATCACTTTCTTTTATTTCTACTCCATTTACAACTGCTAGAACTTTATTGTCCATATTTATTTTCTCCTTTTACTTTTATATGATATAAATATAATAACATATATATTAAAACATGTGAAACTTTGTTTCTATATGTTAAGGATTTAATTTTTCATTGTAGGGTTTTATATCTAGAACAGGGGTACTATCTAACATATCCACCCCTTCAATTGTTATTTTATTTTCAACTACTTCCAATATTTTCACTATAGACATGCCTATAGCGTTAGGCCTTCTAGGTGACCTCGTAGAAAAAACCCCTTTTTTTTCATCACTCCAAGGAGTTTGAGTTATAAGCTCAAACTCCCTGGACTTATTAAAATGGAACAAAACTATTATATGTGTTAGTTTGTCTAAATCTTTTAAACCCTGCCTATACTCCTCTTTTATATGTATAATTGCTTTTTTATCTTTAGCATAAATACTTTCAGATGGAATATCTTTTAATTCCTTAAAAGGTGATTCTACATATCCAATAGGATTAAATTTTACATCTTCCATAAATTCATCTCCTAACTAAAATATTATATACTCTAATATTTAAACTACTTAAAATTAAGTATAACATATAAAATTCATACTCATATATATAGTTTTATAACTTAAATTTCCAAATTACTTACTTTAAATTTATGCTTTTTATTTATATTATTATTTGAAATAAACCTATATTTGTGTAATAATTTTTTATATATTTAAGGATTTTAAATTATAATATTGGAGGTCTATATGAATATTTTTATAAAAAAACTATCTACTATTTTGTGTGTATTATTTATAAGTACATTTCTTTTTTCTTGCAATAAAAAAAACCCAAATATAAATACTGCTGTAAATACTCCTACAAGCAAACCTAAAACTACTACGTCAACGGCAAAAACTAAAAATATTGCTGTAAAAAAATCCATTACAGTTAAGCAGCTCCCTACTGAAAAGCCAAAAATATTAGATAAAAACTCTGAGAACACCACCCAAAATAAATCAGATAAAGCTACAACCACCAGTAATAATAAACCATCGACAAAAGCTTCTACAAAATCCTTATCAAAAACAATAGTTATTGATCCAGGGCATGCAGATAGAAGTAACTTAGAAAAAGAGAAGTTATCTCCTAATTCCAATGTACTTAAAATAAAAGATGGTGGTGGAGCCCAGGGAATTGTAACTAAAACTCCTGAATATAAAATAAACATGCTCGTGGCTAAATTATTAAAAAAGGAATTGGAATCAAAAGGTTACAAAGTTATACTTACAAAAACAAGTCATTCAGAGTCTCTAGGCAATATAGATAGGGCAGAGATAGGAAACCGAAACCATGCAGATCTAGTTATAAGAATTCATGCAGATTCTGCAGAAAATTCTTCAGCAAATGGAGCTTCCATGCTTGTACCAGCTGCTGTGGGGTATGCCAAAAATATATGTAATATAAGTCAAAAGTATGGTAGTACCATATTAAATCAGTTAACAAAAGAAGTAGGTATTAAAAATAGAGGTATAAGTATAAGAGATGATATGACAGGATTTAATTGGTCAAAGGTTCCAGTAGTTCTAGTGGAAATGGGCTTTTTATCCAATTCCAAAGAAGATAAACTTCTTAATTCAACGGAATATCAAGCTAAAATAGCCACTGCTTTAGCTAATGGAATATGTCAAAGTGTAAAATAACTAATTTTGAATATAACTATAAAACCCCAAAGATAAAAAAATTGAGTCTATCAAGAATTTTATCTTTAGGGTTTTTATCTAATCTACGAATTTAACTGCTGTGCCGTAAGCTATAACTTCCGCAGCCCCTTGCATTATTGCACTACTAGCGTATCTTATATTTACAATAGCATCTGCACCCAAACCTTCTGCTTCTTCTACCATTCTCTTTGTAGCTATTGCTCTTGCTTCGTTCATCATTTCTGTGTATGAAGTTATTTCTCCCCCAACTAAAGTTTTTAAACCGCTCATAATATCTTTTCCAGCATGTTTTGATCTTACTGTAGACCCTTTTACCATACCTATCATGCTTAAAGTTTTTCCAGTAATATAATCAGTATTTACTAATATCATCTTTTTTCTCCTCCTTAATCTCTTTAATCCTTTCGGCTGCATTAAAAATTAACACTCCCATTAACGCTAAAAAAATAATTAAAACCAACATTATAGCAAATTTATTAATAATACTTATTGAAGAAATTACACTTACAGCGTATAGCAGAAATATTAATAAAAAAATAATAGTTATTATTATAGTTATTATTATGCTTCCCATATAAATCTCCTAAAACTTTTATAGATTGTTATTCACTATTACCATATTGATTCTTTCTTATAGAAATCTCAAAAATTCTAATACAAAAAAATTGAAAACTTATTTCACATAGTAATAATTGGTTTATATGATAAAATTATATCATAATATAATAAAAAAATATAATCTTTTTATGTATCCATGAATATTTTATTGTAATATTAACAATAAATATAAAAAAACGTATCTCTAAATGAGATACGTTTTTTGGTGATCTACCGGGGAATCGAACCCCGGACACCATGATTAAAAGTCATGTGCTCTACCGACTGAGCTAGTAGATCAAAATAAATAACCTGGCGACGACCTACTCTCCCACAGGGCTTCCCCTGCAGTACCATCGGCGCTTTGAAGCTTAACCGTCCTGTTCGGAATGGGAAGGGGTGTTACCTTCAAGCCATAATCACCAGATGCTATAGTTCTTAGGTCTTTAGACCTTAGAAATATAGTACTCCTCAGCTCTGCTGAGCGAGTTTCCTTTAAAAGAACTTATTGTTCTTTCAAAATTACACAGTGTGGAAAATCTTTTAATTATCAACTGTCAATTATCAATTGTCAGTTATATNTTACGAAAAGGTGACTTCCTTTTCATGTTCTCCTTAGAAAGGAGGTGATCCAGCCGCAGGTTCTCCTACGGCTACCTTGTTACGACTTCACCCCAATCACTAATCCCACCTTCGGCCGCTGGCTCCTTACGGTTACCTCACGGACTTCGGGTGTTACCAGCTCTCATGGTGTGACGGGCGGTGTGTACAAGGCCCGGGAACGTATTCACCGCGACATTCTGATTCGCGATTACTAGCAACTCCAGCTTCATGTAGGCGAGTTGCAGCCTACAATCCGAACTGAGATCGGTTTTTGAGATTTGCTCCACCTCACGGTCTTGCGTCTCGTTGTACCGACCATTGTAGCACGTGTGTAGCCCTAGACATAAGGGGCATGATGATTTGACGTCATCCCCACCTTCCTCCTGGTTAACCCAGGCAGTCTTGCTAGAGTGCTCAACTTAATGGTAGCAACTAACAATAGGGGTTGCGCTCGTTGCGGGACTTAACCCAACATCTCACGACACGAGCTGACGACAACCATGCACCACCTGTCTNCGAGGTGCCAAACCTCCCCGTCGATGTGGACTCTTGGGGGAGATCAGCCTGTTATCCCCGAGGTAGCTTTTATCCGTTGAGCGATGGCCCTCCCACGAGGAACCACCGGATCACTAAGCCCGACTTTCGTCCCTGCTCCACCTGTATGTGTCGCAGTCAAGCTCCCTTCTGCCTTTACACTCTTCGCGCAATTTCCGACTGCGCTGAGGGAACCTTTGGGCGCCTCCGTTACTTTTTAGGAGGCGACCGCCCCAGTCAAACTGCCCACCTAACAATGTCCCGTGACCAGATTCATGGCCTCCGGTTAGAATTTCAATACTGTCAGGGTGGTATCCCAAGGATGACTCCACAGAAGCTGACGCCCCTGCTTCTAAGTCTCCCACCTATCCTGTACAGACAATACCGAAATTCAATGCTAAGCTACAGTAAAGCTCTACGGGGTCTTTCCGTCCAATCGCGGGTAGAAGGCATCTTCACCTCCAATTCAATTTCACCGGATTTGTTGTCGAGACAGTGCCCAAATCATTACGCCATTCGTGCGGGTCGGAACTTACCCGACAAGGAATTTCGCTACCTTAGGACCGTTATAGTTACGGCCGCCGTTTACTGGGGCTTAAGTTCAAGGCTTCGCTTACGCTAACCAATCCCCTTAACCTTCCAGCACCGGGCAGGCGTCAGCCCCTATACATCAGCTTTCGCTTTAGCAGAGACCTGTGTTTTTGCTAAACAGTTGCTTGGGCCTATTCACTGCGGCCTACTCTCGTAGGCACCCCTTCTCCCGAAGTTACGGGGTTAATTTGCCGAGTTCCTTGACAACAATTCTTCCGCTGGCCTTAGGATTCTCTCCTCATCTACCTGTGTCGGTTTGCGGTACGGGCACCATTTTCCTCGATAGAGGCTTTTCTTGGCAGTGTGGAATCGGATACTTCGCTACTAAAATTTCACTCCCCATCACACCTCAGACTTAAGACNCACTATCGGTCACTAGGTAGTATTTAGCCTTGGGAGGTGGTCCTCCCAGCTTCCCACAAGGTTTCACGTGTCTCGTGGTACTCTGGAGTAGATCTATCTTATATTTCTTTTACCTACAGGACTATTACCTTCTGTGGTGGAGCGTTCCAGCTCTCTTCGATTAGAAAATCTAAGACATTATGATCTATCCTCAACCCCTAAATCCGAAGACTTAGGTTTGGGCTCTTTCCCTTTCGCTCGCCGCTACTTAGGAAATCGATTTTTCTTTCTCTTCCTCCGGGTACTTAGATGTTTCAGTTCCCCGGGTTTGCCTCTGTATACCTATGAATTCAGCATACAGTACTCAGCGTAGCTGAGCAGGTTGCCCCATTCGGAAATCTGTGGCTCACAGGCTATTTGCGCCTACCCACAGCTTATCGCAGCTTATCACGTCCTTCGTCGGCTCCTAGTGCCAAGGCATCCGCCATGCGCCCTTTGTAGCTTGACCTGTATAATTTGTCAAAATCTCTGATTTTGTAACAAATTAACACTCATCAGCTCTGCTGATTGAGTTTCCTTAACTCATCTTAAAATCTTTGATTTTGTTGCAAATTAGCACTTATTAGATTATCTAATAAGTTTGTTTCTATAATTGATTCTCCAGTGAAATCATCACAATTGTAATAATTTCTACTTTCTTCACTGTGCAATTTTCAAAGAACAAGTTTTTCAGTTGGCTAGTGTGCTAGTTGGCTAGCGTCTAGTTAATTTACTAGTATACCAGCATATTAGCGTTAGCTACTGATGAGAGATTTAATTTTACAACCAATCACTTAACTGATCATTGATCATTGTTAAGTGACCATTGTTATCTGGTCTCTCAAAATTAAACAGAGATTTCAGTGAACTTGTCATAATTTACGAAAAGGTGACTTCCTTTTCATGTTCTCCTTAGAAAGGAGGTGATCCAGCCGCAGGTTCTCCTACGGCTACCTTGTTACGACTTCACCCCAATCACTAATCCCACCTTCGGCCGCTGGCTCCTTACGGTTACCTCACGGACTTCGGGTGTTACCAGCTCTCATGGTGTGACGGGCGGTGTGTACAAGGCCCGGGAACGTATTCACCGCGACATTCTGATTCGCGATTACTAGCAACTCCAGCTTCANCCGCGGCTGCTGGCACGTAGTTAGCCGTGGCTTCCTCCTCTGGTACCGTCATTATCGTCCCAGATAACAGAGCTTTACAACCCTAAGGCCTTCATCACTCACGCGGCGTTGCTGCGTCAGGGTTTCCCCCATTGCGCAATATTCCCCACTGCTGCCTCCCGTAGGAGTCTGGACCGTGTCTCAGTTCCAATGTGGCCGATCACCCTCTCAGGTCGGCTACGCATCGTCGCCTTGGTAAGCCTTTACCTTACCAACTAGCTAATGCGCCGCGGGCCCATCTCAAAGCGGATTGCTCCTTTGATTACAGAACCATGCGATTCCGTAATTTTATTCGGTATTAATCTCCCTTTCGGGAGGCTATTCCCCTCTTTGAGGCAGGTTGCCCACGTGTTACTCACCCGTCCGCCGCTAATCCATCCCCGAAGGGATTTCATCGCTCGACTTGCATGTGTTAGGCACGCCGCCAGCGTTCGTCCTGAGCCAGGATCAAACTCTCAATTTTAAGAATTTAATCTCAAACTCAAATTCACTGACTTTATGATTTACATCTTTATCTCTGTTTAATTTTCAAAGACCAGTTTTCTCTGTCGCTTCAAGTGACTTAATTATTATAGCATTTAACTTTTTTCTTGTCAACGCATTTTTAGACTTTTTTCTTAACTTTTTAGTTTGTTTTAAACTTATAAGTTGTTTTAAAAGTTTATTTTGCGTTGAACTTCTTCGCCGTGTTTCAGCGACGTGTTTTATAATATCACGTATATTGCTATGCTTTTATACTTTATATCCACATATGATTATATTATTTTTTATTTACTTTAATTTATTCTGTTTTCCTTAATATTTAACATATGGACACGCTAGGAACAGTTATCATAATTTCAATTACACCTTTACCCTTTGCCACTTTCCACTTCTAAACCTAAAAAATAAAAGAGTACCTCTAAATATCAAGTCTATAGTCATAGCAATCCATGCTCCTACTAGTCCGTATCCCAAAACTATGGCAAAAACATAAGCTAGTGTTAATCTCACGCCCCAAATTCCTAAAACTGTTATAACTAAAACACTTCTGGTATCCCCAGCTCCACGTAATCCCCCTGCAAATCCCATACAACCCGCTAAAAATGGTTGAGAAATTGCAACTATTCTGAGACACCAACGAGCATTTCCTATTATTGCAGGATCCCTTGTGAAAAGTTTTAAGAATATATCTGGAAATAAAAAAAAGAAGATTCCCACTGTACTCATAAAAAGAGCACCCATTTTTACTGACATAAAGCCACTCTTTTTAGCTATATCTGGTTTCTTAGCTCCTAAATATTGTCCTACCAAAGTAGTTGCTGCTAAAGCAAATCCAAAACCAGCGTTAAATGAAAGCGATTCTGCTGTTAATGTTATTCTATGTGATGCATAAACTACTGTACCTAAACTAGCTACTATTCTAGCAAAAAGTAATTGCCCAAATCGCATGAAAAATTGTTCTATAGCTGCAGGTATTCCTATGTTAAATATTCTTTTTATTATTCTTAAATTTACTTTTAACTTATCCTTTAAATCTATCTTCACTAAAACTCTACTACTAAATACTAAATATAAAATAATACATCCTCCAATTACTCTGGAGATAGTTGTTGAAATACCTGCTCCTGCAACACCAAGTCCTGCACCAGGTATTGTGATATCTATACTTTTACCTACTAATGGCAAATTAAAAGAAACGTCTCTTGTTTGATATATTAAAAAGAAGTTTCCTATTATATTTAATATGTTGCATCCACCATTTATGTACATTGGAGTCTTGGTATCCCCACTTCCTCTCAAAACTCCTGACATTATCATAGTTATTATCATCATTGGAAGACCTAAACTTGTTATCTTAAAGTAGTTAGTTGATATAGGTATTACTTCCTTCTCTGCTCCCATTAGTATTATTATATTTTGGGCTAGAAGCAGCGCTAAAGTTGTAAAAATAATGGCCATTAAAACACTCATTATTAAAGACTGCTTGGCCACTTCACCGGCTTCCTTAATCTTTTTAGCTCCAATAGCTCTTGCCACTAGAGCAGTAGTACCTACACTCACTGCTGCAAATATAGACATAGCAGTCATCATAGGCATATCACTAAGCCCTACTGCCGCAATAGCTGCAGCACCAAGACTTCCTACCATAGCCATATCCGCAAAGCCCAACAAAGTCTGCATAACCATTTCCATTATGGCTGGTAATGCTAATCTAAATGTATCCCTAGCTAGATTGTTTTCATTTAATTCTTTAATTGATTTTGAACTTTCCAAAGTATGTTTAGATTCTCCCATATGTACCCCCTATTATAACTGCCGTAAAAAAATCTTTCTCCCTTATACTATTTTACGTTAATTTTCCCAACATTTCAACAATTCTTGACTTTACATATTTGTAATACAACTTATTTATTTTTTACTTACTAACATTGTAAAAGCTTATATGGTCTCTCCATTTTCCATTTATAAAAAGATAATTTTTATTCAAACCCAATTCTTTAAAACCACAAGCTCGCAGTACACTTTGAGATTTACCATTGTCAACTAATGTAGATGCCTCTAATCTATGCAGTCCCATTTCCGTAAAGCAGTAGTCTACTACCAAGCTCAAAGCTTCTTTCATATATCCCTTACCTTGCTGCTCCTTATCAATAGAATATCCCACAAAAGCATTTTTAAATACTCCATATATAATATTTGAAACTTTTATAATGCCTACAAATTGTTCTTCTTCATATATTCCAAATTCTATCTCTACTCCATTCAGGTAATTTTTATAACTTTCCATAAGGTTTCTTTTTTGATATTCTAAAGAATAAAAGCTTTCATCTCTAGACGGTTCAAATGGCATCAAATAATTCTTATTTCTTACATAGTAACTTAATACTTCATCTGCATCTTCTGGAGTTAAAACTTTCAAACTTATCTTTTTACCTTGAAGTTTTAAAGGTATTCTTCTTATATTACTTTCATAAGACCTATAATCTATTCCGAATATTAGTTTTGAAAATCTTTCCCCGTTCTCCTCAATACTATCCTCCAATATTCCTTCTAATTTAAATCCTAAATTAATAAAAGCCCTTAAATCCACTTCTTCGTTTACTATTACATTTATTTTATAAATATTGATTTTTTTAAACAGTGAAATCATCATTAAACTAAGAGCATTTTTTAAACTCTCATATGCTCTTTGGCTATATCTATAAAAGTTTAACTTGAAACAACAATATTTATTTTCTTTATCCAATTCCGTTATAAAAATCCTGCCTATTGTTATTCCTGCTGCATCTTTTATTATATATTCCTTATCCCTTCCATTGACTAGTTCTAAAAGTACACCGCCCTTTTCCATAATTACTTATCACTCCTACAACATAAAATGTCTTTTGTTCTTATATGTATAAGTGCCATAAAGATTATTGATATAAATAAGCTTATAGGTATTAAATAAAATGCATATCTATATCCTATGGTATCATTAAGCTTTCCTATAACTACACTAACCACCATATTTATTGCAGATGCTGCAGTTACCACAGTACCAGTTATGGCAGATACTTTTTTTGAAAATACCTTGCTTATGGTTAAAACTGTAGTAGGGAAAATTATAGAGAAAAATAATCCTGAAATTGATATTAAAATAAGTCCCTTTTCCCCCATAAAAAGAGCTAAAGTATATATTACAAATGCTATAAATAGAGATTTTATCATCGTATTTACATATCCAAATTTCTCTACCACTGCTCCTCCTAAAAGTCTTCCTAGTGTTAACATTCCAAAGAAAATAGAAAGGTATGTAGCACTGGTTGCTTCATTATATCCATATACGTTTTTAATATAATTTATAAGCCAACTACCCGTTCCCATCTCTGCACAAACATAAAACCCTAATGCAATAATGTAGAAAAATATTAAAGTCTTATCCACTTCTCCACTTTCCTTATTTTGCGATGCCTTATGTACATCCGGAACTTTCAAAAATATAAATATAACTAATAAAATTACAAATGCCACTGCCATATATAAGTAAATATTTCTCCAACTAACTCCTTTATTTATAAGATCTCCTGCCATTTTAGGCCCTACGCTAGCTCCTAAGCCATAACAAAAATGTGTTACATTCATAAGTATCGCTTGAAAACTTAATAGTAACACTGGAATTAATGTATTTACAGCTATGCTTGTAAAAGCTAAACCTAAATTCATTATAAACATACCTAATAACAGAACTTCAAATATACTAGCTTTTATAAATATACCTAAAGAAACTATCATGGTTATTATTCCTATTGATAAAACCTTCTTTTGCCCTACTTTTTCACAAAGCAATCCTCCTATAAATGTAGCAATAACATACCCTAAAGAACCTATAAAAAGAAAAATTCCTATATTAGTATCTTTAACTCCAAATTCTGATTTAAACACAGGGATAAGTACACCCCTTATATTTTCTGATATGGCATTCATAATCATAAGTAAGAATATAAAAAATATTATTATGAATGTACTTTTATTATTTGTTGCTTTTTTCTCCATACTAAAAACCTCCTTCCATAAATAACATTGTATATTAAACTGGTAAAATGTTAAATAAGTATTTAACATCTTTCTGTAAACCTGTTTCAAAATATAATAAAAATAGTTATGTTGATATTATAATGCTAAATAATTTCTTTTTTTATATACTTATTATATAATATTATTAATTGTGAACTAAAAAATATTGTTACTGCTGTTAAATAATTTAAATAAATCTTTTAGTAACTCTTCTTTAGGAATGTTATAGCATCATATTCTATACAGTATACAGTATACCGTATAGAATAATCTTATATTACCAATAAATTTAAATATAGATTTACTTGATATTAGGCACATTCAAATAAATAACAAGTCAGTATGCTAGTCTATTTTGCGTCATACTGCGTCAGCAGAACCCGTCGGTAGTTCTACCAAAGGCAGAACCTGATTCCTTGTCTGACAGAAAATATACCAGCATCTTTGAATTGTTATTTATTTTCATGTACCTTACACGTTGTATTATAGATTGGGGGAGATTTTATTGAAAAAAAAGAATAGATTCAAAACTAAATTGATTATATTAGCTATATTGATTTCTACAATTTTAGGTATATATCTAGGGTATCGGATATTCAAGAAGCCATCAAAAGGAAATAAAACATGGATTCTTCCTAAAATAAATAGTTCTAAAAAAATATTAACTGAAGATACAATTCTAAAATCCATGAGAGATAAAAGTGAACTTATAACCCTAGAAACATCTCTTCAGCAAAAAATTGTTATTGATGACAGCTGGGGAAATTTTTCTTTATTTAAAAAAGTCCAAAACATAAATTTCTTTGGAGATGGAGTGTACTGTGTGGATCTTTCTAAAATAAGTAATGACGACATAAAAGTAGATAATAAAAAGAGAGAAATCACCATAAAGACATCTAAGCCTTATGTAAAAAATATAACCATAGATGAAACTAAAACTGAATATGAAACTGTAGAAAAAGGAATTCTCCGCTTTGGAGAAATAAAACTTGACCCGTCTGAATACGGCGTTATGATGAACGAAGCTAAACTTAGAATGGTTAACGAGATAAAAAAATCTGAAACCTTCAATAGAGCTGAAGAAAATTCTAAAAATGCTATAATTAACTTTTTACAGGGAATATTAAAGAAACAATCTTTTGAATCATATAATGTTAAGGTTGATTTTAAGTAAAACTCTTTATGCTAAAATATTATCATTTTAATTACTTTAATAACAAGCAATATAAATTTCTTTTACAGCGACTACATAAATAGTTATACTAAAATGTAAAAATATTTACTAAACATAAGTTTAAATTTAAATATTCATATCCAATAATTAACAAAGACACATATACCTCTAATTTAAGAGACTATGTGTCTTTATTAAACATAAATATCCAAAGCATTATAATTATCAATTTTTAAAGGGTTCAATTGACTTAGCATTATACACCACTACAAGATACTGAAAATACCTTATCAATGGTGCCTTTTCTAACTCTTTTTTTGTGTCTTCATTCCCTTCTTGAAAATACTTATAATCCTTTAACTTATAAAAAGGAGAGCCTTTCCCCGATAATCTAAACATCATTAAATCAGATTTCTTAAAAGGTTTTATTAAATCAATTAAATTTTTATTAGCATTAATTTTTATTTTCTCATATTCAACTTCACCGTCATCATTACTTTTTAGCATTAATGTTTCACTATTTTCATAAATAGTTTCAGTAGATAACACCTTGTCTTTCACAGGTGAATTTCCATTATTCATAAAGCTAGCTAAATTATCACCTATTTGATATACATGAAATGCTCCAAAATGACCATAATATTTACCTTTTTCTAGCGTTGAATATAATCTATTAAAATTCTCATACATTCTTTTTTCACGATACTTCATAGCATCATCATTCATTCCCCCCATTGCCAGCCAATGAAGGTTGTAATATAAATTATCAAGCACATATGTGAATTCCTTAAAGTCTTCTTTAATAAATTTTTTATATAAATTTTCATTTTCCTTAATATCATTTTTTACTCTTAAAACACTTTCCTCTAATTTTAAATATGAATAGTATGGATCTTTTTTAAAATTTTCAAAATCATTATTAAGCTCCATAGTAGTTTTTTGAGCTTCTGGTGGAATTTCTAATTTACTAGTAATTGTATTCAAGTATTCAAAGTATTCAAATGGATTAGCATTTATATCTATACCTATTACTTTAATCTTTTCCTTTTCAGATAACTTACTATTGAATTTATATATTTCTTCCCACTTCTTATAAGACTGCTTATTAATAAACTGGGAATATCCTGAATTCTTTATTAACCTGTCTAAACAAGACTTGTCTCCAGTTTTTAAATATTGATTTAGAATGATAGAATTACAATAGTTAGTTTCCACCAAATAGTATTTTATGTTCGCTTCTTTTTTAAAATATTTGAGAAATTTTAAGTCTAAGTCATCATTCACATTTACTTTATGGTATTCACCTGTTAAAAACACTTGATTATTTTCTAAATCCTCTTTTAATATATTAAAAGTAGAAAAATCATCATTATCTTTTATATCAAGACTTGTACTATTCTTTTTTAACCACTTTTCTTCACTCATATCTTTAGATGATAAACTAAAGATAGCTATTAAAATTAAACTTGTTAATATAGTCACACCAAATATAACCTTAGATTTTTTCATAAACCTCTTCGCCCCTTCTATTTACAAATATGTCTTGGAAATTCTTCATTTAAACATCATATACTATTTTGACTAATTTACCTATGTCTAAATGCTATCATACATAAAATAAAAAAAGTATCAAAAACTGCCATATTTCCTCAAAAAAATATATACATAATAATACAAAATATTTGCATTATTATGTATATGTTTATATCCTTCTATAACTAAATTTAATAATCACATATAAAGATAGATCTGTAAGTAAAAAACTTTATATCTCCGGATACTTCCCAGTAAAACATCCAGTGCAAAATCCCCCATTATGTTTAAGTTCACTTTTAAATCTTTCAAAACTTAAATATTCAAGGCTATCTGCTCCTATGTACTTTTTCATTTCTTCTCCAGAAAAATTGTTTTCTATTAACTCTTTAGAAGTTTTTATGTTTATCCCATAGGGACAAGTATATTTGATTTTAGGGGAAGCTATGCGTATATGAACTTCTTTTGCACCAGTTTCTCTTAGGGCTTTTACTATTACCTTCATAGTATTGCCTCTTACTAGAGAATCATCCACTACAACAACTTTTTTATTGTATACTTTTTCTTTTAATACACTAAATTTTAGTCTAAGTAAATTTTCTCTATTATTATCTACTATAAAAGTTCTACCTATATATTTATTTCTTACAATAGCTCTCTCATACGGAATAGAAGCTTCCTTTGAGTATCCTAAGGCATAAGAAATTGCTGAATCTGGTATTCCTATTACCACATCACACCTTGCTGGATGCTCCCTAAATAACAATTTTCCTGTTTCTTGTCTAAAAGCATTTACATATATGTCATCTATAATACTGTCTTCTCTACTAAAATAAACATATTCAAAGGCACAGGTGCACAATTTGCAGATATTAGACACCATTGTACTTTTCATTCCCTTTTCATTTATTATTATAAGTTCTCCTGGTTTTACATCCCTTAAAAATTTTGCTCCTAAAGAATTTAAAGCACAACTCTCAGAACAAGCTATGTAGCTTTCTCCTAATTTTCCTATACATAGAGGTCTTATACCCATAGGGTCTCTTAAAATCATTAGCTCTTTATCTAGTAGTATTAATACACTATATGACCCTTTAAGCTGTTCCACTAGCTTTGTTACAGTTTTTTCTATACCTAGATGTAAATTTGCTTTTATTAATTTACCTATAACCTCTGAATCACTATTGCTTTTAAAATATTCTCCAGTTAAAGATTCTCTAATTTCACTAGCATTTGTTATATTTCCATTATGCACTACAGCAAAGCTTTTAGAATTTACTTTGTCTAAAAACGGCTGTGCACTGCTAATACTAGGCTTTCCGCAGGTAGAGTATCTTACATGCCCAATGGCTACATTGCCCTTTATTTCATTTAAAATTTTCTCATTTAATACTTCTGAAACCCTACCTACATTCTTGTACATATAAGTTCCATTGGCATTAGCATATGCCACTCCACAGCTCTCTTCCCCTCGATGCTGAAGTGATGAGAGACCAGCATAAATTGAAAGGCCCATGTGTATATTGTCTCTGTCTTCTGCATATATTCCAAAAACTCCACACTCTTCTTTAAACTTGTCCTCACCAGTCATGCTAGTCTCCCCCTTATTTCTTAAATTGATTATTGATTATTAATTCAACTTTTGCAGTTATAAAATAAAAATATAAAATTTACAAATAAGTAATAGGTATTACTTCTTACTTTGTATAGTGTAGAACTTAAAATTTATATACGAAAGTTGAGTTATTAATTTTACATTCTACATTAATACTAGTCATCTTCTCTTAAAACATTTATATTTTTACCTTCTAAAACCTTGTTCATGTTTCTTACTGCACACATTTTTCCGCACATTGTACAAGTGTGTTCATCATGAGGCATAGATTCTGCTCTATATTTTCTTGCCTTTTCATCATCTATAGCTAATTTAAACATTCCTTCCCAATCAAGCTTTTGTCTTACATCCGCCATTTGGTTATCCCAATCTCTAGCTCCTTTTACACCTTTAGCTAAATCTCCAGCATGAGCTGCTATTTTAGTTGCTATTATTCCCTCTTTCATATCCTCAAGATTTGGAAGTCTTAAATGTTCTGCTGGTGTTACATAGCATAAAAAGTCTACTCCTGCTCCTGCTGCAATAGCTCCTCCTATAGCACTAGTTATATGATCATAGCCTGGTGCTATATCTGTAACTATAGGTCCTAGTACATAAAATGGCGCTTCATAACATAATTTCTTTTCTAATAAAACATTTGCCTCTATTTCATTTAAAGCCATATGTCCTGGCCCCTCTATCATAACTTGTACATTTCTAGCCCAAGCTCTTTTTGTAAGCTCTCCTAAAATCATTAATTCCATTATTTGAGCTGGATCTGTTGAATCATCTATACATCCTGGACGACAAGCATCTCCTAGGCTTAGAGTTACATCATATTTTTCGCATATATCTAATATTTTATCGAAATACTCATAGAATGGATTTTCTTGTGAATTTAATTGCATCCATGCATATAACAAAGATCCACCTCTTGAAACTATGTTCATACGTCTTTTATTTCTCTTAAATATTTCAGCAGTTTCCCTTGTAATACCTGAATGTATAGTCATAAAGTCCACACCATCTTCAGCATGCTTTTCTATAACTCTTAAAAGATCTTCTACAGATAAATCCTTAAGTTCTTTGTCATAAAATCCTACTGCATCATACATAGGCACTGTTCCTATAATAGCTGTAGACATGCCTATTAATTTTGTTCTAAATTCCTCTGTCTTTCCAAAGCAACTTAAATCCATTATAGCTTCAGCTTTCATATCTATTGCTTTCTTAGCCTTTTCTAATTCCAAATCCACATTGCAGCAATCCTTAGATATTCCCAAGTTTACATTTATTTTAGTCTTAAGTCCTTTACCTATGCCCTCCGCATCTAATGCTTTGTGATTTTTGTTAGCAGGTATAACTATTTTTCCTTCTGCAATTAATTCTCTTAACTTTTCTACCTCCATATTTTCTTTTCTAGCTACAGTTTTCATTTGATCTGTTATTATGCCCTTCTTAGCAGCGTCCATTTGAGTTGTATAATTCATATTTACCTCTCCTTATCTCTTTTTATAATAAAAAAAGGAAGCATCTCTGCTTCCTCATAATAATAGGCTATACTAATAAAAAAACACACAATGTAGAAGTTGTGTGCTTTAAGCTATTAATAAAAGCGGTACTTCCCTACGTTAGAATTAACTAATTCAGGTTATGAGGGTTAGAGAAATATCTCAATCTCAGCCTGCCATGGCAAGCTCCCCTAGTAACAAGTGTATTCAATTTTAGTTTAATCTTCTATAAAAATTATAACATAGCTGCAATTCTATTACAACAATTTATGGCTTTACGTTAACTAACATAAACCAACATAATTTTTCAGTTTATACTACAACTCCTAGTGCCATAGACATAAACTATAAATCTACAATTAAGCTATATTAGTTTTCAAACTTAACTGTTTTAAGATAATACGCTCTACTTCTTTCATATCATGTTCACTAAGCATATCTCCAGAATTCAAAATTTGAGACTTATCAATTATAGTTAACTGCTCAGCCATTATAATATTCCCTTTTGCAGCTATATTATATTCTTGGGATAAAGCTGTATGTACAGGCATCTTATTCTTATTTTTACTAGTTATAGGTAGCACAATAGTTGTAGTTGAAAATCTATTTCCAGTATTGTTTTGCACAATAACTGCCGGCCTTTTCCCCTTTTGGCAGCTACCATTTCCACTTTCAAAATTAACCCAAACTAATTGACCTCTTTTAATTTTCATAAACAATCCATCCTTTCTGTATAATGAGGTGTTATGAAGCTTTCTCAAACCAAACACCTCATTTTTATACATTACTTTTCTTAAATAACTGACTTTAGTTGTCTACTATACGTGTCTATTAACTTACTATATTTATCTAAAATCATTGAATTTTCTATGTCCTCTATGGCAAAATATACATACCCTAAGTCATTGTGAATTTTCTTAACATCTATACTATTTAATTTTGAAAAATTATCTTTAATATATTCATCAAATACAAAGTCTTTTAAAACATCCCTTAACCCATCAGCCTTATTCTTTAAATTTCTTTTAAATACACTACTCATCCCAAGGATCATTGTCGCTTTCATCTACTCCATAATCATCAACATCACATTGATATTCAAACTCCTCTCTTGACATACTTCCTCCTTCATTCCTATATTCTCTCCAGCTTTCATCTCTATCTTCTCTACACATTTTTAAAACTTCCTTTCTTTTAGTTATATCTTTGCTACAATTTGATTGTACATCAAATCACTTTTTGACCTCACTTTGGTCAATCTCCTTCCAACCCAAGACTTCCTTAACCCAAAGGGGGAAATCTCCTAAAAATGTGCTAAATATTTAAAATAAGTGAAACAAAAAAGGCTACTTAAAGTTTATATTTGAAACTTTAAGCGGCCTTTAATATTAACTATTCTTTAATTTTCTTTCCATCATTTTGTTATGATTACTATGAATTCCTACCTTTTTATGATCACTTTGTTTTTCCATATTACTTCTTATTTCTTCAAAATCATTTTTAAAAATCCTATTAACTTCATCCTTATCATCAATTATAAGAAAATTAATATTTTCATGCTTCTCTTTTAACTCCATCAGTTCGCCTAAATTCAAGGATTCATTCATAAGAATTAATAATATTTTATCGTGAGCTGGAAGTTTTTCAATCAACGAACCTATTAATTTATATTTCATTGAATTATCCATAGAGAAATTCTTTAAAGACACCGTTGTACCATAATCTTTACTATTGGCATCTACCGCTAACGCACAATAGACATATCTGTTTCTTTTTTGTACTAAACTTAACCTAGTTTCCTTCTCTAATCTCTTAATGGTCTCTTCATTACTTTTCTTATTTAAATAAAATATATCAATATTGTACCAGTTTTTGTAATTAGTGTTGACAAATTCTATTATTTCATTATCATCTATATGGCTAACATTTTTATTATATATCTGGTAACACCTAGTGTTACTATACTTTACTCCAAAATTACTTTGTATATAAGTATCTACGCGCTCTATACTCCACCTTAAATAAGGCATTCCCGCACTTAAAGGAGTATTTTTCAAAACCTCTTTTAATTTTGTATTTTCTTCATCAGTTAACTTATTTTTTCTTGATTTAACATTAATATAGTACTCCCTTTTAGAATATGCTTCTAAAAACTTCTTTTCCATTCTGTAAAAAGTACTTCTTGAAACATCATATTTTTCCATAACTTCGCTCTTAAATTTATTGTTCACATATATATCCTTAAACATATTAAGTTCCAGTCTTTTCTTTGTAGATAGCTCTCTATCTTTTAACTGATGAAGAATATATTTACTTATTAATTCTCGTTCTATTGGTTCAATTTTACTCATAATATTTTCTCCTTATAATAAAATTATAGAGTTAAAATACATGATTAAACATTGGCAATTAAATCCTTTATAACTTCTCCACCTATTATAAGCCCTGCACAAGAAGGCACAAAGGATATGCTTGAAGGCATTCTTCTGTTTTCATCCGTATCATCAAATCCACACTCTTGAAGTTTAGGCTGAATAGGCATTTCCTCTGAATAGAGAACTTTAAGTTTCTTTACGTCCCTGTCCTTTAGCTGCTTTCTCATAACTTTAGCTAGTGGACAAACTTTTGTTTTATGTATATCGCTAATTTTGAATCTAGTTGGATCTAGTTTTTTACCTGTACCCATAGAACTTATAATTTTAACATCATGCTCATAACACCACTGCGCTAAATCTATTTTAGATGTAACTGTATCTATAGCATCCACCACATAGTCTACATCCTTAGTTACAAGCTCCGGTATATTCTTCTTATCTATAAAAACTTTGTGACATAGCACATGGCATTGTGGATTTATATCTAAAATTCTATCTTTCATAACTTCCACTTTTGCCTTACCTATAGTTGAATGAAGCGCTATTATTTGTCTATTTATATTAGTTATATCAACTACATCTTTATCTACCAAAACTATAGTGCCAACTCCAGCTCTTGCTAATGCCTCACATACAAAACCGCCTACTCCACCTACTCCAAGTACCATGACTTTACTATTTTTTAATTTATCTACTGCATCTTTGCCTATTAAAAGTTCTGTTCTAGTGAACATGTTATCCAAAATAATCACTCCAGTTCTAATTATATAAATATCTTTAACTTATTATTTACCACAGAAAACAACATATGTAGTAAAATTCTTATTTAATTAATTGAACATAATATTATAACTATGCCACAAAAGTATTACATTACTTGAATTATGAAATTTCTCTGTAATGAGTTGCATAAGAAGCAAAGGAGATATTTAAATTTAATTTATTGTTCCGAGCTCTTATGCAAGTCATGGAGGAGAAATTTCATAATTCCACTACATTGTACCTTTTTTGTGGTTTAATCATATTATCCATTGCTAAAAATAACACATGAAATATAGTTTCAAATCCTATTTTAACCTAAAAATTCACTGCATTCCATAACATTATATATAATAAATATATGGTAATGATTTAAAAACTACAATTTAGAAATAATATTATAATATGCTGAATTATAATATGAAAAATGATAATGAGGTGATTTTTATGTTGATTAGATTAATTAAAAACGGAATTAACTACTATAATCATAATAAATGGACTAGAGAGCAAGTTCTTTTGTATAGTCAAAAGAACTTTAGATATATATTAAAATACGCATATAAGCATAGCCCATTTTATAAAAATTATTACACATGGAAAGGAATCAAATACAAAGATTTAGATGATATACCTATAAATGAAATTCCTGCTCTAACCAAGGAACAAGTAAGAAATAACTTTTATAAAATTTCCACTGTTCCCATGGATTCATATATGGTTAAACAAGCTATTAAAAGCTCTTCTCTTCTTCCAAAGGTAAAAAATAATTATTTAGTTCATACCTCCGGGAGCACAGGGGTTCCTACTAACTTCCTATATGACAAAGGGGCCTTAGATACGCTGGAAGCTAATTTTGTTAGATTAAGCATAGAAGGTGATAATCCCGTATCCCTAAAAGACTTTCCTATAAAAAGCCTCTATATAGCTCCTGTTGGAAGCGGCTACGCTTGCACAGCTCTTGCTGTATATGGTATGGAAAGATATAAATGTAAAAGCATTATTATAAATGCCCAAAATCCTCTAAGTCAATGGAAGGAATCCTTAAAAAATTTTAATCCTTGCTATATATCTGGCTATCCATCTTGTTTAAATATAATATCCTCCTTAGTGGAAAATAAAGAATTAAATCTTCATCCCAAGAAAATAATTACTGGTGGTGAACCCCTTACAAAAGAAAATTCCTTATACTACCATGAATTGTTTAATGCAGATGTAATTGACTATTACGGTTGCACTGAGTCTATATGCATAGGCGCATCTACTAACTACTACAACGGCATGTACTTATTTGATGATTTGAATTATATAGAAAAAGATGATGAAAATAGACTAACTATAACTCCTCTTTATAACAAAGCATTCCCTCTAATAAGATATAAACTTACGGATATGGTTCTGAATTTTACCAAAAGAAACTCTGGTCCATTGCCCTATACACACATAGATAAGATAATGGGAAGACATGAAGAACTCATGTGGTTTGTAACCGAAAATGGAAATAAAGATTTTTTACATCCTCTTTTTTTGGATGATTTAAACGTAAAGGGAATACTAAAATATCAGTTTATTCAAGTAAATGAAAATAAATTTATTCTAAAATGTGTACGTTCATCTAGAGATGCAGATTTTTTAAGTAAAAAAATAATCTCTCAAATAAACATATTCCTAAAAAATAAAAATATGAAAAATGTGAAATACTCTATAGATTTTGTAGATAGCATACCTATAAATCCTAAGACCGGCAAGAGTAAACTGGTTATAAAAGCTTTAAGTAAAAATTAAGCATAAATTGCTCTTCAATTTATGCTTAATTTTTATTTTGTCATATTGAACAATGCAGTAAAATACCCATATATAAAACTATTACCTTATATCAATTATCCATCATTATTTAATTAAATAAATGAAATTTAAACCTACAGTAAAGCTTAATTCCTATCCATAAAACTAAAAGTGTTATACCTATTACAATAAAGCAATCAGAAACTTTATAATTAAACTTAGGTACTCGATATTCACTAGGAGGAAATATCATTCTTTTAGAATAGTTCTCTATATATTTGTAAATATGCTCCTTATATTCATATTGCACAACCCACTTTCCATTTGTTGCTGCTACTGTAGAACGATCATATGAACTTGGTGAATTAGCCATTTGTTTAGCATCATTAGGAAATACTATTTTAGCCTTCTTTATATCAGATGGATAACAATAATTACCATATATCCCCATTTCTCCATTTTTTATAATTTTACTTTGTAATTCAGAAATATCTTCAATTTTAAATATAGCAAAATAATTAATATACTTATAGTCTTTTATAATTTCATCTATTTTAATTAACTCATCTTCTGTAATTGAGTTTTTATTTTCAATAATCTCCAGAACCCCTTTTGTTAATATTTTTTGTTCATTATGAAACTTTAAATCCTTTTGAGTCATAAAGACATATGAACTAACTCCTATTAACATACAAGTTATAGCTACAATAAAAATAAATTTAATAAATCTCCTTTGTTTATGAAAAATTTTAAATAAACCACTTGTAATTACACTAGTATCTCCAAATCTCTCATAAGCTATTTTTAGACTTTCTTCCTCTGTCTTTCCTTGTTTTTTTAATTCATTTACTGTTTCAATAAGATGGGATTTCATCTCTTCCTTTAGTTCATCTACTTCTTTTGACTTTCCATTAACCCCTTTATAAAGAGAATCAACAAATTCTTCAATACTCACCATACCCTAAATCCCCCCTAAAAATCTATTCATTATATTATTTAAAAAAACCCACTCTTCCTTTTTTTTACATAAGTACTCTTTGCCTTTAATTGTGTTTTTATAATATTTACGCCTACCTCCGCCGCTTTGTCCATCATACCAATATGATTCTACATAATTATTTTTCTCAAGTCTTTTTAAAGCTAAATACAGCGTACCCTCTTTTAACTCAAAATTCTCTTCGCTTACTTTTCTTACAGTTTGTGCCAATTCATAACCATACATGGGTTTTTCATTAAGCAAGCACATTAAGATTGTATCTATACACCCTTTTAATAACTCTTTATCAATTTCCATTATTTTCACCTCCCATGTATACTATAACATTAGGTACTCTATAATGCAATGTACTTTATAATAAAAATATAGGATTGGATAATCCTATATTTTTATATTCTCTAGCTAAAATATAATTACTTATTTTTCTAAATTCTTATAATATCGTCTATATTTGATAACAGCTCTTGAACTTCCTGAACCGTGGCATCTCCCATGTGTCCTATTCCAAAAGTCTTTTCTTTCAACTTGCCATAACCATTGGATATAGCGAATCCTCTTTCTTTTAATTTCTTGTTTAACCCTTCTATATTTACATTTCTAGTATTTTTAATAACTGTTATAGTTTTAGATAAATGATTCTTATCTCCAAATATCTCAAAATTCTTTTCTGCCCAGCTTTTAACCACTTTAGACATTTCCTCGTGTCGCTTATATCTGTGATCTAAACCTTCTTTTATTATATTATCTAATTGATAATCTAGTCCATACATATAAGATATTGCTGGGGTAAAAGGATATTGGCACTTATTTCTTATAGCGTGCTCATATATATTAAGTAAATCCAAATAATATCCTCTATGAGTTATTTTATTTGCTCTTTCTATAGCTTTTCTGGAAAATGAACACATGGACATACCCGCAGGTAGCGCTAATGCTTTTTCAGTAGATGTTATACAAATATCTATACCTAACTTATCTACTTCTATCTTAGTACCACCAAAAGAACTTACTGCATCCACACACCACACTATTTCTGGATACTTCTTTATTATACCTTCCATTTCCTCTATAGGATTAACAATCCCTGTAGAAGTCTCATTGTGAGTTATAGCCATTAAATCATATTTTCCAGTGGATAAAACTTCATCTACAAATTCTGCATTAATAGCTCCTCCCCACTCTATTTCATATAAATCAACTGGTATATTGTTAGCTGTTGCTATTTCGTACCATCTGTTTCCAAAATTACCTATAGAAAAAATAGCTGCCCTCTTTCTAGTACAAGAACGTACAGCACCTTCCATAAGTCCGCTACCTGAAAATGAAGACAATAATATAGCCTCGTCCGTATTAAATATTCTTTTTAACTTATAAACTACCCTTTCTTGAAGCTCACAGGCATTTTCACTGCCATGTCCTACCAAAGGCATAGCCATTTTCTGCAATACTTCTTCCTTAACTTGTGCTGAGCCAGTCATAAATCTTTTCTTATTCATATACAACCCCCACATTCTGACAAATGCCAGTTTTTATTCATTTCTTAAAATTGAATATAATCCCACATCTAAATTTTATCACTTTGTTTAAATTTTCTCAACATTTGAAAAAGCTCAGTTTGTGTCAAGTTCTAGTGGGCAATTTTATTTTCTAAAATTTTATCCATTATAATATAGTTTTTGAATTTACTTTTACACTTTTTTAAATTTAATATTTCTAGCCTATATAAGGGGCTACGCCCCAGCCCGAAAGGGCGCACTTCACCTACATAATTTTATACTTTTATTAAATAAATCCTAAGTCATTAAACCCTTTATTTTCAACTAAGGCTCTTATTGCCTTGCGACCATTTGTATTGGCGCAGCCTGTAAATGGCATCTTCCCTTGGTGTATTGGGTATACTTTGCCTTTACCAACTTTCTTATTTACATCAGCTGCTGTTAATGTAATCATTTCTGTTATTTTTTCTAGCTCATCATCTGAAATAACACTAGAACACATTTCATTTACTACATTGTATATTCTTCTACTTGCCTTTTCAGCTAGTATTTTAGCTAAATTATTAGCACCTCTAATTGACCAACTCATTTTTCTTCCTTTCATTCTTTGAGCTAATACATCACAGATATTATGCTCCATTGTGCCTAAATTTCTGTATTCTAATCCTTCCGGCGCCTTCGGCATTTTAATTTCTTTCCTTAGCTTATATGGCTTTAATCCTATCTTGTTATCAAAAAAATACATGTATAGCTTTTCTAATTTCTTAAATTTATTTTCATCGTCACTATACTTAATCATTAGATTTGTTATATACTCAAAGCTTTCTTCTACTTTTCCTTCATTTAACATTTTTATTAATTTATGAGCTTCTTTTTTATCTTGTATGGCTCTTATTATAGCCTGACTTCTATGAAATGGATCTAGTTGAAAATACACACCTTCTTCTCCTAAACTTTGTTTTATCCATGATGCTCCATCTCCATTTAAAATTCTTGTATCTATTTCATCTATATTATAAATTTCAGCAATACTAGCATCACTAAGCTCTTTAAATTTTTTACTACTATCAAAACTAGCCCAAGCTATTTTATTTTCAACTACATAAGCATCTTTACTACCATTTCTCTTCTTCCAGCCTTCATAGCTTACTCCAAGCTTCAGTTCTTTCTTTTTAGACTTTTTTCCTTTAGGTCTGTCTTTTCCTTGGATGCTCAACCAGATTCCATCCATTTCTTGAAACAAAACTTCAACTTCTTTCTTACCATTTAACTTTCCTATTTTGTTTAATAATATTTTTCTTTCTTCTTTTTCCTCTATTTTAGAACCTAGTTTTTGTACTACATTCCATACTGCCGTATGGCTGATTTCTTGGTTAGTTAGCTCTTTAATATTTTTTGCAGTGTTCCTATAAGAAACATTAGTCACATTATCTACCATCTTTTCTACTAATGTAGTTGAAATATGTCCTATTGTATCCATTTGCAAATATTCATCTAATAAAAATTTATAAGCTATTTTACCATCATCAGTTTTATACTCATATATACGTCTATCAAACTCTATATTTCCCATGATAGTTTTTAAGCAGGTATGTTTAAAACCTTTATTTCTATAAACCTTAGTATCTCTTTCATCCAACAACCTTCGGTCTAGGTGCGTTAGCACCTTTTTCATGAACCTACATGCTTCCTCACATGCATATTTATATATTTTTTTCTCTAAATCATTGAAAGTTATTGCTTTATCATTTAAACTTATAATGTACATAATATCACCCATTTCTGTATAGTCTCTTCAACTTACATTATAATGGATATATTATGTACATGGGAGATACTTTTTGTATCTCCTTTATTTTTTTAAACAGTAATTACTACTACCTTCGCCTACTAAAATTATACTCTAAGAAAAGCTCAAAGTAATGCATGTAAATATAATAAAGAAGGTGATTTTACACCTTCTTTATTATGCATAAATTACCATTAATTTTTTTAAATTCTATGCCTGATCTAACCCTGCGACTACTTTATCATAAACATCGATATCACACTTATAATTTTTAAAGTGTTTACACTTCGCGCAGCTTTTGCTCATACTACTTCCAACACTGGAAACTAATCCACCCTCCGTTGGAGAAAATTCAGGACAGTTACTTCCCACACTCATAAGTTCGAACATATTAGACATTTCAGTCATATATACATCTGGTTAAGAAACTTGTAAAACTTAACCCTACTGGTTCTAAAAACAAGTACAAATGTACTCATATTAGATAATTCGCACTTATCACACCTTATGGTGGCTTAAAGCCTTGGATGCACCAGTTCGTAAAATCATTTAAATTTTTCAATTTAAAATTATTTACTATCCTACAACCGTATTTTAAAATTTTACAATGAAAGAATATTTAACCCTCATTTTTGATAAAATGCATGCTCTATTTTCATAGGATACATACATTTGTGATTAAATATTTTTTATATTATAGTATGCCCCCTTTGAAATCTTTTATTAGCTATATTATAAAATTTTAAAATACGGTTGTTTTAATAAATTATCTAATGCACATTTGTAATATTTTTAGAATGTTCACATAAGGTCGTTACTCCTATGCAGTTCTTTTATCCGATGACTACCTGCCGTAACACTCCCACTTCTAACAAAGTGGGAGATAACGGCAGCTACGTCCCTGGATAACGATCTCTAACCTTCAGTTGGAGTAAAAACTCCATCTGAAGCTAAGAGCTCTGTTTATGAACTTCTTATACTTTCATATAAGCACAGACTATATCACAATCCTAATTATTTAGGATCCTCCCCATTTCCCCTCACTTGAAGGTACGAGATTACTCTCTAGTCGTTGAGCCTTTTCCTTTTCGGAACTTGGTTGCTGATTACCCATTGTCACCGTGTTTAGGATTTAACCTTGCACTATCTACATTATTTTTTCTACTTTCGTAACCTTCACGCTTAGACTTATTTCATTCCTACGTTGTGGTTAATGTAGCTTTAGGGACTTCCAGCACTTAAAGGAGTTTTGGATGCTTTTTTAAACACCACTCTACACTCTTTACGAATGTAGGGAGCTTTTAATAAAATATATACATTTAACTATGATTGTGTCTATATGTTTATATTTTATACAACTATTAGTTGCTCCTTTCTATTTATTATATATAAATTAATATTTCAAGTTTTATTAACAAATTTAATTTTGTCTTATTTCTTCTCTAATCTTATCAAATAAGTCTTTAATGCATCTTCCTCTTACAAAATTAGCACAATTATTGCAACTCTCTGCTAATTCACTAGAACTAGACATAAAACCTGTGTTTCTTGAAACATATCCTGGACAATTTTGCCCTATGCGCATCTTTAATTCATTAGAAACCATAAACACAAATCCCCTTTCTTCTACTTTCATTGAATATTAGACCACTAAGTATACAAAATTTTAAAACATTCCTTTTCTTTTAGCATTAAAATCTTAAAATTTTGCACCACTTCCATCTATATTTACACTTATTATTTGTATTTTTTCTATATTTAATTCAAAATATATTTATTACGTTTAATGATTAACCCACAAAAAGCATTATATTACTTGAATTATGAAATTTCTCTGGAATGACTTGCATAAGAAGCGAAAGAACTGTTTAAATTTAATTTTAGAAATTCTTCTTTTAGACAGATAAAATTATCGTAAGCCTTAAAAGGACGCCAGGCTAGCGAACCTGAGACAAGACGCTGAATGTGAGCGTTAGATAATTTTATATGGATAAAAGATTAGAATTTCTTAAATTAAATTTATTGTTCCGAGCTTTTATGCAAGTCATGGAGGAGAAATTTCATAATTCCACCACATTGTACCTTATTGTGGGTTAATCGTTTAATAAGATTTTATGAAAACCTCAGTTCGTTTATACACTAAATAGCATCTGAAAATATAATGATTTCTATAAAAAAATTATAAAGTATAAGAGCTATTACTAAATTTATAAAAAATTTAATAATAGCTCTTATTACTCAATTTAATTTAATATAGAAAAAACCTAAAAATAAATATTAGATATCATATACTTCAGCGTATTTTTTATTTAAATATTCTATGAAATACTTAGCTTTTAATTCTTCACCTGTAACCATTTTAATCAATTCTGAAGGCTTGTATACAGCTCCATGCTTATGAACATTTTCCTTTAGCCAACTATGAATTACACCAAAGTTTCCTTTTTCTATTTGCTCATCTAGATCCTTAATATCATCTCTCATCTTATTTAAGAATTGAGCTCCATATAAATTTCCTAAAGCATAACTTGGGAAATATCCAAAATCTCCTCCCGCCCAGTGTACATCCTGAAGAACTCCTTCAGAGTCAGTAGAAGGTTCTACTCCTAAATATTCCTTATATTTTTCATTCCAAACTCTTGGCAAGTCCTTAACTTGGATTTTTCCATTTATAAGCATTTTCTCTATTTCATATCTTATTATTACATGAATACTATAAGTAAGTTCATCTGCTTCTGTTCTTATAAGTGATGGTTCTACTAAATTTATAGCCTTAAAAAACTCTACAAAAGGAACTTCTTTATATTCTGGGAATCTTTCTTGAAGTATAGGATAGAAGTATTTCCAAAATTCTTTTCCTCTGGCTAAAATATTTTCATAAAATCTTGACTGGGACTCATGTATACCCATAGATGCTCCTGAGGCTAATCCTGTTGCTCTTAGACTGTCAGGTACGTCTTGTTCATATATAGCATGACCACCTTCATGTATGTTACTTAAAAGTCCGCTTATAAAATTATTTTTAAAGTAATGCGTTGTTATTCTAACATCCTTGTTACCAAATTCAATGGTAAATGGATGCTCTGTTTCATCTACTCTTCCTGCTTCAAAATCATATTCTAGTTTTTCTAAAACTTCTTTTGAAAATTTATCCTGTCTTGCAATGTCTATTTCTTTAGTTAAAATATTCTTATCTACTTTAACACTGCTGTTATTTATTTTGTTCAGTAATGCTATTATGGCATCTCTTAATTCTTTAAATACTTCATCTAACTTCTCAACTGTTATTCCTGGCTCGAAGAAATCTAACAAAGTATCGTATTTATTATCTTTATATCCCCAATATTCTATAAATTCTTTTTTAAATTCCACTATTTTTTCTAAATAAGGCTGAAATATAGAAAAATCATTTTTCTCCTTTGCCTCTTGCCATGCTGACTCTGCATTAGAAGTAAGTATTGTATACTCTTTATATTTATCCTCCGGTATTTTTTTAGTCTGATCATATTGTTTTTTCGCATCTTCTACCATGGCTTTAGTTACAGTATCTAAATCATCAAATTTAGAAAAATAGTCTAAAAATGCTTTCATTTCATTACTGGTAGTGAGCTTATAAAGTTCTCCGGATAAATACCCTAAAACCTCACTTCTGTATGTAACTCCCTTCTTAGGTGCATAAACTCTCATATCCCAATATAGTACACTAGTTGCACAACCTAAATATTCAATTTTTGTTAAATAATCTTTAAATTCTCCAAGCTTTGTTTCAAATTCCATATAATTATAACCCCCTAATTTATATTTGTCTTTCTCTATATATAAATGAGAAAAAATCATTTATTTGCTTATAATTATTTAGTTGTTCCTTCCATAAGATAATACAGATTCTGTCTCTCTGCAATATCTAGTTATTAAGCACTCTGGTAAATTTCTAGGACATCTTTTACACATGCACTTATCTGTTAAAGTATCACACTCGCCTTTTATATATTCTGGGCAACTTTCACAATTTTTAGGTATAACCTTCATTTTAATTCCTCTCTTGTTCTAATATATTTTTATAAGAACTCTTATAAATATAATGTTTATAAAGATTCTTTTTTATTTTGTATTAATGTAATCATTTTGAGATATTACTATATATAACACCTTTAATTATATAATAGTTTTTATATTTTTTCACTTAAAGACTAGAAAATTCCTTAAATACTTTAAAACTATTACTCTGTTAAAGTAATTTATTGTATAATAAAATTACTTTATTATATGATTGGGGGATTCCTATGAAAAATGTAGTTAAAAAGAAAATTTTTAAGACCTATTATATATTAATAGCTTATTATATTGCTTTTATGTTATTTGCTTTTATAATAGACACTCCCTATAATATATTTAATGGATTAAAGTCAATTATTCTAGAATCAGACATACTTGTAACAGACTATATTGCAATTGGTGGCATAGGTGCTACTTTTGTAAATTCGGCTCTACTTTCACTTATGTGTATAGGAATTCTTGTATATGTAGGAATCAAACCTAATGGCTCAACTATAGCTGCCCTATCTACTATAACGGGCTTTGCCTTTTTCGGAAAAAACATTTTAAATGTATGGCCTATTTTTTTAGGAGTATGGCTGTATTCAAAATATCAAAAGGAACCATTTTTAAATTATGTACTTATTGCATTATTTGCAACTACTCTTTCTCCTACAGTAACTCAATTTAAATATTCATCTAATTTTTCTCAAATTGGAGCCTTAATTATAGGAATTTGCTTTGGGGTTATTGTTGGATTCATTTTACCTTCAATAACATCCTATTGCTTAAAACTGCATCAGGGATATAATCTTTATAATACAGGCTTTGCTGCTGGGCTCTTAGGGACTGTACTAATGTCTATACTTAGAGCTTTTGGAATAGATTTTAAAACAAGACTAATATGGTCTACAGGTAATAACTTTCTTTTTGCAATATTACTAATTATACTCTTTACATCCATGATACTTATTGGATATTTGTTAGACAAAAATTCATTTAAAAAGTTTAAAGAGTTATGTAAACAATCTGGAAGACTTATATCTGACTTTTATATAATTTATGGTGATGGTACCGTCTTTGTAAACATGGGAATATTAGGAATATTATCCACACTATATATACTAATAATAGGAGGTGACCTTAATGGTCCTACCATCGGTGGAATATTCACCGTTGCTGGCTTTAGTGGGTTTGGTAAACATCCTAAAAACATCATACCTATAATACTAGGAACAACCTTTTGTTCCCTACTAAATATCTGGAAAATAAATTCACCTCAAATGGTTCTTTCTGCACTATTTAGTACAACTTTAGCACCTATCGCTGGTCACTTTGGCTGGCTATATGGAATTATTGCTGGTTTTATACATGTATGTATAGTAGCCAACACAGGCTTTCTTCACGGTGGATTAAATCTTTATAATAATGGTTTTGCTGGAGGTATTGTGGCTATATTTTTAATACCACTTATAACCTCTTTTAGAAAGGATGATAAATAGAAAATGAAACACAACAATCAACGAAATATAAAAATAGTTAGCGAACTTATGAATTTTTGTTACAATAATGGCGGTAAAGACATGTCAATAGACGTTAAAACAAAAGAAGATAGAACTTTAATATATATAAAATCAAAAATAGAAAATTTAAGCGAAACTACACTAGAAATATCAAAAAAACTACTCAATGCACCTAGATGCCATGAAATAGAAGAATACTATTGGAATTTAACAGGTGACGATGACACGGATTCAGAACTAACTCTTGTAGGAATGATGACAGATGAAACTTCAATAACTTATAATGACAGTATTTTAGAGATTAAAGTAGTAAGAGAACATTAAGAATATATTGTGAAGCAAGTGCCATAAGAAAAATCTGTCTTTAAGTCCACAATAAATATATTTTTTAAGACTGCTCGCAATACGCCAAGAAATTCTAATGTCTTCAAATATCAATACCCTAAAGCTTTCAAACTCGCTTCTAACGGCGCTCAAACATGAAAGCTTCTTAACGGGTATTGATATTTGAAAACAAAGAATTTCTAAGGCTAGCTCAATAGTCTAAAAAAATATATTTATTGTTACCTTAAAGACAGATTTTTCGGTTCATACGTACATTACTTATGGGCGAGACAGCCTACTGAAGGAGGATTTTCCTCCACTATGTTACGGAAAATCTTTAATTAAATAAATGGGATAGCAAAAAAGCTATAACTATTTCATTAAATGGAATAGTTATAGCTTTTTCTTTTAGCGCTTTAAAAATCTTTTATTGGCGATAGCCAACCTAAATACATAGAAATGATTAAGATTTATACAAACCAATGCCTCACGGCAAAATATATTAACTCTTACATATTAATGTATTTTCATAATCAATTATTCATTAGTATATAATCAAAGTTAATAATTCTATCTCACAACTAATAAAAATAATATTGTAGATTAAACGAAAGGCTACGCCTAAAAAAATATTATGAGCGTTTTTTTATAAATTAAAGATTTTCCATAGCGAAGAGGAGGAAAATCATCCTTTAGTAGGCTTCTCCTCTCAAACCACATACATATTAAACTAAAAATCTGATTTTAATGTAGTAATAAATGTGGAATTTGGGACTATTGAACTAGCCTTAGAACTTCTTATGTCTCACAGTTAAAGACCCGTTAAGAAGCTTTCATGTTTGAACGAGGAACGAGTGAGTTTGAAAGCTTTAGGGGCTTTAACTGTGAGACATTTAGAAGTTCTTGGCGTATTGTGAACAGTCCCAAATTACACATTTATTACGGAATTAAAATTAGATTTTTCTTCAAAGTATTACTTCACAATATTCTTATAGTTTGCAACTTCCGCTGTCACAGCGATAAGCCCTATCCCCTGGATATTTGATCTCTCTTAATACTTTTCTAACTACTTCTTTTCCTATTTCATCTTCTGACATTTCACATAGAGCATCCTCTAAATTGCTCCAATCTACCCACTCAACTTCTGAAGATTTATTTATTTCTCCATCTACATACTCTGCCATATATGTAAGCATGATTATTTCCTTAGCCTTTAAATAATTACTACCTAAATATTTTATATTTCCTACTTTTATGCCTGTCTCTTCTTTTACCTCCCTGTGCACCGTTTCCTCCACCGTTTCACCATTTGTTACGTATCCTGACACTAGAACCTTAGAATTTTTAAATATATAGCTTTGTTTAAGCAAAAGAATTTGATTGTCTTTAATAACAGCTACTACCACACAAGGCTTAGGTGTGTCGAAATACATTATATTATCGTAAGAACAATAAGGAACTCCACCCTCATCCCAACTATATTTTTCTTCAAGTTCCCTCCCACACAAAGGACAATATTTAAACTTCAATCTTTTCTCCCCCTCTTTATTTAATCCATAGATTACTTATGTTTAATTTAATAAATAATTATATTCTCTCTAATGTTATTACAACAGTTATACCTATAATAATTTAAGCTTAATAACATTTATATTAAACTTTAAAACCTCCTTGTATATTACATAACTATACTATTTTAAAACTATTGCAACTCAACAGGTATAGATTTTCTTAAAGTTATAAAATCCTCGCCTACTTCACAATCATAGGCATATATATCTACTCCATTAGAATACGCTAATCTTAACGCTTCTGAAAATTTCTCATCCATCTCTTCATTGGGCATAAATTTTTTAACATCCTTCATTTGTATTAAAAAAAGTACACCAGCTCCATAACCTTTACTCTTAGCTTCTACAAGCTCTAGCAAATGTTTTCTTCCTCTTTCTGTAGGCGCATCTGGAAACTTTGTGAGCCCTTCCTTTTCTAAAGTCACTCCTTTTACTTCTAAGTAATATTCATGTCCATTATTATTAGTTAATTTAAAATCAAATCGACTATTTTTAAAAAACTTCTCTCTTTGAATATTTGTATACCCTGCTAAAGGTTTTATTCTTTTTTCTTTTAAAGCTTCCTCTACTACCTTATTAGGAATCTGCGAATCTATATTTATAAGCTTATCTCCTTTATATCCTGCTATTAAATCATACTTTGTCTTTCTTGTAGGATTGTTCTCCTCCCTAAGTAATACAGTACTACCTGGTACAAGTATCTCTTTACACCTTCCTGTGTTAGGTACGTGTACCATTTGTTCTTGGCCATCTATATAGACATATGCTTGAAACCTATTAGGTCTTTTTATAAATTTTGTTTTTATAATTCTCTTATCTGTTTTCATTTTTACTCATTCCTTATATATTTTATTAACAACATTTTTGTAAATTTAAAACTTATCCACAGTATTGTATATTCTCTGTTTAAAATACATCAAACTTATATATTTTATTCACATAAAATAATAATTTTATATTATTTCTTATATGTCTAATTGTATCAGATATAGACTAACACTTCTATAAAACTAACTTTATGAATTAACTCTTAACTTAAAAAATAGTTTTACTTAACAAGCCTACGTTACTTTATTCCAAGATTAAAAAATATTTAGCATTACACATTTTATAATTTTATTTCATAGAAGATAATTATTAGAACATCTTCATATGAAATAAACTCTATATAACAAAAAAACTCTTGTTTTAAAAACAAGAGTTTTTTGGCTGAGGTGGCAGGATTCGAACCTGCGGAATGCGGGAGTCAGAGTCCCGTGCCTTACCGCTTGGCGACACCCCAATATTATTATTTCAAAAAAAGTTAAAATGACTCCTAGGGGATTCGAACCCCTGATGCCACCGTGAGAGGGTGGAGTCTTGACCACTTGACCAAGGAGCCATATTTCATCCGACATTTACAAATTATACTATAGTATAAAGTAATAGTCAACACTTCAATTTATAGAAAAATATAATAGTACATATATATTCTATTCAAATTTTTTATAAAACGATAAATATTACGTTAGATGAATCTAAAATTACTATAAATTTATATATAATAAAAAAACCTGACATCAATGTCAGGCTAATCTATGTGGAGCGGAAGACGGGACTCGAACCCGCGACATCCACCTTGGCAAGGTGGCGCTCTACCAACTGAGCCACTTCCGCAGAAAAAAGTATTAAAATTTAATAAGAGTTTCATACAAGAAACTCTTATTATTGGCTGGGGTGGCAGGATTCGAACCTACGAATGCTAGAGTCAAAGTCTAGTGCCTTACCACTTGGCGACATCCCAATAAATGGTGCGTCTTAAGGGAGTCGAACCCCTGGCACACGGCTTAGAAGGCCGTTGCTCTATCCAGCTGAGCTAAAGACGCATAAAAAATAATAAATGGAGCGGGTGAAGGGAATCGAACCCTCGTGTCCAGCTTGGAAGGCTGGCGCTCTACCATTGAGCAACACCCGCTTAATATAATTGGTGCAGGTGAAGGGAGTCGAACCCCCACGCCGTAGGCGCTAGATCCTAAGTCTAGTGCGTCTGCCAATTCCGCCACACCTGCACAATATTAAAATGGTGACTCCTAGGGGAATCGAACCCCTGTTACCACCGTGAAAGGGTGGTGTCTTAACCGCTTGACCAAGGAGCCAAATAACCTGGCGACGACCTACTCTCCCACAGGGCTTCCCCTGCAGTACCATCGGCGCTTTGAAGCTTAACCGTCCTGTTCGGAATGGAAAGGGGTGTTACCTTCAAGCCATAATCACCAGATACTTTTAGTTGGGTAGTGTGCTAGATGACTAGAGGGCTAGTTTTGCCTGCTCTAAATTTCTATCACTGCCACTTATTAGTTTGCTAGTTGGCTAGCGTCTAGTTTGCTAGTAAGTAGCTGCTGCGCAGCTAGGTTTCTAGTGGACTAGATTAACTAGTTACTAAGTTTCTAGTATGTAAATACTAGAGTNCCCCTATACATCAGCTTTCGCTTTAGCAGAGACCTGTGTTTTTGCTAAACAGTTGCTTGGGCCTATTCACTGCGGCCTACTCTCGTAGGCACCCCTTCTCCCGAAGTTACGGGGTTAATTTGCCGAGTTCCTTGACAACAATTCTTCCGCTGGCCTTAGGATTCTCTCCTCATCTACCTGTGTCGGTTTGCGGTACGGGCACCATTTTCCTCGATAGAGGCTTTTCTTGGCAGTGTGGAATTGGATACTTCGCTACTAAAATTTCACTCCCCATCACACCTCAGACTTAAGATTGAACGGATTTGCCTGTTCAATCATCCTAAGTGCTTAGACGCACATCCATCAGTGCGCACATCCTATCCTACTGCGTCACCCCATTTCTCAAACGGATCATGGTGGTATCGGAATATCAACCGATTGTCCATCACCTACGCCTTTCGGCCTCGGCTTAGGTCCCGACTAACCCTGAGCGGACGAGCCTTCCTCAGGAAACCTTAGATTTTCGGCCAATGAGATTCTCACTCATTTCTCGCTACTTATGCCAGCATTCTCACTTCTGTACAGTCCACCGCTCCTTACGGTACGACTTCAACCCGTACAGAAAGCTCCCCTACCATATACATAGTATATCCATAGCTTCGGTGGTAAGTTTGAGCCCCGGACATCTTCGGCGCAGGATCTCTTGACTAGTGAGCTATTACGCACTCTTTAAATGAGTGGCTGCTTCTAAGCCAACATCCTAGTTGTCTTAGAAATCCCACATCCTTTACCACTTAACTTACACTTTGGGACCTTAGCTGATGGTCTGGGCTGTTTCCCTCTTGACCACGGATCTTATCATTCGTAGTCTGACTGCCAGGATAAAAGTAAATGGCATTCGGAGTTTGATAAGGTTCGGTAAGCGATATGCCCCCTAGCCTATTCAGTGCTCTACCTCCATTACTCAATTACCTGACGCTAGCCCTAAAGCTATTTCGGGGAGAACCAGCTATCTCCGAGTTCGATTGGAATTTCTCCGCTATCCACAGCTCATCCCATGGTTTTTCAACACCAACGTGGTTCGGTCCTCCACGGAATTTTACTTCCGCTTCAACCTGGCCATGGATAGGTCACCCGGTTTCGGGTCTACAGCATGCAACTAATCGCCCTATTCAGACTCGGTTTCCCTGCGGCTCCGCACCTTAAGTGCTTAACCTTGCTACATACCATAACTCGCTGGCTCGTTCTACAAAAAGCACGCCGTCACACATGTAAAGTGCTTCGACAGTTTGTAGGCACACGGTTTCAGGTTCTATTTCACTCCCCTCCCGGGGTTCTTTTCACCTTTCCCTCACGGTACTTCTTCACTATCGGTCACTAGGTAGTATTTAGCCTTGGGAGGTGGTCCTCCCAGCTTCCCACAAGGTTTCACGTGTCTCGTGGTACTCTGGAGTAGATCTATCTTATATTTCTTTTACCTACAGGACTATTACCTTCTGTGGTGGAGCGTTCCAGCTCTCTTCGATTAGAAAATCTAAGACGTTATGATCTATCCGCAACCCCTAAATCCGAAGACTTAGGTTTGGGCTCTTTCCCGTTCGCTCGCCGCTACTTAGGAAATCGATTTTTCTTTCTCTTCCTCCGGGTACTTAGATGTTTCAGTTCCCCGGGTTTGCCTCTGTATACCTATGAATTCAGCATACAGTACTCAGCGTAGCTGAGCAGGTTGCCCCATTCGGAAATCTGTGGTTCACAGGCTATTTGCGCCTACCCACAGCTTATCGCAGCTTATCACGTCCTTCGTCGGCTCCTAGTGCCAAGGCATCCGCCATGCGCCCTTTGTAGCTTGACCTGTATAATTTGTCAAAATCTCTGATTTTGTAACAAATTAACACTCATCAGCTCTGCTGATTGAGTTTCCTTAACTCATCTTAAAATCTTTGATTTTGCTGCAAATTAGCACTTATTAGATTATCTAATAAGTTTGTTTCTATAATTGATTCTCCAGTGAAATCATCACAATTGTAATAATTTCTACTTTCTTCACTGTGCAATTTTCAAAGAACATAAGCAGATGTTCCAAATCTACGATTTGGTACAGTCGCTTAGTTAAACACCTTAGTGTTTAACTTCATTTGAGAGNTCAGTGCTCTACCTCCATTACTCAATTACCTGACGCTAGCCCTAAAGCTATTTCGGGGAGAACCAGCTATCTCCGAGTTCGATTGGAATTTCTCCGCTATCCACAGCTCATCCCATGGTTTTTCAACACCAACGTGGTTCGGTCCTCCACGGAATTTTACTTCCGCTTCAACCTGGTCATGGATAGGTCACCCGGTTTCGGGTCTACAGCATGCAACTAATCGCCCTATTCAGACTCGGTTTCCCTGCGGCTCCGCACCTTAAGTGCTTAACCTTGCTACATACCATAACTCGCTGGCTCGTTCTACAAAAAGCACGCCGTCACACATANGTGTACAAGGCCCGGGAACGTATTCACCGCGACATTCTGATTCGCGATTACTAGCAACTCCAGCTTCATGTAGGCGAGTTGCAGCCTACAATCCGAACTGAGATCGGTTTTTGAGATTTGCTCCACCTCACGGTCTTGCGTCTCGTTGTACCGACCATTGTAGCACGTGTGTAGCCCTAGACATAAGGGGCATGATGATTTGACGTCATCCCCACCTTCCTCCTGGTTAACCCAGGCAGTCTTGCTAGAGTGCTCAACTTAATGGTAGCAACTAACAATAGGGGTTGCGCTCGTTGCGGGACTTAACCCAACATCTCACGACACGAGCTGACGACAACCATGCACCACCTGTCACCAAGTTCCCCGAAGGGCACTACCGTGTTTCCACAGTATTCTTGGGATGTCAAGTCTAGGTAAGGTTCTTCGCGTTGCTTCGAATTAAACCACATGCTCCGCTGCTTGTGCGGGCCCCCGTCAATTCCTTTGAGTTTTAATCTTGCGACCGTACTCCCCAGGCGGGGTACTTAATGTGTTTACTGCGGCACCGAGGTTGGACCCCCGACACCTAGTACCCATCGTTTACGGCGTGGACTACCAGGGTATCTAATCCTGTTTGCTCCCCACGCTTTCGTGCCTCAGCGTCAGTTACAGTCCAGAAAGCCGCCTTCGCCACTGGTGTTCTTCCTAATCTCTACGCATTTCACCGCTACACTAGGAATTCCGCTTTCCTCTCCTGCACTCTAGATGCCCAGTTTGAAATGCAGCACCCAAGTTGAGCTCGGGTATTTCACATCTCACTTAAACATCCGCCTACGCACTCTTTACGCCCAGTAAATCCGGACAACGCTCGCCACCTACGTATTACCGCGGCTGCTGGCACGTAGTTAGCCGTGGCTTCCTCCTCTGGTACCGTCATTATCGTCCCAGATAACAGAGCTTTACAACCCTAAGGCCTTCATCACTCACGCGGCGTTGCTGCGTCAGGGTTTCCCCCATTGCGCAATATTCCCCACTGCTGCCTCCCGTAGGAGTCTGGACCGTGTCTCAGTTCCAATGTGGCCGATCACCCTCTCAGGTCGGCTACGCATCGTCGCCTTGGTAAGCCTTTACCTTACCAACTAGCTAATGCGCCGCGGGCCCATCTCAAAGCGGATTACTCCTTTGATTACAAAATCATGCGATTTCGTAATTTTATGCGGTATTAATCTCCCTTTCGGGAGGCTATTCCCCTCTTTGAGGCAGGTTGCCCACGTGTTACTCACCCGTCCGCCGCTAATCCGTTCCCCGAAGGGAACTTCATCGCTCGACTTGCATGTGTTAGGCACGCCGCCAGCGTTCGTCCTGAGCCAGGATCAAACTCTCAATTTAAAAGTTCAATCTCAAACTCAAATTCACTGACTTTATGATTTATCATCATCATCTCTGTTTAATTTTCAAAGACCAGTTTTTCTCTGTCGCCTCAAGCGACTTTTATATTGTATCATTTTTTTTTAATACTTGTCAACACATTTTTAAACTTTACATTTAACTTAAAAGCTTATTTTGTGCTGAACTGCTTTGTCGTGTTTCAACGACGTGTTTTATAATATCATGTATTTTAGTATGTTTTCATTCTTTTTTCCTCCATTTGATTGTATTATTTTTAAATTGCTCTATTCTACTCTATTTTACTTTGTTTTATACATATTGATACACTAGGAAAAGTTTTTATTCCTTTTAGATTTTATAACTTACTATCTGTAAATAATATTATTTTCATTTTTATATAAGATGACAACATTGCACTTAGTAAATATATCATAAAAATAAAATTCCCTCTCACTTCTGTGAAAGAGAATATTGTCTTACCAATTATAGTATTGATTAATTATTACTTCAGTAAACCTTTATTTTTAATTACTATATTTTTGCCCCTAAAACCATAAAAAACTTACATAATGCCATACAATCTTTATGTTAACCTTGTATGAGATTGAGTTTTTGTGTTAATAAACATAAAATAACGTTTAAATTATAAACACATATTATAGTAGATTTTGAAATATAATTAAAAATATTACTCCTGGAACTCCAAAGAAACCTGCTATCAATGCAGTAATAGCATTTACTCCTATACTTAGTCCGAAAGCCCCGCCCACTAAATTTACTAAAATTAGCAGCACTGCTCCCAATACACCATTAACTATTAACTTTAACAAAATTTTAAGTGGCCATGCTAGTAATTTTACCAATATAACCATCAGTACTATTCCTATTAAAAAATATCCTATGTATTCTAACTGCATAGCTTATCCCCCCTGTACATTTATATTAGAAAGCGTTCCTACTTATATTTACCTTATAATAATTATTATACATCTTGTACTTAATATATTACTATAATTATTTCATATAAACTTTTGTATCCTATCATTAACCATACATAATGTCATTCTAAATTATAATAAAATCAGGAAGATAATTTTCATGTCTATTATTAGCTATATAAAGGGATCTAAAATTTTATACCACTTCATTATTCTCTACTAATAAATAAGAATTTACCTTTATATTTTTATTTTTAGCTTCATTTAAAAGATATATATACTTAGCTTGTGCCGCAGCTTCTCTATATATAGCATAATCAATCAAATCAGGATTGTGTGCTATCTGAAAAAACTCTCTAGCATCTTTTAATTCCTGCATAGCAGATTCTAAACCCTTTAGTATTTCTCTTTGCTCCTTAGTATATTTAATTCTACTAAATATATCTTCTCCAAATTTCTTTTTATTCATAAAAGCACTTCCTTTTAATTTAATACTTACTATAAATGAAAAAGTTCTAATGCAACTTTACAATTCCATACTTAATTACATAGCTGATTAATACATGTTCTTCATAACTCTATTAATAAAAAACTTCCCATTTAGTATCTATTTAAATTATAGACACTAAATGGGAAGTTTATAACTCTACTTCACTATATTTCTTTTCTTCCTTCTAGAGCTTTTGATAAAGTAACTTCATCAGCATACTCTAAGTCTCCCCCTACAGGGACTCCATGAGCTATTCTAGTTACTTTCACCCCTAAAGGTTTTAATATTTTCGATATATACATAGCTGTAGCTTCACCTTCCACATTAGGGTTAGTAGCTACAATAACCTCTTTTATATCTCCATTTATTCTTCGTATAAGCTCTTTTAGTCTTATATCATCTGGTCCTCTACCTGCCATAGGTGAAATAGTTCCGTGAAGTACATGGTAAACGCCATTGTACTCTTTGACCTTTTCCATGGTCATTATGTCTTTAGGTTGTTCAACTGCACAAATAATAGTTTTATTTCTACTAGGATTTGAACATATAGCACAAGGATCCGTGTCTGTAAAATTTCCACAAACAGAGCAATACTTTATAGTTCCTCTTGCCTTTACTAAAGCTCTAGCAAATCCCTCTACTTCTTCCTTAGGTAAATTTAAAACATGCAATGTAAGTCTTTGAGCAGTCTTATGTCCTATTCCAGGTAGCTTTGCAAATTCTTCTATTAGTTTTTCTATTGCTATAGGATAAAAATCCACTTCATTCAGCTTTATAAAATCTATATAGTTTGTATTTATGTGCATTCTTTATAGGTTCATATTCTATAGATTTTATTCATACACTAAATTATTTATCTAACCATAGACTTATAGTAATGAATAATAAGCTTTAAACTTATTATTTAATTTATCCAAGGATAAAATTATATCAATAATTAGTGTACATAATAACACTCTTCTAATGCTATACCGTAAGCCAGCGGTCTCCTTTCTTCATTATTTTTATCATTATGCAATTTTCATGTGTATTGTATCTATTCTAGATATATTTATATCTTTACTAGTAATAAACTTTAGAACATTCCTGGTAAGTTCATTCCTCCAGTTATTTTGCCCATAGCATTAGCTGTAGATTCTTCCGCTTGTCTTAAAGCCTCATTACATGCTGAAAGAATTAAATCTTGTAGCATTTCTACATCATCAGGATCTACTACTTCTGGTTTTATTTTCATTTCTACTATCTGCTTTCTTCCATTAGCTACTACTGTAACTGCTCCACCACCTACAGTAACCTTAAATTCCTTTTCCTCAAGGTCTTTTTGCATTTCTTCCATTTGCTTCTGCATCTTTTGAGCTTGTTTTATTAAATTATTCATATTTCCTCCACCCATTCCTGGGAATCCGCCTCTTGCCATAATCATTACCCGATTTCTAAATACTGTACAAGTTTATAGTACAATATTTTCATGCTATTAAAACAAATAGCATGGTGGTATTACATTATTTAACCACAAATCAGGCACTTCACCTGCCTTCCTTTTAATATTTTCTTTTAATATTTTCATTTATTATATCAAAATTTTTAAACAATAACCATATTCGAAGATTACTCATCTATTATCTCTATCATTTCTTTGGGAAAATTTTCAGTTAATATTTCTTCTGGAGTTTTCTTAATTTTAACTTGTTCATCTACTACATATATAACTTTGACTTTTTCCCCAAGTACATCTGAAAAGATCTCATCTACTATTTTCCTGTTATCATCCTTTTCTAATCTTTTTTTATTAAAAGCAAATTCCTTATCATATTTTATCTGTATTATTCCACCACTGCAACCAATAACTCTTCCTGTCATTAGAGAGGCATAAACCACCATTTTTCTCTTAGCTTTAAATACTTCTAATATATCTTTCCATGATTTTTTTACTGTTTCTAAAGTTAAAGAGGAATCTTTATTTATTTCTTCCACATATATACTTCTAGGTTCATTTACACTTCTATCTTCCTTTTTTACTCTTCCTTTTACTTTTTCCTCTATTCTTTTTACTTTATCGTCTACATTATCATTAGAACTTTCTTCTACTACTTTTATATTTCCATGATTTATAATATTCTCAAGCTTATTTATTCGTGCTAACAATATCTCTTTAGAAGTATCATATTGCATTTTGCACATCTTTATTACTGCCATTTCTAAATAAATTCTGCTCTGCTTACTCCATTTAGTCTGTTCTTCTGCCTCTTGAAGAATTCTTATATACCTCATAATTTCTTCTGTTCTAAGCTTTTCCGATTGTACTCTAAGCATTTGGATATTTTCACTAGACATATCCAATACCTCTTCTGGATTTTCCGTTACCTTAACCATTATTAAATTTCTCATATGCTTTATTAAATCTCTCGTAAACATATGTATTTCTTTACCACTAAATACTATATCATCTATAATCCTTATACATTCTTCTACTTTTTTATCTATTATTTCATCTACCAATTTAAATAAATTATCATTAGTAACAAGTCCTAGCATATTGATTAAACTTTCATACTCTACCTTACCATCCCCCATGGATATGGCTTGATCTAATATGCTCAATGCATCTCTCATAGCTCCATCTGATATTCTAGACACCAATGAAAGACTTTTGTCTTCTGCAAATACACCTTGTTCATCTACTATTTTTTTTAATCTTGTAAATATATCTTCACTTTTTATTCTCCTAAAATCATATCTTTGACACCTAGACAATATGGTAATCGGAAGTTTTTGAGGATCTGTAGTTGCCAGTATAAATATTACATTACTAGGTGGTTCCTCTAATGTCTTTAAAAATGCATTTACCGCTCCCATAGAAAGCATGTGAACTTCATCTATTATATAAACCTTATATTTAGCCTCTTGAGGGGGATACTGAACATCATCAATTATATCCCTTATTTTATCTACCCCATTATGTGAAGCCGCATCTAATTCTGTCACATCTATAGCTATACCAGCATTTATTTTATTGCACATATCACACTGATTACAAGGTTCCCCATCCACAGGATTTAAACAATTCACTGCCTTTGCCATTATTTTAGCAGTAGAAGTTTTACCTGTTCCTCTTGTACCACATAAAAGATATGCATGTGCTATCCTATTATTTTTAATTTGATTTCTTAATGTAATAGTAACATGATGTTGTCCTACCACTTCTTCAAAAGTTCTAGGCCTCCACTCTCTGTACAATGCAGTATAAGCCAATCCCATTCACCTTCTTCTAAATTTACTAATAAGTTTTTACTTATATGTATTTTATTATACTAAAACAATAGTCTCTAGTAAAATTTATTTTAAGTAATTCTTTCAGTATGAATAAAGCAATAACTTCTTATACTTTAGTTGACTAGTTAATTCTAAAGGTGTAAAATACAAATATACCCCCTCCCCATATAGGGGGTCTGAAAGGAGAATTTTTATGGATAATATAAAAATGAATATAGAAAGAAAACAGGCAATGCAGCTCTTAAAAACCGCTAGAGGTCAGATAGATGGCATTATAAAAATGATAGAGGAGGGACGATACTGCATAGATATATCTAATCAACTAGTAGCAGCATCTTCTCTTCTTAAGAAATCAAACAATTTAATATTAAAACAACACTTAAACCATTGTGTTAAAGATGCATTCTTAAATAATAGTGGTGAAGAAAAGGTTGATGAAATAATTAAGGTGTTAGAAAAAATTACTAAATGATTTATTTTCAAGCGATTTATTTTTAAAACCATTATTGCAAATACTTAATATATTAGACAAATAGTTTTCCAATACTATTATCAATAAGAATGCATAGCTTTATGGATATGCGAAAATTTATTTAAATGGCGTAGGAAAATATGCGATGGAATTATAGAAAGGAAGGGATACCAATTGAATAAAGTTTTTAAAATTACAGGTATGTCCTGTGCTGCTTGTTCTAGGGCTGTAGAGCGAAAAGTAGGAAAATTAGAAGGCATTAATGAGGCTTCTGTAAACCTAGCTTCTGAAAAACTCTATGTGGACTTTGATGAAAATAAATTATCTAAAGAAGATATAATTTCTGCCGTAGAAAAAGCTGGTTATGGAGCAGAAGAAGAAATTACAGATAAAAAAATAATTATAGGGATATCTGGCATGACCTGTGCCAGCTGTGCTAAAGCTGTAGAAAGAGCTGTGAATAAAATAGATGGTGTGTCTCTTGCGGAAGTTAATTTAGCTACAGAAAAATTGAATTTGCAGTATAATCCCAAAAAAGTAAGGTTATCTACCATAAAACAAACTATAATAAAAGCTGGTTATTCCCCTATAGAGGAAAAGGATGCATCAGTAGATAAGGATAAAGAGAGAAAAGAAAAAGAAATTTTAAGATTAAAAAACAATTTTATAATTTCAATTATATTCACAGTACCTTTACTTGTAATAAGCATGGGGCACATGCTAGGAATGCCCTTACCTCACATTATAGACCCTATGCATAATCCTATGAACTTCGCCCTCATACAACTACTTCTTGTAATTCCTGTAGTAATAAGAGGCAAAAAATTCTACATTGTGGGCTTTAAATCTTTATTCAGAGGTAGTCCAAATATGGACTCTTTAATTGCTATAGGAACTTCTGCTGCTATAGTTTATGGATTCTTTGCCATGTATCAAATCAATATAGGCCACATGGAATACGCAATGGATCTTTATTTTGAATCTGCAGCTACTATAATCACTTTAATAACCTTAGGTAAATACTTTGAAGCCAAATCTAAAGGGAAAACTTCCGAAGCCATTAAAAAATTAATAGGCCTTGCTCCTAAAAAGGCTATTATAATACAAGATGGAAAAGAATTGGAGATATCTGTAGACGAAGTAGAAGTAGGGGATATAATCTTAGTAAAACCTGGAGAAAAGATACCTGTGGATGGTGAAGTGGTTGATGGATTTACTTCTATAGATGAATCTATGCTTACGGGGGAAAGTATACCGGTAGAAAAGAACAAAGGTCATAAAGTCTTTGCTGCAAGTATAAATAAAAATGGGACTATAAAATTCAAAGCTTCCAAGGTAGGTAAAGATACTGCTCTTGCACAAATAATTAAATTCGTAGAAACTGCTCAAGGTTCTAAAGCACCCATTGCAAGAATGGCCGATATAATATCAGGGTACTTTGTACCTATAGTTATGGCTATAGCTTTAATATCCGGTGTGGTTTGGTTTATATCTGGTAAAGACTTAATATTTTCCCTAACTATATTTATAGCAGTTCTAGTAATTGCTTGTCCTTGCGCCCTAGGCCTAGCTACCCCTACTGCCATAATGGTGGCTTCAGGAAAAGGAGCAGAACTTGGAATTCTTATAAAATCTGGTGAATCCTTAGAGACTGCTCATAAAATAAATACCATTGTCTTCGATAAAACAGGTACTATAACAGAAGGAAAACCTAAAGTTACAGATATTTATTCAGTGGATATAAAAAATGAAGATTTACTTCTATATGCGGCATCTTGCGAAAAAAATTCAGAACATCCCTTAGGTGAAGCTATAGTAAATGCTACCATAGAAAAAAACATACCTCTTATGGATGCAAATAACTTCTCAGCTATACCTGGTCACGGATTAAAAGCTACTATAAATAGCAAATCCATACTTTTAGGTAACGAAAAATTAATGAATGATAATAATATAAATATTGAAACTTTAAAAAATAAATTAGACACTTTAGCAACAGAAGGCAAAACCCCTATGATACTTTCTATAGATGGAAAAGCTAAAGGAATTATAGCTGTAGCAGATGTCATTAAAGAAAACAGCAAATATGCAGTGAAAAAGCTTCAAGATATGGGCATAGAAGTGGTAATGATAACAGGCGATAATAAAAAAACAGCTAACGCCATAGGAAAACAGTTAGGAATAAATAGAGTTTTAGCTGAAGTTTTACCTGAAGGTAAAGCACAGCAAGTGCAAGATATTCAAAAGGAAGGTAAAAAAGTAGCTATGGTAGGCGATGGAATAAATGATGCTCCAGCCCTTGCTCAATCTGATGTAGGTATAGCTATAGGCTCCGGTACCGATGTAGCCATAGAGTCTGCAGATATAGTACTTATGAAAGATGACATAATGGATGTAGTCACTGCTATTAGACTAAGTAAATCCACCATTAAAAACATAAAAGAAAATCTTTTTTGGGCCTTTGGATATAATACTCTGGGCATTCCTGTAGCAGCTGGCTTATTAACATTGTTTGGTGGACCACAATTAAATCCTATGATAGCCGCTGCAGCTATGAGTTTTAGCTCTGTGTCAGTTCTATTAAATGCATTAAGACTTAAAAACTTTAAATAACATCCAATATGACCGTGAACTTAGGCTCCATATTCATGTTAGTAAAATTTATAAAGGCTATACAAAATAGAAATTCCTGTTTTGTATAGCCTTTTAATCTTAATTTATTATTAACTTAGCTTTCGCACATAAAATTCAAGCTCTATCAAAACTCTATATTAAATGAATAAAAGTTTTAATTTAAAATTTACAATGTAAAATAAAGGTTGAAATTCTCAGAGAATTTCTCCAATTTATATTTTATCTCATATTTTATCAAAAAATTAGAAAGTCGTGCAGCTTGCTTCGACAGTATTTTATGAGCGTTACCTATACAGTTAACTCAAGCCAGGTTGTTCCACGGCACACGAGAGGTCTTACTTACCGCTGCTTCCTTCCGGATCTGACGGGGTTCATAAGTTCTCGTTGCGTGGGACCCAGCTCTCAACGCCACTTATATAGGCCAGGCCTCACAAAATAAAGCCTCGGCAAGCATTCGACCCTGCTGTAGCGGATTGCAGGTACAGGGCACCGCTAACTCCCCGTCTAGCACGACTATGGCGGAGAAAGGGGGATTCGAACCCCCGATAGAGTTTCCCCTATACACGCTTTCCAGGCGTGCTCCTTAAACCACTCGGACATCTCTCCATGCTTATAAATTTATTTATATTCAATTGTAACATTAATGATTATACTATAATTCATATGCCTTTTCAAGTGTATATATTATGGTATATTTTTACATAAGCATTTTTAACCTTGATATGTGGTTCTTTTAATGCATAAAAAGTTTGAAACTTATTATACATGAATACATTTATAATATATCTTACTTTATTAAAAGATGTGAACAATACAGTATTATCTAAGGCATAAAAGTTATTCTAAGAATATATCTTCTAATAAGGCTATATTAAGTATTTTTATAGAGTTTTTATAGAAATCTAGTATTCCTTCTTCTTTCATTTTTATAAGCTCTCTAGAAAGGGATGGTCTTGGAATTCCCAAATGCTCCGCAGTTTCTTTTCTAGAATAAGGCAAATTAATAATATTACTTCCTTGCTTTTTATACTCATCAAATATAACCCCAGCTATTTTTTGTCTTAAAGTCTTATAAGACATATTTTTAATCTTTCTATTCAACATTAATATTTTATTAGATAAAATGCTCATAAAATTATTTAATATTTTTTCTTCCATAGAGCATAATCTTATTATATCTTCTTTACTTATAAATAATACCTTCGAACTATTTGATGACATTATAGTTGCAGGATACTTATTGGTATTTGAAAAAATAATAGCCTCCCCAAAAGTATTTCCTATGTTAAGTCTATCTATTGTTACTATTTTTCCAGAGGCATATATCTTTTGTGCCTCTACAGCACCTTCTATAACTATACCTATCTTAGAGCACAGTTCCCCTTCTGTAGCTATTACTTCTCCTTTAGAGTAACCATTAACTTTACATTCTACATCATGAAGTACTTTGCTTATTTTATCTTCATTTATGTCCCTAAATAAGTAACATGACTTTAATGTACCCAAATGTTTATCCAAATGTTTCACCTCTTTTATTTAGTACCTTAACTTCTGCCCATAAAATTTTAATGTTCAATTATCAATGAAGGTTAAAATTTCCATGAAATTTTTTCAATCACTTACGCCTCTCAATTCTCAACTCTAACTAGCTCCCAAGGGAGTTTTTTTCTTAATTGTGCATTGATCATTTGTACATTGATCATCACTCATACCTTTTGCTTATAACTATGAAAGTTCAATTAGTAACGGATGTTACAGATTTTATTATTAAATTTTAATATACTAACATTAGAGAAACAAAAGAGTTATTATAAGGAGGAAACAGTATTGAAGAGAAAAATTGTTAATATAGATGAAAAAAAATGTAATGGTTGTGGTTTATGCGTAACTGCATGCCATGAAAAAGCTATAGAATTAGTAAATGGTAAAGCAAAGCTTGTAAGTGATATATATTGTGATGGCCTTGGCGATTGCCTTCCACATTGCCCAACCGGGGCTATAGAAATAGTAGAAAGAGAATCCGAAGCTTATGATGAAAAAGCCGTAAAAGCCAGACAAAAAGAATCTCATAAGGAACCATTACCTTGTGGATGTCCAGGTACCGCAGCTAAAAGTATAAAAAGATCAGCTACTAACTCTGTAAAGTTAAATTCCATAATTAAAAATACCTCTGCTGAAGAAACACCAGTATCTCAATTAACTCAATGGCCAGTTCAATTAAGATTAATAAATACTAAGGCTCCTTATCTAGAAGGTGCAAATCTTTTAATAGCTGCTGATTGTACTGCTTATGCTTATGGAAACTTCCACAGAGATTTCATAAAAGACCATATAACTGTAATAGGATGTCCAAAGCTAGACGACAATCAATACTATAAAGAAAAATTATCAGAGATATTATCAAACAACAATATAAAAAGTATTACTGTTGTTAGAATGGAAGTACCTTGCTGCAGCGGCATTGTAAGTTCCGTTAAATCTGCAATGCTAGAGTCTAAAGTTATAGTTCCATATAGAGAAGTTATTATAGGAACTGACGGAAGAATAATTTAATTCCTATTCACCAATCCCTAATTCCCAATACTGGATTAGTCACTAGTATTCGATTAACCCCTAAGCCATAATTTCCAGTCACCAGCTTTTTAATAAGTTGTGGTTGTTTGGAAATAATGTGGGACAGTTTAAACAATGATCAATGTATAAATGATCAGTAATCAATTAAGAAAATTCCAGTGGGATTTCAACCTTTATTGATAATTAATCATTGAACATTGATCATTATTTTTTTATTCTCTATGTCCTGTAGCAAAATATGAAGATAATTGACCTGCCAAATTATTTATAGGCATAGTTTGAAGATATACCTTTCCTGGTCCTGTTAAAGTAGAAAGGAATAATCCTTCTCCTCCAAAAAACATGTTTTTGAATCCCTTTACCATAGTTACGTCAAAATGTACAGAAGGTTCAAACATAGCAATATTACCTGTATCTACTTTCAATGTTTCCCCTTGTACTAGGGAATACTCCTCTACATGTCCATCAAATTCTAAAAATACTATTCCAGGTCCTGTTACTTTCTGAAGTATAAAACCTTCTCCTCCAAACAAACCTGAAGATAATTTTTTTCTAAAATGAGTAGCTAGTGTTACTGTGCTCTCCCCTGCTAAAAATGCAGATTTTTGACATATTAAACTTTCTCCTGCTTGCAAGTGCTTTGCTACTATTTTTCCAGGAAATGAAGATGGAAACGCTATTTTACCAAGACCGCTAGTACATGTAAATGTATTTAAGAATATAGACTCGCCAGAAAAAGCTCTCCCTATTCCTCCAAAAAGTCCACCCTTCATATTTGTATCCATATCTATATTGTCACTCATCCACCCCATGGCCCCAGACTCCGAAACTACTTTTTCACCGGGATTAAGTTCACATATAACTACTGGCAAATTACTACCTTTTATTTCATATCTCATAATTATTTGCGAAATTTTTTAATCTCGCTACCTCCCTCCAATGGTATTTCTAAAGAATCTAACCTTATGCACATTCAAATAAATAATAAGTCAGTATGCTAGTCTATTTTGCGTCATACTGCGTCAGCAGAACCCACGTATAGTCCTACTAGCGGCGGAACCTGCTTCCTTGTCTGACACAAAATATACCAGCATCTTTGACTTGTTATTTATTTTCATGTACCTTACGCTTTTATACTATTATATAACATTTGTTTACTTATTAACACTATAATATATCCATCTTTCCCATACTCTGTGACAATAAAACCGCCATGAAAATTACATCCCTTGGCGGTTTTATTTTAAAAATTCTTAGATATTTCTCTCTCTAATTTCCTTATATCTTTTAATCTAAGCCTCGTTTCTTTCATTATTTCATCCACATCCTCTCCGTCTATAAGCATTTGCCTTGCTCTTTCCATAGTAGGTGTATGTGTATCTTTCATATTGTCCACTCCTTTAAATTTTTTTCTTAAACAGTGTATTTTTATCCTTAAATTAATGCCCTTTCATCATCCGAGATGAACAATGGAGTTTTTGGAGCATTTTTCTATAAAATAATACCAATGTTATTTTTCTCATATATGATAATTTTATTCATATGTAAATCATAATTCACAACTCAGTATTTATTAATAAAACCTTTTACGCATTTTTAAAAATCTCAATATTTTATTTAACATTATTTTAACGCCAAATAGTTTGTAACAACGTTTATATAATACTATAATTAAAATAACGATTTTCTGTATGATTATTAATATATCTATGCTTTAATAATAAATTTAAAAATGTATGCTGAGGAGATAAAAATGAACCTTTTACAATTTAAAAATGTCTATTATAATTCTGATGAAAAATTAATATTAAAAAATATATCTTTTAATGTGGGAAAAGATGATTTTATATCAATAGTTGGGCCTTCTGGCGGTGGCAAAAGTACATTATTAAAACTTAGTAGCCATCTGATAAGTCCCTCTAGTGGCACTATTCTATACAAAGGAAAAGACTTATTAGAGTACAATCCCATGAAATTACGACAAAATATATGCTACTGCTTTCAAACACCTTATCTTTTTGGGAAAGATGTGAAAGAAAACTTAGCATTTCCATATAACATAAGGGATTTAGATGTCGACTTCGAAAGAATTGAATATTTATTGCTACTATTTAACTTAGATAAAAATATTTTTAACAGACAAGTAGAGAAACTTTCTGGAGGAGAAAAACAACGTATATCTTTAATAAGAACCCTGCTATTTACTCCTGATGTACTTCTTTTAGATGAAGTTACCTCAGCACTAGATGCAGATAATACTCTTATTGTAGAAAAGGCAATAAAGAAAATAAATGAAGGGGGCACCACCATACTTTGGGTAACTCACAACTTAGAACAAAGTAGAAAATTTGCCAACAAAGTATTGACTATAGAAGGTGGGCAAATTAAATCCTTGGAGGTGATAAAATGAATTCTATAGCAAACTTAAATATCTCCTCGTTACTTATAGCATCTTCATTAATATTAGTATCGCTTTTTTTATCTTATTCTCAAAAACTTAATCTAGAAAAGGAAACAATTATAGGCGTAATTAGAGCCATTATACAGCTGACAATAGTAGGTTATTTGCTTAAAATTATATTTGGTCTTAAAAATCCTATTTTCACTACTTTACTTCTCTTATTCATGGTATTTAACGCCTCCTACAATGCAGCTAAAAGAGGTAAAGGAATAAAAAGTGCAATGTCTATATCATTTATATCTATATCTGTAGGCTCTTTATTTACCCTTGCAGTACTTTTAATGGCCGGAGCTATTAAATATCAACCTTATCAAATCATACCTGTAGGTGGAATGATAATAAGTAATGCCATGATATGCTTGGGATTATGTTTTAAAGAGCTAACCTCCGGATTTAAAAACAGAAGAGAGGAAGTAGAAACAAAATTAGCATTGGGCGCTGACATATTAACCTCTTCAAAGGATATAATTAGATCTTCTATTAAAACAGGAATGATACCAACAATAGATTCAACTAAAACCTTAGGTATAGTAGCTTTGCCAGGCATGATGACAGGACTTATATTAGCCGGCACTCCTCCTATTGAGGCTATTAAATTTCAGCTTATGGTTACATTTATGATGCTTTCCACCACAGCTATTTCTTCTTTTGTAGCATGTTATTTAGCTTACTCCAAATTCTTCAATGAAAGAAAGCAGTTAATACTCTAATATTATCAAATAAAGCCAAACAGGAAATACATTTATTTATAAATCCAAAACAAAATTTAATATGTATCTTGGAGTTACCCCGACCTGTTCCGCGTAAGTCTATGACTCTGAATAAATACGCTTTAATTCCTCAACATCTGTTATTGTAATGCTTTTTGCGTTATATTCAATTAACCCTTTTGACCGCATTTTATTTAGCTCACGTGACAGTGATGGACGCTGGATTCCAAATTTTTCAGACAACTCTTTTTTAGATAGGTTCAAAAAAATAGTTGTACTTTTTTGAATTCTATACTCATATAGCAAAAATTCAATAATGCATCTCCTAATGGACTTTGTTGACAGCGTCTTGATCTTACCACTAAGAATTAATGTTTTATCGGAAAGTGATTCAAGGAAATTTTGCAAAAACCTATCATTATGGCATAAATATAGAATCAGCTGCTTGCTTAAATGTAGAATTTCAGTATCGTATTTCGTGATAATCGTCAATGGATAAGTATTATTACGTGAAAATAATAAATTTTCTCCGACAGAATCCCCAACTGTAAAATTGCATATAACAGACATATCCCCATTTGTGTCAATTTTTTGAATTTGAATCTGTCCATTTAAGACAATGTCAACACCTGTACAGCATTCTCCCTGAAAGTAAACGACGGCATTAGAAGAATATGCAGTTACATTAGCAGGATATTTTTTGAATATTTCACTTAATTCCTCGTAAGTTAATCCATTAAAAAGCTGCGTAGTAATCAACAATTTTATGATATGCTCAAATTTTATCATTTTTCCCTCCAAAAAGTAACCGTGGTTACTCTTTTTTTCTGAGCTTTATTATAATATAAAAAATAAGATAAAGCAAATACACGAGATATAAGAAGGGGGATTATTAGAATGAACGACATACAACATAAGCAAATTGAATCAGTAAATTCTATACTAAGTAAAGAATTTTCTGATATGTCTATGTCTTATTTTTTGAATGTATGGAAAGAGTATTGGAATAAAAAAATCAATTCAGATATTCCTAATATTGTTGTTATAGATACGGGTATACCAGATATTTATATACGTGCCTTAAACATAAACACACATTACATTTTTGGGGGGGTATATCAGGGTAATTCTGCTGTGCAGGAAGTATTTCCTCAAATTTCCGATCCTATTATTAAATCAGCATTTAGCTTACTAGTTTCGGAATATAACCCTCAGGAACAGCAGTTAACGGTGGTGATGCCTGTGCACAATATTACCGCCCGTAAAGCTTTGCCGTTTCTGTCGGAGGCCAAGTTTAACGTCCTTTCTACAGAGCAAAACATATTTCTTTCAAAAGAAATTTCTGATCAATTTATTGATGAACAGAACGAAGTATGGTACACATTGCAACAGGCTGTTCAAAAAGCTGTTCCTGCAAAAGAATTGCTGCAATATGCCGAAGCAATAACCTATGCATACCATGCGTTAGTAAAACTGGAGGAATCAAGCTGCCCTACATTTATTACATCCTTCATTCGTCAGACTTATTATATGGTGTCTGATTTGGAGAAATGGAGTATAGAGGTTGAGCATCTGGCAGAAAGGTATCCTAAAAATCTTAAAAGCTCATTGTTGCTTCTTACTGGCTCACCAATTTTGTTTCCAAATACGAAGCTGCTTTCTATTCTTCAAAGTTTGAGCCTTAAAAAATATCAAAACCATTGTGCTATTCCAAAGCCCTGTAATTATGATACTTTATTAAATTCAAAAGGTTTGCCTGTAAATTTATTGTACAACCAATTACATGAAATCCATTATCAAGCGGTTAAACAGGATATTAGCCATACCTTTTCTGTTAGCGCAGCAGAAATAAAACATAGTAACGGGGTTATTTATCATTTATTAAAAGGGCAGTTATTCTATGCTTATGAAGCGGAACAAGTAGAAAAAATATGTATTGATAATGGTATTCCCTTTGTTTTAATAGAAACAGATTACACGGATACCGACACCGAACAAATAAGAATAAGACTTGAGGCTTTTGCGGAACTGCTTAGGCAGCCATCTGCAAAGTAGCACGAAATAGAAAGGGAGTGTTTATATGTATCATCAATTAAAACAAGCTAATTTACGCTTAAATATTTACGCAAAGAAGCATCTACCGCCCAATGCAATAAAGCGCTTGCGGACTGCTGCTGTAGTAATTGCCCTATTGTCTTTGATTGTTTTTAAATTAAAGCAGGGGTTTAGAAACAAAAATGTTATGTCCCTGCGAGCAAAGACAGGGTATTCGCTTTTTTCAATGCTAAGCGTTATAGCAATTGCCGCGCTGACCGCTTTTACTGTCTATATTTCATACCAAAGAAAAAGAAAAGTAATCCGAGAACTGCCTATATTAGGACAGGAGGTAAAAAAATGAAAAATAACAAAATTACCTTATCTCGCTTCCTATGCTTGCTGATTGCCGCCCTCTTTTTCATATTTTGGATTAAGGGATTTAGCATAGTTCTTCTCTTGGTAAGCCTTGCTTTCACCTTGCTGTTCGGGCGTTTATGGTGCGGCTATATCTGCCCGTTAGGTTTTTATCAAGAACTTTTATCCCGTATCAGAAAGAGATTTCGTTTGCCGTCCATACACCTTTCTCCAAAAACAAAAGGTATTTTAAAACCGATAAAATACCTAGTACTGGCAGGATTTATTGCCAATGCCGTTGTATTGGGAGTCAGGCCTATTATTTATCTTCGACCTGACCTTGCGATAGCCAGCCCAAACCTCAAAATATGGGATATTGTTCTTATGGGAATTATCACAGGATTTTGCTTTTTCAATGAACGCTTTTTTTGTAAAATCTGCCCGCTGGGTACCTTAAGAGGGTTCGCAAATAAAATCAGCATGGGTAAAATTAAAAAGAAAGGATCAGCATGCACCCATTGTCGAGCTTGTTACGAGAATTGTCCTATGGATATTAAGGAAATTTTTGATGACAGAAGCAAAACAAATTTTGTTCATGCCGATTGTATCTACTGCATGAAATGTATTGAAGCCTGTCCTGAACCGGATGTGCTTTCCTATACCGTAGCCGGTAAAAAGCTCTTATCATCAAAGAGAAAGATTAAATAGGAGGTGCCAATATGAATGAAAAAGCATTAGAAAGATTTAAGCGAAACGTAGTGCGTATTTCCAGTGGTACATTGAATCAACTGGATAATGCGAACGACTTGCAGGAGATGACTTATTTTACAAATATACTTAAAAACACTTTTACAGACTTCTCTGAAAATCCAAACACCTATATAGGAAGCTATTGCGTAATGGTGCCGGATGAATTGATATATGCCTTTGGCTATACACCCATGCGATTATGCTCCGGACACAATGTAGCAGCAATGCTTGGAGATGAATTGGTACCAAGAGATGCCTGTCCAGTTATAAAGGCATCAGTAGGATTTCAATTTATGAATATTCTGCCTATCTACAAGCAATGTAAAGCTGTGATTTTGCCACTCACCTGTGACGGGAAAAAAAAGAGTGCTGATATTTTGGCAAAAAAATTGCCAGTTATTCCTCTGCCGATTTCTACAAATAAATCTGTGAAAGGGTTTGATGATGATTATAAAAATCTAATTGCTCTCACCAAATCCTTGTCCAGTCTTACAGGCAGAAAACTGTCCAATAAAAAGTTAATAAAAGCTTATAAAATGATTCGGGAAGCACAAGATGAGGTTTATCTACTGACTCAATTGCTTGCCGCTGATCATCCTCTGCTAAAAGGTAGTCAATTTTTTGCGATTGTTAACAGTTACAATTATGCCAACATTGAAGAATGGACGATGCAACTCAAAAAACTGAACCAGATACTGATTCGTAAAAAAGAATCAATACCCATAGCAAAGCGTAAAAAGGTCAGAGTTTTTTTAGCCGGCTCACCGATTATGTTTCCTAACTTTAAAATACCGTTTTTGCTTGAAAAACTTGGAGCTCATATTGTAGGTGATGAAACCTGTATGTCGGGAAGAATGCTTTATGATCCAGTTGTGCCGGATAATTACAGCACAGATGGTATTTTAAGAGCGTTAGCAGCACGGTATATTTCAGCATGCACTTGTCCTGTCTTTGAGCAAATGGACGATGCTATGTTGAAATTAGGGGAACGAGTGAAACAAACTAAGGCAGAGGGAATTATCTACCATGTTCTTCGCGGGTGCACACCTTATGATTTTGAATTGTCAAAAGTTGAAAAACTAGCACAAAAGTATAATATACCAGTTTTAAGGATAGAAACAGATTTTTCTATAGAGGATTTGGAGCAGGTCAAAATAAGATTGGAAGCATTTATAGAAATGCTTGAACAAAGGAGGTAATAGAATGAATTACTATTTTTTGGGAATGGATGCAGGATCAACTTACTTAAAGGCGGCACTGATAAAGGACGAAGAAATAATCTCCACAGCCGTACTGCCCACTGGGATAGACTGTGAAAAAACCGCTGAAACACTCATGAATAACATCTATACAGAAGCCGGTATTAATCAAAATCAAATTAAAGCAATTACTGCTACTGGCTACAGCCGACGAAATATTGAAGTCGCCGATAGTACAATTTCTGAAATAACCGCCCATGCCAAGGGGGTGAAACTAACATCCCCTTCTGGAATATGTCCTCGTCTTTTAATCGATATTGGGGGGCAGGACAGCAAAATTATAAGCCTTAATGCTGACGGACAAATTATCAATTTTACAATGAATGATAAATGTGCTGCCGGTACCGGAAAATTTTTAGAAGTGGTTGCTGATTTGTTGGAAACCTCAATTGATCAAATTGCTTCTCTAGCTAAAAAAAGTGAAAACCCCTGTCAAATCAATAGTACCTGTGCAGTTTTTGCACAAACAGAAGTCATTTCTCTTTTAGCACAGAAAAAAAGTCGTAACGACATTTTGGCAGGAATGCATCGCTCCATGGCAAACCGTATAGCTAAACTTGCCAGAAAATATAAATCCAACGGAGATATTTTGATGACCGGGGGCGGTGCTAAAAATGAAGCCCTGCGTTTAGCTTTGGAGGATGAATTATTGTGTGATATCCATGAAGCAAATTATCCTCAATTTAATGGAGCTATAGGTGCCGCTTTGATCGGAAAGCAAAATTATGAAAAAAATAAAACCCTAAATGATTAGTGTTTTCGATGTCAATCAGTGATTGCGGTAAAACTCACCTGCCAAAGAAAAAACGACACTTTAGCGGTTCTTTCCCTATGCCTAAACTATTTGAAGAAACCCTCCAAACCCGTGAAGTTTGGAGGGTTTTCTTATGTGTTCGTCTATACAGTTCACACCGCTGTGTATTGTTGCAGCGACATTAACGCCCTCCAAAGAGAGCGTAGAAGGCTGAAAAAAAGGAAAAACCTGTTGCAGACATTAACCGCAAACAGGCTCATGGCAGAGGCGGTGAGATTCGAACTCACGTGCCGATTGCTCGACAACCTGATTTCGAGTCAGGCTCGTTATGGCCACTTCGATACGCCTCCATATTTTATTTTAATGCACCAAGCCAGCGTAGAAGTTAAAGCAAGTGACCGAGTGGATTTCAAGTGATGCACCTTCGACCTCTCGGACAACTCTCCAAAATTATTACTCTAATATTCAGTTTAATTTTATCACAAAAGTTTGCCTTTATCTAGCCACTTTAATTTTTAACTTAATTTTCAAATGGAAGGTTAACAGTTCTTTATTACCTTAATTTCCATCAATATATTAAATTCTTTAAATGAGCAAAAACACTTACATTATTTTACATTACTTAAGCACACTTATTGTGTGATAATTTAAGAGTATCAAAAATAGCATTTAAACTAACTCCTTTTTTATATTGAGAATATACCCAAGCAATTACTTCTTGTTGGGATTGTTTACGAGCTATTTTTAAACCTTCTCCAAATTTAGAACAATCTGTGCTTATGCAACAAGTACAATAAAGATAAGTCAATTGAGTTAAAATCCAAAATCTCTTTATGGCTTTTTCACCACGAACTTGATAATTATCAAAACCTAATTCCATCTTATTTTGACGGAAAAATACTTCAATTGTCCAACGTTCACGGTATTGAAAAAGTATTTCTTCTGTTGTGAGATTTATATCTGTTGATATAAAAGATTTTAATGCTTTTTCATTATAGAGAGCTTCTTTAGGATAACTAATAAGAATTACAACATTTTTAAAACCATTGATTTTGCCCTCATATCTATAAACATAGTAAGAGTGCTTATTCACTGTTACGAGGTGAAAGTCTTCCTTGTTTATAGTTTTGGCAAAACCATTAATTTTATGATTCATGCGCGAGCATTTTGGGTATATAATTCTATTAGTTTTTAACGCTCCTATATATTCAAAGCCTTTTGCCTTTGCTGTTTTTATAATTATTTCAGCACTATACCAACTATCCCCTAAGACGAAACCTTGAATAGGTGGTTCGGGTAATGAAGATATTATATTTACAGCAATATTAATCTTAGTAAATTTTTTATTGTCTTTATCGACTTTAGTCTTATCATAAAGCGTTAGCTGATAAGGAATTGTAACATCGCCACATTGTAGTAAAGCACCTACAACTTGGTGTCCATAGACTTTTTTATTTTCTAAATGTGATTGATGAAATTGACACTTTTCTATAGGATTTTTAGCCCGTGACGAAGGCTTTGTCTTCTTACAGATAGTATCATCAATAATCACATAAATAGGCTTTCCTGTATCACGAGATAACTGCCAAATTTTATTAACTGCGAACTTTTGTAATGCTCTCAAAATATAATCTTCATTCCATGGGCTTTTGGATAAAAATTGACCTATGGATGTTCTATAAGTACTCTGATAGCAACTTTCAGCTATATGAATAACTTTGCCATCATACCCACGACCTACGGCTGCAAAGATAAATTCACAAACATGTTTTAATTGAGGCAGTGTTAAATATAATGATAATCCAAGTTTAATTATGAAATTGTTAATCTCTTTATTATATGGTATATTATTTTCTGTAGACATTTATATTCATCCTTTGTTTATGTTTTCTGACAGAAATATAATACACTAGGATATTATGAATGTCTATTTTTATTCCATAATTTGTTATGAAATTTGCTCATTTAAAGTTAAATTATCAAAATGTATACATATTTCCTATGGTCTTATAAAATAAAAAACACCTTACTTTCAAATTTTTATAATCTGACAGTAAAGTGTTAATATTAAATTTAATTATACTAAAATATTAATTATTTACTCTAAGCTAAATACCACAGTCAAAAGCATCTTAAATCTTTCTGTGGCTAACAATGCATGTGGTACTTGAGCAGGCATGACTATAGTTTCTCCCTTTTTAACATTGAACTTTTCTTCTCCTATAGTTATTTCAGCTTCACCATCTAATATGTAAACCATAGCATCTCCACCAGCTGAATGGGAACTTATTTCCTCGCCTTTATCAAAAGCAAATAATGTAACACTTAAAGGTCTTCCCTGTGCTAAAGTTCTACTTATAACTCTTCCTTCTTGATAATCCACAAGTGCTTCCATTTCTAACGGTTTTGCAAAATCTATGTTTTTTATAAAATGTTTGTTCATAATATTTACCTCCCACAAATAAAATTCCGAGTATTTAACTCAACTTTATTTTACTATTTAACACTGATTTAATCCGTAACACCTGTTACCAACTGTTAAATATTTCTGTTGTTCGTAAATATTCTTCCCTGTTCTATCAAAAATATAAATGCTAACTTTAAAGCTAGCATTTACAAAATAAAATATGAGGTTAATATGATTAAACCTCAAAAAGGTACAATGCGGTGGAATTATATACAATTTCTCTTTTTCTTAAAAAAATCCTTAAGTAAATCACTACATTCTTCACTATATATCCAACTTACATCTATCATGGTATGCAAGTGTGGATTTTGAACTATATTTATAACAGAACCGCAAGCCCCTAAAGTAGGATCAAAAGTACCTATATGTATTCTTTTGATTCTACTAGCAGTTATGGCTCCTGCACACATAGGACATGGTTCTAGAGTTACATACATTTCACATCCATTTAATCTCCAAGACTTTAAAATTTCACTAGCCTTCCTTATGGCTAAAATCTCTGCATGGGCAGTGGGGTCATTTAATGTTTCCCTCAAATTATGTGCTCTGGCTATTATATTCTTATCTTTAACTATTATGGCTCCAACAGGAACCTCATCTAGTTCTAATGCTTTCTTTGCTTCCATCAATGCTTCATACATAAAATAATTTTGCATAGAATTTTTCTCCTTAAAGTATGTATTAATTATTATTTATATATATTAGGTACATGAAAAGAAATAACAAGTCAAAGATGCTAGTATATTTTGTATAAGACAAGGAAGCAGGTTCCACCTTTGGTAGGACTATCACCAGGTTCTGCTAACGCAGTATGACGCAAAATAGACTAGCATACTGACTTGTTATTTATTTGAATGTGCCTTAATAGTTTAATATTACACTTTTTATAATTTATAGTCATAAACTTATTAAGTTATTCTGAATCTTATCATATTTTGCTACTAATTTTAATAAAAATATTTATTAATTTACTCTCAAACTCAACAAAAATTTTCTTAATAGTAACGCCATTCTTAGAAAAACTTATATTAAATTAACTAACCCATATAGGTGGCAATTAAATCATCTAACTGCCTACTTACCCTAAGTATTTGTTCATCAAGTCCTATTTTATCTCTTTTACATACTAAATTATTTAATAAACCTCTCACCTCCTCTATTTGTTTTGTTAAATTCTTTCTGCCATCTTCTAACATTGGCTCTCCCCCTAAAACAAATTTAAATCCTTATCATATTTTCTATTCTTTTATCATATCTTTTAACATAATTATAGCATCTTTTCGCCTTTTTGTAAATTATTCTATTTTTTCAAAATATTATCATATATGTAATATTATATCAAAAGTCGACATGTAAGATGTATTTAAGTAAATTTTGTTATAAAAAAGAACCCTCTAAAAGTATTTTTAAATACATTTTTAGAGGATTAATTGCAAAATAAAAGACTATGTAATTGAATATATAATTTACTTCAACTACATAGTCCTTTTTAATTATTTTTTCTTTACTTAGTCCACTGTTCTGTATAAATTAAAAAATACATTATATTTTTTAATTTCCTTATCTTCCCCCGCCTTTTGGTGTTTATCAATAAATTTATTTATATAATTATTGAACTCTAAAAGTTCATCATCACTGCAATATATACTAGCAGCCCTAACGTCTCCCTCACCCTTAGTAGTTACATTGGAGTATTTATCTATTTGATTTAAAAATTCTGCCTTAGCATTATCAAAGACTTCCGCTATTATTTTTTGGCTCTCAGATAACATAAGTTTCTTTATAGGTTCCTCCACCTCTTTAGTACTCTTTATATCAAAACTATCAGCTACCAACTCATAATACTTAGCTATAATTCCATTTATCTCCTCAGTATGAGAAAGTCTTAATATTCCCACCTTCTCTAGTTTTTTTACATGATAATATACCTTAGCTGGAACTTCGCCTAATGTATCTGCTACTTGCTTTACTGTAGCTGGATTTTTTATATCTGAAAAACATTTTAAAATTCTATATCTATATGGATCTGAAATAGCCTTTATTTCTTCCATAGTAGTTAGGGTACGAACCTTTTTATCAGACATTTACTATCACCTCTTACCCTATTATACATTAATTTAATTAATTATATCTATATTGTACAATCATTAAACAGCTTTGTCAGTTTCCAAAATTTTAAAAACCTTTAAGGATATTGATACTAAACATATAAAGATCCCCATAATCAGAAATAACAACGACATAGATACATATTCAGTTACTACTCCCGTTAATGCATTACCTAAAGGAATTGTAGCATAAGTTATCATTACCATAAAAGAGCTTACGCGGCCTATTATCTGTTTTTCAGTATTCATCATAAAGTATGATTGAATAGGAGCTGATACTACCGGCATTACAAATCCAAATACGAAAAAGCATGATATAGTTAATATGGTAACTGACTGCCCAATTCCCACTATATTACCAGGTAAGTACATCAATGCGTAAGTTATACCCATTACGAAAAATCCTATTATTATTAATAAAGTCATTTTAACCTTGGAACCAAACTTCCCTATAATTAATCCACCTAATATGGTTCCTAAGGAAATAGCCACACCAATATAACTTAATGTTTCCGCGCCACCTTTTAGTATGTCTTTTGTAAACACCGGTAGCAATACTGAAATAGGTGACAAACCAAAATTAATTATGGCAAATAAAATTAATACATTTCTTATCAGTTTATTTTCTTTAACATATATAAAGCCAACTTTTAAGTCTTCAACATAATTTTTAATATTCATTTTCTCTGCTTTCACTTCATCCTTAGGCAAATTCATAAAAATCATTAAAAAACCTGCAAAGAAAAATGTTCCTGCATCTATAAAAATTGCTCCTGATATGCCAAATAAGGCAATAATTGCTCCAGCTAAAGCAGTACCTATAAGTTCTGCAAATTTATATGCAGAAGTAGCAAAAGAATTTGCTGAAAGAAATTGGTCCTTCTGTAATATCAATGGCATTATAGACATTACGGCTGGAGACATAAGAGTTTCCAATGTAGAATTTAATGTGGTAAATAAAAATAAATGCCATACATGAAGTTTTCCCATTAAAAATAACAGTGCCGTTACAGATACAATTAACCCTCTTCCTATATAGCTCATTATTACTAATTTTCTTTTGTCCAATCTGTCTGCCAATACACCTGCAAAAGGCCCAAAAACTATGTTGGGTATGGCATTTACTGCAAAGATACTTCCTAGTAAAATCTTTGACCCTGTAAGCATGTAAACCATCCATCCGTAAGCTATACTATCTACAGAATCTCCAAATCTCGAAACAAAATTAGCTATTAATAGAACCGTGTAGTTTTTACATAAAAATAGCTGACTAATAAGTTTTTTGTCTTTTATAGTACTTGTCTCCATGATAAATTCCCCCTACTTATCATTAAAATAATCTTAACGTCAAAAACATTTTAACGTTAAGATTATTTTAACATCGTTTTTTTACTCTGTAAAGACTTACTTGTAAAATATTTCATTTATTATTTCAATTATATTTCCTTATAGTATTACGGACTATAATATCAACATATTAAGCATTCAAAAAAATAAAAAGAGCTAGTAAAAAACTTACTAACTCTTTTAATCCTTGCAAGCATTACTCTTATATTTACAGTAAACTGGTGTGCCCGAGAGGAATCGAACCTCCGGCACGCGGTTTAGGAAACCAATTCTCTATATTTAACATATAATACAACATTAATTTTTTCGATTAGTGTTAGTGAATTAAGTCATTAGGATAGCTTTTATGACTTTTAATACCATACTCTAGCATTAATTCATCTGTTAGGTATTTAACGCCTTTACAATGCAAATCTCCCACTCCCTCACTTATTAATTCATAAGTTTGTGATTTATAGAAATAATCCATACTTTCCTCTAAATCCTTACCTGTTTTCTTGGAGAATTCTAAAATTATATTCTTATATAAAGATTGCAGTAATGTTTTGTTTGCTAACATATTCTACACTTCCTTACTTTCTTCATACTTTAAATACCTATCAATAATTTCTTGATTAATAATACAAATTTGTTGATTAGGTTTATAATATTGTAGTCTCTTCAACGCTTCATCTTTTTCTATTAAATTATCCTGATAAAGTTCTATTGTATTATATACTCGATCATCAGCTATCCCACCTACTACCATGTGGTATTGTAAATAAATATTACTTCCTGCTCTACATCCTAATATAAAATCTAGCCATTCTATATCATAACTTAAAAACTCTCTAACCTTATATATTTCTTTAACTTTATCTATATCTAATTTATATATATTTAAGTATCCATTCTTTCCTCTTCTTTTAAATTTATTTGTCCAATTAATTGCCTGTTCTTTAATTCTCGTTACGTAAAAACCTTTACCAAAATCTAAAGCATCCCTTGAAAAAGATACATGAGGATTGTCTACAATACAGTAAGAACCATGATATACTATCAACTCAATGCTCCCCTTTCCTTCAATACCTCAATTAAATCCTGTACTATATAGTGTTTACTTTGAGAGTGTAATGATTCGTAGCATGGTATGATATAGTCATCTAAGACATTTGTATCTTTAATTAGTTTATATACTTTTTTAGCATTTATTCCCAAGCTTTCTGCCAGGCTTTCAACACAAAAAATAGTAAACTCTAATTTCCTTTCATTCACTCCATACACCTCCGAAAATACTGATTTTTATTCTTTCTATTATATATATTATAACCTTTATTTATCTACTTTAAAATATATTCATATTAATTTTGAAAATAATCCTAGTAAATGTTTTACACTTATCGTTTATACTAAAAGTAATTTTAAAGCCTGTAACACATTAATGTTACAGGCTTTATCGTGGTGTGCCCGAGAGGAGTCGAACCTCCGGCACGCGGTTTAGGAAACCGCTGCTCTATCCTACTGAGCTACGAGCACATATATAATTGTTACGTCATCACTTTATTATTCTATTACACTTTATATTTTTTGTCAATTATTCAATTACACCTAATTTATAGAATAAAATACTTATATTGGAAATATCATAATTTTATTTATACATTCATAGAAACATCTAAATAACCTGAAAAGCTCCTTTCAGTATAAGGTTTTAAGTTTTAATAACCTATCCTAACACAAAAAGGAGCTCCAAATTTTATTTAAATTTATTTTTCTGTCTTTTTATTTTTTATAAATTTTACTGCTTCCCACCATATGCCTGCTAATATTCCTGTTAAGGAAGATAACAAAAACATATTAAAATTTAAACTTCTAGTATTAAATATAGTATGAAATATCGGAACATACACTATAACTAAAACCATCACTAAAGCAAGAGCATTCACGACTAATCTGGCAGTATTTTGTTTTTCCTTAAATATGTGAATCAAATATTCAGTGTTAGATCTATTTACCAAAACCATGATTACATTGGACATAACTAATGTAATTAGCGAGAAACTTCTAGCTGCATCTACATGAACTCCATTATCTACTAAGTAGTGAAATGGAAGAAATGACGCTAAAAACATTATTATCCCTTGAGATAAAACTTTAGATAACATACCTGCTGTAACTAAAGGTTCCTTTGGAGATCTTGGCGGTTTTTGCATTATATCTCGTTCTGCCTCTTCTCCTTCAAATACCAATGAACAAGTAGGATCAATTATAAGCTCTAAAAGTACTATGTGCACAGGCAAAAGCACTTGAGGTAAATTAAAAATAGGTGAAAATAATGCTAATGCAACAATTGGAATGTGAATTATCATTATATAAACCATAGCTTTTCTTATATTATCATAAATTCTTCTTCCATCTTTAACTGACTTAACTATAGTAGTAAAATTGTCATCCATTAATACCATATGTGCAGCTTCCTTAGCTACATCCGTTCCTCTTTTACCCATAGCAACTCCAATGTCCGCACTCTTAAGGGCTGGTGCGTCATTTACGCCATCTCCTGTCATAGCTACAATATCTCCATTTTTCTTTAAAGCCTTTATTATTCTCATTTTATGCTCTGGAACCACACGTGAAAATACATCGCATCCCTTTACAGCTTCACATAGTTCATCATCTGTCATGCAATCCATTGCTTCTCCAGTTATAGCACAATTATTGAATGAAAGCCCTATTTCATTTCCTATAGCCATAGCAGTTTTACTATAATCTCCTGTTATCATTATTACTCTAATGCCAGCTTCTCTACATAAATTTATGGCCTCTTTTACCCCTTCTTTTGGAGGATCTTGAAGTCCTACTAAACCCTTAAACTCTAAAGTGTATTCTTCTAAATCGTCTTTAACTTCTCTACTATGTCCATCTGCAAAAGCTAGTACCCTTAAGCCTTTTTCAGCCATTTTATCTACATGTTTCTCTACTTTTTTTTCTTCTTCCCTACTAAGATTGCACAAAGGTAATATTGTCCCTGGTGAGCCCTTAGCCGCTACATAGAAGTTATCTTCATCTTCTTTATATATATTAGCCATTCTTTTTGTTTTGGGATCAAATGGTATTTTGTTAACTATTTCTATATGACAACCAAAATCCTTACTATCTTTAGATTTTGCCATATTATCAATATAATCTTTTGTATTTTCCCCCAATTCTTTCATACTATTTATACACTTTTTTGCACTATTTACTATAGCTTTTTCCATAGGGTCATATGGATCCTGCTGGCAAGATCTTATCATTAAATTGCTAAGTTCCTTATCATTTAGATCTTCTATATTAATTATATTGTTCTTATAAAGCACTTTTTTAACTTCCATGGAGTTTTTAGTTATGGTTCCAGTTTTATCTACAGCTAAAACTGTAGCAGCTCCCAAGGTCTCCACTGCAGAAATTTTTCTCATGAGAGTATTATTTTTAGCCAATCTAAAGGCTCCTAAGGATAAAAATACAGTTAAAACTACAGGAAATTCTTCAGGGATTATTGCCATAGCTAAAGTTATACCTGAAAGAATGCTTTGTATAATATTGTGATTATATAAATACGTTAGTCCTATAACCAATAAGCATAAGCAAAATCCAGCTATAGCAAGTGACTTTACTAAATACTGTGTTTTCTTTTGAAGTGGAGATAATTCTTCTTTGGCCTCACTGACTGCCTTACTTATCTTTCCGTATTCAGAATTAAATCCTGTATTTACAACCCTAGCAGTACATGTACCAAATATACTTAAAGTACCTGCATAAACTCTATCTTTTCTCCAATATTCACAAGAATTATTTTCTAATTCTTCCTCTTTAACAACTTTAAAAACTGGTTCTGCTTCACCAGTTAAAACAGATTCATCTACAGAAAAATTAGATACTTCTAAAACTTCACAGTCAGCAGGTATCCTTTCTCCTTCTTTTAAATATACTATGTCACCTGGTACAAGTTCAAAGCTCTTTATAGTCTTTTTCTCTTCATCACGAAGTACTATAACTTCTGGAGTTGTTAATTCCTTTAGTGCATTTAAAGTTTTTTCTGTTTTCCATTCCTGTATAAAGGTTATGGAAGCTACAAACACTACAAACACTAACATTATACAAGCTTCTTGAGCATCTCCTAATAATAAATACAATATGGCTGTACCCACTAATAATAAAAACATAGGCTCTTTAAATACCCCAAAGAATTTTTTTATGGCACTAGCTTTTTTTTCTTTTACAAACTCATTTAATCCATACCTTTCTTGAAGATTCTTTACTTCACTAGAATTTAAACCCCCAATAATATTCCTTTCCATCTTTTATACCTCACTTTTAGTTATATAGATCCTATATAATATTGTATGCATGTTTATCATTTTTGTTTCAATTGATAATAACATTATTTTTAATATATCACTGTTGTACTGGCATTTCAAGCTTTAATTCACTTATAATTATTCTCAATTGATAACGAAATTCCATATTAAATGTTATTTGTTACCATTCGCAATGATAATTTATATATCTACATTCATAACAGCTGGATTTTACTATTAAGTTAACTACTACCGACACAAGCAACGGAAGTTTTCACAAATTTTCTATAAAACTAATTTCTTTTGCAATCACATAAAAATAGAGTAAGAGATACTGTATAATTATCAATACCTAGCTTACTCTTATTACTCATATTATAAATTCTGAAAAATATCTTATATATTCATATTAAAAATACCTCTTAAATCATAACTTTCCAAATAATAATTAATAACAAGCATTTATAACATTTTAATAAAATGCTTTATTGATTAATTATATGATCTTATATCCAATTCGTAATTTAAAATTTGGATATGAATTTTATTTTTATATCCTCATTGTCTTCAAAAAATTTAACTAACTTTTTTATACCTAAAAGAGTTTCATCATCTATAGTATGTTCTATTTTTTCCGTTTCATCTAAAACTTCTGAAACCTGTAGTAAATTTAAAAATCTCTCAATAGTATTATGTCTATCTAATAAAAACTTTCCTATGGTTTTGCCCTTATCACTTAAAATAACTATCCCATACTTTTCATATTTAACTAAATCAATTTCCGCAAGCTTTTGAATCATTTTTGTGACAGATGGTGGCTGAACATTTAATGCTTCTGCTAAATCTCCAATTCTCGTATACCCATTTCCAAAGGATAATCTATACACCATCTCTAAGTAGTCCTCAGCCGAAGCTGTTAATGCATTGCCTTCCTTTTGCATATACTGCCTAAAAGTGAAAAATTCCTCTTTAGCCATTTAATCACTTCCCTTTAAAGATATCACTTAATCCTATGACAAAATTCCTAAACATATAACTACATGTAAAAAATATAAAAGTTCAAATATCAAATATTAATGTGGCCTATGGTAACCCTTAACTTATTATCTGAAACCTACCACTTGCCAATTTCAACTAATTGCCTAAAATTTTCAATTTATTATTTATAACTTATCGCTTGTCACTCATTAATAATTATTTATAACTGACCACTTATAAATCCTAACTTTAAACAATCTACTATGAAAATAATCCCTTAATGATATCATTTTATTTATATACTATATTAGTAACACCTTTAAAGGCCATTCCATAATATATATTGTGAAAGTTAGTTTAGGTTAACTTAATTAGACTTGATTAAATTAACCACTATCGGAGCGGTTTCTTAAACTTTATATAAATGGAGGTAATAATCAATGAACGTACTTTGTAATGTTTCAGAAGGATGTGTAGCCGAAGTAAAATCTTTATGTTCTAAAGGACTTATAAGAGAAAGAATGTTAGCCCTTGGTTTAACTAATGGGGCATTGGTAAAAGTCATACGAAAAGGTCCTGCAGACAATCTTACTGTATATGATATAAGAGGGGCTATGATAGCTTTAAGAAAAGAAGAGGCTTCGCTTATATATGTAAAGTAATTTAAGCATTATTTAGATTTATAACAAAATAAAATTTATATGCTAAATTTGTCAAATCAATACTGTGTTTGCTAAATTAATGCTGACTTTACCAAATCAATGCTATTTTTTAAAATTAATACTAAGTTGATTTTCGCAATAAAAAATCTTCTATTTATTATTAATGTAAAAAGGAGTTTTTATATGGGTCTTACTTTTCAATCTACCGGTAAAAATTCTATGAAAGATATGTTTAAAGTTGAAAGAGAGAAAAACAAATATATAATTGCCCTAGCTGGCAACCCAAACACAGGAAAAAGCACTGTTTTTAACTCTTTAACAGGACTCCATCAACATACAGGTAACTGGCCAGGAAAGACCGTGACCAATGCCAGAGGAGAATTTTCATATAAGGAAAAAGAGTTTATACTTGTGGATTTACCTGGCACCTACTCATTATTTGCGTCCTCTGTTGAAGAAACAGTGGCTAGAGATTTTATATGCTTTGGAGAACCTGATGCAGTAGTTGTAGTTGTGGATGCTACCTGCCTTGAAAGAAACTTAAATTTAGTATTTCAGGTGATGGAGCTGACAGATAATGTAGTTTTGTGCATAAATTTAATAGACGAGGCAAAAAAGAAAAACATAAAAATAGATGCTAATGAAATAGAAAATGAACTGGGAATACCTGTAGTTCTAACTGCAGCTAGAAATAATGTAGGTATAGAAGATTTAAAAGAGACTTTATACAATTTACCAGAAAAAAGTATAAACTCTAATAAAAAAAAGATTAGCTACGTGGATTCTATAGAAAATTTAGTGGAAACCTTAGAGCCTATATGCCAAGAAAATGTACCCTTTATCAATTCCAGATGGTTATCACTCAGACTTATAGATGGAGATAAAAGCTTTTTTAACTCCATGAGCCAATATATAGATAAGAATTCTTTAGAAAAGCTTACTATAGAATCTAAAAAAATCATTTCAAATATAGACAAGGAAAAAATTAGAGAATATATAACAGAAGAAAACTATAAATCAGCTGAATATATAAAAAATAAATATGTAAAGCAGGACCATAAGAAATTCTCTAGAGATGCAAAGATCGATGATATCATAACTTCCAAGAAATTTGGAATTCCAATTATGCTATTAGTTTTAGCATTGATTTTTTGGATTACCATTGAAGGCGCCAATGTGCCATCACAACTTCTTGCTAAAGCTCTTTTTGGCTTTGAACATATGCTAACAAAGTGGTTTACTAAAATTAATGCTCCTGTATGGCTCCATGGTGTTCTAGTATTAGGCCTCTACAGGACATTAGCTTGGGTAGTGTCTGTAATGCTTCCCCCTATGGCTATATTTTTCCCTTTATTTACATTACTTGAAGACTTGGGCTATTTACCAAGGGTGGCCTTTAATCTAGATCATCTATTTAAAAAAGCATGCGCTCATGGTAAGCAATGCTTAACTATGTGCATGGGGTTAGGTTGCAACGCTGCTGGAGTTATAGGCTGTAGAATTATAGAGTCTCCACGTGAAAGATTAGTAGCTATAATAACTAATAACTTTGTGCCATGCAATGGAAGATTTCCAACATTAATAGCTATTTCTTCTGTTTTCTTCGCCGCAACCATGAAATCCTCTGGAAAAATAATTCCTGCTATTTTTATAACTCTCATGGTTATAGTTGGTGTTATGGTTACTTTGCTTGTATCCTATATTCTTTCAAAAACCTTATTAAAAGGAGTTCCCTCCAGTTTTACACTTGAACTTCCTCCTTACAGAAAACCTCAAGTAGGAAGAATATTATATACATCCTTAATAGACAGAACTATATTTGTTTTAATGAGAGCTATTTTAATTGCTGCTCCTGCTGGAGCATTTACGTGGATACTAGGAAATATATATATAGGTGACTTAAGTATTATAAACCATTTGGCTTCCTTCTTTGACCCCTTTGCAAAACTTATGGGGCTAGATGGATTTATACTTATGGCCTTTATATTAGGTCTCCCTGCTAATGAAATAGTATTGCCTATACTTCTTATGTGTTATCTTTCTACTGGTTCCATGATAGATTTTGAAAGTATCGAATCTTTAAGACAAATTCTATTAAACAACGGCTGGAACTATCTTACGGCTATAAATGTGATGCTATTTAGTCTTTTACACTGGCCATGTGCTACCACTTTAATGACCATCAAAAAAGAAACTGGCAGCTCAAAGTGGACCTGGGCTTCTGCTTTAATTCCTACGGGAATTGCTATGGTAGTGTGTATGATCACTACGGGAATTTATAAATTATTCACTTAGAATATATTGTGAAGCAAATGTCATAAGAAAAATCTGTCTTTAAGTCCACAATAAATATATTTTATTAGACTGTTCGCAATACGCCAAGAAATTCTAATGTTTTCAAATTTTAATACCCTAAAGCTTTCAAACTCGCTTCTAACGGCGCTCAAACATGAAAGCTTCTTAACGGGTATTGAAATTTGAAAACAAAGAATTTCTAAGGCTAGCTCAATAGTCTAAAAAAATATATTTATTGTTACCTTAAAGACAGATTTTTCGGTTCATACGTACATTACTTATGGGGGAGACAGCCTACTAAAGGATGATTTTCCTCCGCTATGCTACAGAAAATCTTTAATTAAATAAAAAATATATAAATACAATAATTTGATAATAAAAACTATAATTACACTATTAATCGAATAATTATAGCTTTTTCTTTTAAGCCTTTACAAGCTTTTATTGGCGGCAGCCAGTCTAAATATTAAAGCTAAGATTTATACAAGCCAATGCATTATGGTAAAATATATTAAATTTTATCCAATATTTTATTTTAATAATTATGTATTTACTAGTACCTAATTAAAGTGACTAATTGTATCTTCCAATTAGTCAAAATATTATTAATAACCGGCATTTAAGTTCTAAACGAAAGGCTACGCCTAAAAAGATTATGGGAGCCTTTTTATTTGTTTTATAAATTAAAGATTTTCCGTAACGTAGTGGAGGAAAATCATCCTTTAGTAGGCTTCTCTTCTCCAACCATAAACATATTAAACTAAAAATCTGATTTTAATGTAGTAATAAATGTGGAATTGGGGACTATTGAACTAGCCCTAGAACTTCTTATGTCTCACAGTTAAAGGCCCGTTAAGAAGCTTTCATGTTTGAACGAGGAACGAGTGAGTTTGAAAGCTTTAGGGGCTTTAACTGTGGGACATTTAGAAGTTCTTGGCGTATTGTGAACAGTCCCAAATTACACATTTATTACGGAATTAAAATCAGATTTTTCTTCAATGTATTGCTTCACGATATTTTTATATTTCGTGTACATCTATTATTTCCATTATGCTACTAAAGTCTTTAGAAGAGAGTCCCCTATCCAAATACTCTGCTTCCCCAACTTGATTGTCGTAAGGATCTATTCTAAAAAAATTCTTACTTGGCACAAATTCACCTTGAAAATCTGAATTGGCAACCATTCTGAAAGGATCTAAATTTCCGAAATAGAAATTCCACCTTTTTGTGTTTCCTTTCCTATGGGCACTGCCTCCAAAGGACAAATCCGCAAAAATCCATCCATAAGGTTGTATGTAAAATTGAGCCCAATCATGACAGCCAATAAAATGTGGATTTACATAAAGGCCTGATTGCCATCTTGCAGGAATTCCGGATATTCTACATAAAGTTATAAATAAAAGTGCCTGCACTCCACAATCGCCTTTTAAATTATAAGCAGCATATTCTGGTATATTAATAATGCCTGCATAAGGTCTTACATAAGAATATTGAACATTGGTAGTTATATAATCATATATTTTCCTAGCTTTTATTAAAGGATTTACCTCTTCTCCAACTATCTTCTTTGCTAAATCCTTTAAAAAAGGTGTAAAAACTATATGAGGAGATAATTCACCTGTATAAAAATCTGGCTGATTTTTAAAAACTCTAGAAGCATCTAAATTATTGTATTCCATAGAATTTTCATAGGAGTATTCTACAGTAAATTCTTCTTCCCCTTGAACGTTTTTTTCAAAATATACTGTTCTTTGTTGACAATCTTCCGGAGCTATAAAACCACCATTTGGATTAGTGGATATTATATTAATATTTTTTATCTGTTTACAAGGCTTAGGAATAGGCAAATGAACTCTTATTTTTTCACCTTTTCTTACAGCCTCTTTATTGAGCTTTATACCTGTTTTGATATGTATAAAATAACTTTTATGTCCCTTTTCTATTATTTCATTTACAACTTTGTCTAGTAACTGTTGCTTTTTTTCATCATTTTGGTCTTTTTTGTCCTTCTTTAATGTTCTATTAGCAATTTCAGGACAAACGCCTAAAATTGTATTTAAAAATCTTTTGTGAAACATAACCTTGCCATCTATATATACCCAATCAGCAAATCTCTCATCTTTTAAGTTTTCTAGCTCTTCCATAGAAAAATCTTTTATTTTTTCACAGCACATTTTTAGAGCTTCTTCAGAAGAATATATATACTCTTCTTTTATAATATTCATAACGTGCCTTTGGTAATTTAATCTTTGCTTTAACAAATCGGATATATTTCTTTTTTCGTATATATCTATTAACTTATTTGCTCTAGTAAAATCCCCGTACATTACATATTTCTTAACATCCTCTGGCAAATCTACAACTAAAGATTTTAAAATATCCATATTTACCACCCTTTATCCCTATATTTTAATTTAGGTACATGAAAGGAAATAACAAGTCAAAAATGTTAGTATAAGGAAGCTAGTTCCGCTGACTCAGTATGACCCAAAATAGACTAGCATACTCAATTGACTTATTGTGACTTATTATTTATTTGAATGTGCCTTATATCATTAAATCTTCTATATATATAAGCGATTTCCTTTAACAAACTTGAAAATAGTTATAAAAATTTTATATCATAAATAATACAAAAAAGAAGCCATGTATGTGAAAATTTATTTCATACACAGCTTCTATTTTTAGTACTATAATCTATATATCACTATATACGTATTTGTATATTTTTTCGTTTTATATACGTTTTCTTAATGTTTTACTTAGAATAATAATATCATATTTTTTATATATAATTTCTTTGTTTATTTTTTATACCAACAGTTGAAAATTCCTATAAAAATAAATTTATTATAAATGGATTAACTACTGTAATAAGCCATGCTCCTACTGGCGGAACTGTAAATAATGCCAATGGAACTGCCCCATCCTTTTCAGTGAAAACTTGAATTGAAGACATAGTGCTAGCTGGCATACCCAAACTAAATCCTATTAAGCCTACAGAAGCATAAAGTGCTAGTACATCTTTTTTATACATACGAAAAACTACGTAATAAACAAATAAAATTAAAATTATAAATTGACTCAAAAGCACCACTAAACTAAATACTGAAACATTCTTTATTAAAGTTAAATTAAATATGGCAAAATTAGTCACCAATAACATTGAAAGGCAGAAGTTTCCTAAAATATTTACCGGCGGCACCTCTACTTTTGAAATCTTAGTGCCATCTATAAATTGTCTAACAAAAACGCCTGCAAGAAACCCGCCTCCTGCAGGATTTATGTAGTTACCTATTCCTAATTGAGTTGGTAATAAACCCAAAGTTATACATATTAAAAATAAAAACATATATTTTAAAAATTCCATGGGGCTTAAGCTAGGAGCAGGTATTTTTACTGTCTTAGACATATCTACCTTTGACTTCATTTTATAAAATAGAACTACTCCTACAATAGTAGCTATATACAATGTAAGTATTGATATACCCTGTATTTGAGGTAAATATGCTTTGCCTGCTTTTAAATAATTTGGAGCTGTCTTTACTAAAGTGTGATCCCCCATTAAACTAATAGAGCCCACCACTAAACTTTCTGCAAAAGATCTTCCAAATACTTTTCCAATAAGCACTGCTACAATATTTTGAAAAAATGCTATAATGATGGTTATTACAAAGTATAACATTTGAGACTTTATTCCCTTTTTTAATATAGTGGTTAAATCAAACCTCATTCCAATAGAAGCAAAGAACCCTGCCACAAAAACAGGTAAAAAACTGTATGTAAATTTAATAGTATAAGATTTACTTATAAGCATAATAATTAAAGCAAATACTAATCCCCCTATTAAAGGAGCTGGAATATAATACTTACTAAATACAGGCACCCTTTTCTTAATTCCATACCCTATGATTAAAAAAGCTACAAGAAAAGTTAAAGTCTGAATCCAGTTAAATTCCATTTTAATCACCTAGTCCTTCTTTATAGTTTTAGCTATTTCTTCATCTTCTAAAAATTTCTCTGCTACAAAAGCTGCAACTTCTCCAGTTATTTTTACACAGTGACATTTTCTATCTGGTGAAGCAAATTCAAAATTTCTAGTCATAACTCTACAACAAGTACTTCCATATAGTTTTTTTATATGGTCATGTAATGAAGCTGCTACTGGAAACATTCTTTCATTCATTTTATCCCCATGCACTCTACCATAAACCATTCCTAATGCCATTACACCACCACTGACAGCTCCACAAAGACATCCTGATTTTCCAACGCCTACTGGAAAACCTGAAGCTAATTTTGTAACGGTTTCTTCATAAGGCTTGTCTAATAGATCATTAATAGTTTTAACTACTGCCTCTGAGCAGAAAAACTCTCCTCTGTCAAAATATCCTTCTGCTGTTTTTCTTACCTTTTCTAAAAATTCCTTGTTATCCATAAAATACCCCTCCTATGTATATCATTTATGCTTATTTTACTGAAATCTCATCCCTTATACAAATAGAAAATTTAAATATATATTAAATTTTCTATTTTAAATTTCTATACCTCTATACCTATTGTTTTATACCCTTTACCATTTTCAGCTAACCTTATATCTAATTATTGGAGTTAAAATTAGGATTTCATGTGCAAAAATTCATAAAAAAATACCAACAATACAATGCCTCAAAGATTAAACAAAACTAACCTTTGAGGTACATTACATTGAATTGGTACTTATATCTACACTAGTTTTATTTATATAAACAAAAGGGCAAGTATATTACACTGATTTAATGACTTTTATCTATAGTTTAAATTTATTCACAGAATTAACCATATCTTTTGTCATATTATTTAATACATTAGCTGTCGCGGATACCTCTTCTGAAGATGCGTTCATTTCCTCTGCCGCAGCAGCTATCTCCTCTGAGGATGCAGAAACCTCTTCCGCTACAGATGATACTCCTTCTACCTTTTGCAGTATATCATCTTTTTTACTATTTACTTCACCAGTCATATCATTTACACCTTGTATTTTAGGCATAACTTCTTCTATTCCATTCATTATATTTTTAAAGGCGCTTAATGTTTTACTCAATATACCTATTTGAGTTTCTATGTCTTTATCCATAGTAGATGTCATTTCTGAAACTGTATCTGTCTTTTTAAGTATATCATCTATTCTAACATTTATTTCTCCTGCTGAATTTTTGCTTTGTTCAGCAAGTTTTCTTATTTCTTCTGCTACCACTGCAAACCCTTGACCTTTTTCTCCTGCTCTTGCAGCTTCTATAGCAGCATTTAGCGCTAAAAGATTAGTTTGATCAGATATATTATTTATAAGATTTGTTATTTCATTTATGTCCTTTACGCTCTTAGAAAATCCTTCTATATACTCTGCTAACTCTTCAAAAGACTTTTCAAACTTCTCGGTTATAGCAACATATTCTTCCATTGCATCATTACTATCTTTTGCTAAAAAGTTTATTTTCTTTGAAATATTATTTATATCTTTTATAGCTTCAATAGTTTTACTAAGTAAGTGATCAAAGTCACTAAGATTACCTGTTATCTTTATTAAATCCTCCGCTTGGTTGCCTGTTCCCTTAGCCACATCCTGTATAGCTACAGAAACATTAGTTGATGCTGATGACATGCCCTCTGATATATTTGATAAGCTTTCTGATTCATTACTTATGTTTTCTGCTACATTTTTCACACCCAAAATCAATTCCCTCAAAGATGTTTGCATTTTAGAAAGAGCATTAGCTATTTGTCCTATTTCATCTTTAAGATTTAAAAATTCTTCTGGCACATCCATAGTTAAATTACCATTAGAAATTACATCTAAATGATTTACTGCTTTTTTTATAGAATTTACTATTTTGTTTATAACTAAATATATACATAGTAATGTCACTATTCCTGCAATTATCATTATTATTATAGATCTAATAAGAAGGCTCTTTACAGGAGCGTAAAGTTCGCTTTCCGCCATATATATTCCTATTATCCAGTTAGTAGTTGGAATTGATTTATAGTATATTCTATACTTTTCACCATCTTTTTCAAAATATTCTTCACCATTTTTAGAGGATAATATATTCTTACTGACTTTAGCCAAACTGCTATTTTTTTCTTCTTGAATCTTAGTTTTTAGTATTTTGCTCTCATCTACACCTGCAATATATGTTCCACTGCTCTCTATAAGAAGTGCTCTTCCAGTCTTACCTATTTTTATATTTCCAATCATGTTCTGTATAACACTTATATCTATATCCGCAGTAGTTACTCCTAAAGGCTTTTTATCTTTATCTAAAAAAGGAGCTGATGTTGTCACCATTGCAACTTTACTTACCTCATCATAATATGCTGGTGACCAGACTATTTTTTCTGAAGTATTTAACGCGTTTTTATACCATTCTTGATTAAAATAATCATATTGGTCATTATTGTAATCATCAGTATATACTGTTTGTTCACTTTCCTTATATGCATAAGGTCCAAAGCTTTTTATTTTAGCATCAAACTTATAAGGTTCAAACCATATTCCGCTACCATAAGTTTCCTTATTTGAGCCAGCAACCTTTTTTAATATTTCTTCATATTCACCTTTTTTATATATTTTATGTGATGTTTCTACACTTTTTGCCAACATTTCAGGAATTTTAGCATGTTTCAATAGTATTTTTTCAGTACTCTCCACCTTACTATTTAAATTATTTGTCATGCTTTCTTTTATTTGTGCATTTATTATTTTCTTACTACTTATGTAACTAACAGCAGTTATTGTAGCCATAGATACCACAACTAATGGTAAAATAATAGCTAATACTTTTCCTAATATACCCTGTTTATTCATCTTTTCCTCCTAAAATTAGATTATATATTCTATTAATTTTTATTAATCTCTAATAATATCGTAAATTTGACCTTTTTCATTAGCGTAAATTCCAAATTTTATTACTTTTTATCTAGTTTATTTAAATTTATATAAAAAAAGCTATCTCAAATATTACTACTTTGAGATAGCCTACTATCATGGATTATATTATTTTTTATTGATTATTTACTATTTGTTGTACATTATTTATCACAATTATTAATTATAGGTAAATTCACCATTATCCTTAATATGGAAAAAATCCGAAAAATTTAGTTCAAATATATCCTTTTTTATGCTACTAATATTTATCTTATTTTTTATTAGCTCTGTAAATACTCCACAATATGAAATATCACCTTGAAATATTGCACCATATATTATCCCGTCTTTGTGTATGATTTTTTTGTATAAATGATTTTTATCAACTACCTCTACCATATAACTACTATCTTCTGGTTCTACCATTCCTAAAGATACTGTAGGCACACTGAAAAAGCTCATAGAATTCTTTAATCCAAAATTATCTTCTAAATATTTTTCTTCACCTGCCATATTATAAGCTGCAACCTTTCCCTGTTTAACAGCTATTGGCCAAATAGGTGCTGTAAAAGTAACATCTCCAGCTGAATATATATCTTTTACTGATGTTTCACATCTGTTATTTATAACTATACCTCTTTCTATCTTTATTTCCTCACTATTTATAAAGTCTACATTAGGTCTTACTCCTGCTGCTACAACTATTATGTCACATTCTATTTCCTCTCCATTAGTAAGTTTAGCTCCCTTTATACTACCCTCTCTATTTAGTATTGCTTCTCCAACCCCTATACCTGTTGAAATTCTAACATTATGGCTCCTTAATAAATCTTCATAAGTTTTAGCTGCTCTTTTATCTAACTGCAAAGGAAGAATCCTCTCGCCCATTTCCACTAGTTCTACCTCTACACCATTTTCTATTAAACCCATGGTGGCATCTATTCCCACAAGTCCTGCCCCTATTACTAAGGCTTTTCTTATATTTTTTGACTGCTCCTTTATAGCTTTTGCATCTTCTATATCTCTTAAGGTATAAACGCCTTTTCCTTCCTTTAAGTTTTTAATAGGAGGAATAGCTGCATAAGAGCCTGAAGCTATCAAAAGTTTGTCATAAAACTCTTTATACCATCCTTGTAATTCTACACACTTGTTCTTTATATCTATATTTTTAGCATTAATTCCTTTCATCCATCTTATGTTATATCTTTCCATAAAATCTTTATCTACAAAAGATAACTCTTCTAAACTTCGCTCTCCACCTATATAATGATGAAGTAAACATCTGGAATAAATATTTTGATCTTTAGATAGTATAACTATTTGACTATATTTATCCAGTTCCCTCAAAGTTTTAGCTGCAGAAAGTGCAGCTGCACTAGCTCCTATTATTACATACTTCATACTACTGAACCTCCTCTATATAAATAGCTCCAGTAGGACAATTTTCAACACATCTAGGTGTTTCCCTTTCACTACATAAATCACATTTTATTATAAGTTTTTTATCATTATTACTTGGCTTTAGAACTCCATAAGGACAACTCATAACACACATAAAGCAAGATGCACATTTATCCTCATTGTAAGAAACTATTCCTGTTTCAGGGTCTTTTGTCATTGCTCCAGTAGTACATGTATTTACACACTCTGGGTTATCACAATGTCTACAAAATATTGGAGCTTTTTTACCATACATATCTATTTCTATATGATTTCTGCTTTCACTTTCTGTATTTTCAAGATCTAATTTTACTATGGATTTATCTTCTAAATTATGTTCTGCCATACAAGCAAGAACACAATTTAGACACCCTTCACACAAATCCTTATTTATCATTATCCTTCTCATAAATACTTCCCCCTGACCTATATAAATACAGTAATTTATTTAAGCCCTAATTTTTTTCTTCTATCAATAACTATAGCTTCTAATTTATCTGCAGCTGCTTTAACATCATCCTCTATGATTAATTGTCCTCCTGTTAATTCTTTAAGATCTTCTGTTAATACCTTAGTTACTACCTTACTTCCTCCTATAAATGGTGATATAGCAAGATGTAGTGGCAAGCCAAGTGCTAAACCAAAAGCTCCATCTGCTAAAGCTTGTTCTTCTAACCACTGTGGTGCTGATAATACTAATGGAAGCTGTGGAATGTCTATTCTTAATTCCTTAGCAAGCTCTGTAGCTACAATTTCAAGTCTTCCTATAGCAAGACATGGCCCAAAATTCAAAACTGGTGGAATTCCTAAACTTTCACATACTTCTCTCAAATTATCTCCAGCAAGTTTTGAAGCTGATGGTGACATAAGTCCTACATTTTCAAGTCCTCCGCTAGAACATCCTGCTGAAAGCACTATAATATCTCTCTTTATAAGTTCCTTAGTTAGCTCTACTGTAAACACATCATGCCCCATGGCTGTTAAGTTAGAACATCCAACTACTCCAGCTACCCCCTTGATTTTGCCAGAGGCTATTAAGTCTAGTAGTGGCTTCCATGTTCCACCTAAGAAATTTTTAAGAGAAATCTCACTTACCCCTGTTATAACATCATCGCATCCATGATTCATTGGTATATTTATTTTAACTTTTCCACATCTTTCTTTATAACTTTTCATAGATTCTTCTATGATATATTCGCTGATTTTCTCTCTTTCTTCAAAGGAATACTCTACATATTCTGCATTAGCTTTCTTAGCTACATCATCCAAACAAATATTTTTAACCTTTAGCTCTTCACATATAGGCTCAATACCTGGAAGTGTACAATTAAACTCTGACACTACAACATCTATGGCACCAGTAGCTATTAATGCTTCACTAGTAAAATTATTTCCTGCATGACCTGAGAATACTTCTTTGTAATGTTCTCCTCTTAACTGTAAATCCTGTCCTACACAAGTACATCCTACTAATCTAAAGCCCTTAGCTCCTACTTTTTTAGCCATCTCCACCACATCTTCTTCTATTAATCTATCTTGAAGATGAGATATTATTGAGTGTTGATGACCTGTTATCATTATATTTATATAATCCTTATCTATCACCTTAAATCCAACCTTGGCCGGTCTTATAACTGGCTCTCCAAGCATAACATCATTTAAAAGATTAGTAAGTGTAAGCCCATAAAGTCCAGTAGATATGCCTAAGTTTAAACAATGTAAAAGCATTTCTACTGGGTCGCTGTTTAAGTTTGTAGAAGTCTTTACTACTGCATCGAATACCTCTGATTTTGCTCCTCCAGGAAGTATGTTAAGCTTCTTCCAGTTTTGAAACCTTGGTTTATAAGCCATCTTTTCTACTATCTCCATTTTTTCATATCTTGGCTTGTATAAATCTCTTAAAACTGCTTCTCCAACCAAAATAGCTTTTTTATGCATGTCATTTTCATTTATCTGGAACATTTCAGCTAATCTATTTAAGGCTGCTTCTCCTTTTATTTTTCCTTTAGATTCACCTAAAGCTTTTAAATTTCTTGCAGTGTTTTCTACTATATGAAGATAACATCCAGCTCCAGCTGCCACTGCTCTTAAAAAGTTTCTAGCTACTATAGTGTCTGCATTGGCTCCACACACTCCTCTTGGTGCTTTCGGTGTAACCCTACAAGGTCCATTAGCACATAATCTACAGCAAACTCCTTGTTGTCCAAATCCACACTTAATTTTTTGAGTTTCTACCCTGTGGTGTGAAGTCTCCAAATCCATTTTTGATATAAATCCTTCCAATACCTTATCTGCTGATGCACAAGTTTTACAATTTCCACATGATGACATAACATACCCTCCTTATAATTTAAACCTTTTTGGTATAATATTGTTTTAATTAAAAGTTTTATTAGTCATACAATAATTTATATTTACCTTCTCATTAGATTCGTTTTTAATTTTATTAATCTTATTAAGTAATTTTAATGTATACTTATTTAGTACAGTTTTAATATACTACTTTACAATAAAAATGTCAACAATAATAATTATAAAATAATAATTATTATTGTTGACTATAAATTTTATTAATTCTTATTTAAGCTTTACAATATACATTTTATAATGATTGAATAACATTTAGAACTTCTTCTTTTTTTATTTCACTAGACTTTTCCAATTCATTTACATAACTTAAAAGTTCTTTACTTGCTTTTATATTATTGCAGCATTCTTTAAATTTATCGATTAATCTCCAAATATCTTTTATTTCTATTTCATAACCAAATTCACCAAATATCTTCAATCTTAAAAGTTTCATAAATACTTCTTCTGTTTTTTCCCATTGCTCATAGGAGTTTATATTTTTACATATTACTTTTACCATATACGTTGTTATTTTATTTACGTTCTCTATTTTTTCTTCATATATAAATTCTATAGAATTTATTTCTTTAAAACTACTTGCTATTTCCATAATCACTCTTTGTCTTATATTATCAGCCTCTTCTTCTTTAAAAGAATTGTATAACTTCATAAACATCTTCTTATTTCCAAACCTATCTTTGAGGAAATTTATAAAGGTCTCAAAATCTTCTGCATTGTTTCCTAATTCAATTTGGAATAACATTCTAAAAAATAAATTCCAGTTAAAATCAGAATTTATATTACTTAATATAGCCTCTCCTAGTATACTTGAAAATTCATCTCTAAATTCTATATCCCTCTCAAAAGTAATTTTGCTATCAAACTCTGTTTCATCTTTGCTAATATCATTTAACCTATTTAGTGTTTTTAGTAATGTTTTATTGTAATCATCTAAATGTTCAGCATTATTTGTTCTAAATATATATTCCATTATTATATCGCAGGATTTTCTAAAATCCATTATAAAACCAATATCATTTTTTATTTTAGATGAGAAAATATCATAAATTATTTTAGAAAGCATCATTTCCATTTGATGTTTCCGAACAGCAGCATCTACAGAATTTGCTTTATTAAACTGATTATATAGTATAAGAAGCTGATTATCTATCATTGAAAGATTTTTTCTTATAGAATCCATAATTTCTTTCATAAACTTATCTGCTAACATATAATTATAATTTTTATATATAATTTTATGTTCTATTTCACCCCAAAATATATCTACCAATGATTTTATTTGAAGCTCAAAGTTAATCTTTTTATTTCCAATTTCATATATACCATCTATTCTATATATTTCACAGCCATTTTTTTGTGTTTGAGGTTGCTTTCCTCTTAAATCTAATCTTATATTAGGATTTGAAACATTGTAATAAAGTCCATCCGCATGAACCATATTAAAGCTTTTCTTTATGAGCTTATACATTTTATTTTCATCTTCTATAAACCTGCATTCAATTCTAACTCCTATTAAATCTGATAGATTATCAAATAATTCTTCCGGATGGCTATATTTTTTATAATAATTGTTTCTAAGTATCTTTTCTTTTAAACTTGATGAAGATTTCACCCTTGAACTTATATTTAAATATCCATCACTATCATCTACTATCATCTGTTCTAAGTATTTTTCTATATAATTTGCTACATTTTCTAAATCATCTCTCCATGTATCTAAAATCTCTACAACTTCATCTATAAATTCAAACATCTGCAACGCCATTTTATCACTCCTTAAAATATCTATAGTATATATGGTAGTACATTCTAATTTAATATTTTTTATGGAATTATTATAACTTTAAAATTCAACATATAGATTTACTAATTTCTAACCAAATTTCATCTAATTATAACAAATATTTTTTAATAATTTATGAATGCACAGAAAACGCATAGTAAAAAGAGTAATCCCATAGGACTACTCTTTCACCTGTAAATCTATATTTTCAAGTTAATCTATGATTATCCCACAATAAGTATTACATTGCTTGAATTATGAAATTTCTCTGGAATGAGTTGCATAAGAAGCGAAGGAACTATTTAAATTTATTGTTCCAAGCTCTTATGCAAGTCATGGAGGAGAAATTTCATAATTCCATTACATTGTACCTTATTGTGGGTTAATCATAGTATTTCATTTTCCTAGTTTTATATGTTGCTTTATATTCTCAACGTAGCTTTAACTCTATTAGGCTTTAATAAAAGCTCCGCTGCATCTAATGGACTATTTACAACTATGTCTGCCTCTAGTAATGTTTTTGAATAACATCCCTCGCTACCTATTATTGCAATAGATAATATGCTGCTTTTAAACATATCAGCATCATTTCTCCCATTGCCTACAGCTATGGTGTTATCCTTTCCAAGTCTCTCCACTATATTCCTTTTTTCCTCTAGTGCATCTCCCTTTGCAAAAATCTCTATATTAACTGGAAGATTTCTGCATTGTTGTGCTACAGAACCATTAGTATCTGCAGTCAATACATATATATCTAGTCCCAAATCTTTTAATTTGCAAATTCTTTCTTTTATTCCCTCTACCAAAACTCCATCTTCTGCTATGGTTCCATTAAAATCAAATACTATATTTTTAATTTCTAATTTCTTATATCCTGGTATGTCTAATTTAATCATAATTATACCCCTCTTCTATCAACTCAAGTATAGCCATGGCAGACACCGCCTCTATCACTGGCACAGCCCTTTTAACAATACATGGGTCATGTCTTCCTTCTATCTGTAAAATGGTATTTTCCATTTTAGATATATCTACCGTCCTTTGAGGCCTACCTATGGACGGAGTTGGTTTTATTGCTACTCTAAATACAATTGGCATACCGTTTGTTATACCCCCAAGTATACCCCCATTGTTATTGCTATAAGTCTTAATAATATCTTCTTCTATATAAAGTTCGTCATTAGCCTCCGATCCATTTAGCTTAGTAATTTCAAAGCCTAATCCAAATTCAACTCCCTTTACCCCTGGAACTGAAAATAAAAGCTGTGAAATAGTACTTTCTACAGAGTTAAAAAAGGGACTTCCAACTCCAGGCTTAACATTTAAAATAGCACATTCTATTACTCCACCTACAGAATCTTTTTCTTCTCTAGCCTTTAATATTTCTTCTTCCATAATTTCTTTTTTATTTATATTTATTAAAGGAAATTGTTGATTTAAAAGAGATTCTATGGTTGATTCATTTAAATTATCATCATTAAAATAATCATCTTCAATATGTTTTATACTTTTTATATGACTTCCTATTATTATATTTTTCCTTTTGAGAATTTGCTTTGCTATAGCTCCAGCAAACATAAGCGGTGCTGTAAGTCTTCCAGAAAAATGTCCTCCACCTCTGTAATCATTAAAACCATTATATCTCATTTTCCCTGTATAATCAGCATGAGAAGGCCTTATAATTTCTTTGATTTTATCATAGTCATTGCTTCTTTTATTGGTATTTTCTATAAATACACATAAAGGAGTGCCTGTGGTTTTCCCATTAAAAAATCCACTTAATATTTTAAAATTATCTCCTTCTTTTCTTGTGGTAGACAGATTATCTTTTCCTGGAGCTCTTCTTGCCATTTCACCTTTTATAAAGTCCAAATCCAGTTCTATACCCGACTTCAATCCATCTATAACCATGCCAATTCCCTCTCCATGGGATTCTCCAAATATAGAATACTTTATTTTATTCCCCCATACTCCACTCAAGTACATCACCACCTAATTTTTTAAAATCCTCCCAGAAACCTGGATAGGATTTTCGCACAACTTCACTATTTTTTATTACCAAAGGCTCCTGACACAGGATAGATGCTATGCCTAAAGCCATAGCTATTCTATGATCGTCCCAGCTTTCAACTTCTCCGCCTTTTAATTTACTGCCTCCATTTATAACTAAGCCATCCTGAAGCTCCTGAATGTTTCCTCCAATTTTATTTAATTCACAAGCTATAGCATGCAATCTGTCACATTCTTTTATTCTAACCCTGTGAGCATTTATAATTTTGGTAACTCCATATCTGAAGGTGCTAGCTACTGCAAGAATAGGAACTAAATCTGGAATTTGTGAAACATCTATAATCAATTCTTCATCTTTAATTAATTCTTCGTCTTTTAGACATTCTCCATTTGAAGTTTCATTATTAGCTTCTTTCGTTCTTTTCCTAATTAATTTTGAGATTACCTCTATAGAGCCTTCATTTATATTTAAATTCCCACCTATTTTTCTTATAATATTCAATATTTCTTTATCTCCTTGAAGAGAATTTATATCTAAATTTTTGCATTTAATGCCCTCACCAATTAAGCCGCCTATAAGCCAAAAGGCAGCTTGGGAAAAGTCACCTTCAACTTTATATTCTCTTCTTTTATATTTCTGATTTCCCTTTATATAAAATTCTTTGTACCTATTATTCTCTATTTCTACACCAAACTTTTTTAACACATCTATGGTCAAGTCTACATAAGACTTGGATTCTAGCTTAGATGTTATGATTATTTTTGAATCTTCCTTTAACAATGGAAGTGCAAACATTAACCCTGTAATAAACTGAGAACTTATATTTCCTTTAACGTAAAACACTCCAGGTCTTAGACTTCCTTTTACCTTTAAGGGAAGCTTTCCCTGAACATTTTTGTAAAATATATTTTGCTTATTAAAAATGCTGTAGTACTCATCTAAAGGTCTTTCTGGGAGTTTTCCTTCTCCAATAAAAGTAATTTTTTTCTCCCCTTGAAGCAAAGCTATGGGGATTAAAAATCTAAGAGTGGAACCAGACTCTATGCAGTCTATAATTTCCTTTTGTATTTTTATATTTTTAATTCCATTTATCCTTAAGGTTCTTTTCCCACTACTATTTATATCTTCTATTTCAACTTCATTACTTATATCTTCTATTTTAACTCCAAAACTTTTCATTCCATCTATGGTAGCCAGTATGTCTTTGGAATACTCTATATTTTCTATAATGCTTTCACCTTCTGCCAGCCCTGCAGCTATTATAACTCTATGAGCTATACTTTTAGAAGGTGGAATTTCTATAGTTCCTTTTAACTTCTTAGGTATAATTTTAACACTAGACATAGCATCCATCCTTTACCAACTCATTATTTACTCCCTAAACTTTGGCATATAATTTTCAACCTCTACTTCAGATGAATAAAGGAAATACAAATATATTTTTAAATTTCAAAACGTGATTTTATAATTACAAAAGTTCAATTAATCATTTATTACTTCTTTACACTATCTAAAAGTTTTTGAACGTATTTTTCCACACTTTGTAATATATCCTTTATATCCTCATTATACAAACTATAATGTGTCTCCAACCCAACCTTTTCACTTTTTAGTATTCCCGCGTCCTTTAAAATTCTAAGGTGTTGTGAAAGATTTGCTTGACTAAACTCAAACTCTTCATTTAATTTGCAAACACATTTAGGTCCTTCATAAAGAAATTTTATTATTTTATATCTAACTGGATGTGCCATAGCTTTAAGCACATTTATTGTAAAATCATCAAAATTCAAATCTATTTCCTCCTTTAAACTCCTTAAAAACAAACATAAAACTAAGTTTTCTATTTTGTATTCAGTATAGGACACTTACTATGTCATTTCAATATAGATTTTGTTACAAATAAATATTAACCAAAAGGGCCCTTATAGGCCCTTTTGTAATTATAAATATTTTTTTATCTCCTCTGCTGATGGAACTCTTCCCATTATTTTTACCTTTCCATCCACTACAAGAGCAGGAGTTTTCATTACTCCATAAGACATTATTTCCTTAATATCTTTTACTTTTTCAATAGTTGCTTCAATTCCTAACTGTTCCACTGCCTTTCTTGTATTCTCTTCTAAATTTTTGCAATTACAACATCCTGAACCTAAAACCTTAATTATCATATTCTTTCCACCTTTATTATAATTTATTTACATAAAAATATATGAGTATAAATTAAATGAATATCCTATTAGTATTATTCCTATAGCTACTATTGTTACAAACACATACAATAATTTACGCTTTACAACTTTGCTAAGCATAACCATTGATGGTAGTGAAAGTGCTGTTACCGCCATCATGAATGACAATATAGTTCCTATGCCTACACCTTTAGCAAATAACGCTTCTGCTATTGGAATGGTTCCAAATATATCCGCATACATTGGAATTCCAACAACTGTAGCAAGTATTACTGCAAATGGATTCTTACTTCCAATTACATTTTCTATTACAGATTGTGGTATCCAGTTGTGAATTGCAGCCCCAATACCTACTCCAATAAAAACATATAGCCAAACTTTATGAATTATATCTGAAACTTGCCCTTTAGCATAAGATATTCTTTCCATTCTGCTTAGTTCAACTATTTCTGCATCTACGTTTTCTATTTCTCTTACATAACCTTCTATATACTTTTCCATACCTAATTTATCGATAATTGTTCCACCTACAACTGCCAGTACAAGCCCCACCACTACGTATGCTATGGCTATTTTAGCTCCAAAGAATGACATAAGTATCATAAGTGAGCCTAAATCAACTAATGGTGAAGATATTAAAAATGAAAAAGTTATTCCAAGTGGAAGCCCTGCTGATGTAAAGCCTATAAATATAGGTATACTTGAACAGCTACAAAATGGAGTTATGGTTCCCAAAAGTGCTCCAAATATATTTCCTTTAATCCCTTTGATATTACCCAATATTTTCTTTGTTCTTTCTGGTGGGAAATAACTTTGGATATAGGATATAATAAATATTAAAACTGAAAGCAATATGAAAATCTTTATAGTATCATATATGAAAAAGTGTACACTGCCACCTAATCTTTCTTTTATGGACAATCCAAATACTTTTTCCACAAGCAATCTTACAAGTTCATAAAGCCAAGTCATTTTCAAAAGTTGAGCGTTAAGAAAACTAAATATTTGACCTATTATTCCCATAAAAAAACCTCCTTTTTAGCATAAAAACATGCTCCTTATAATATTTTTAGACCTACTCATATAGAATTCTTAATTCTGATTTGAATCGTAAATTCCATTTATATAAATATATAATTACATAACTATATAACGAAATACTTATATAGTTATAATACTTCTAAGTTAGTTTTCTGTCAATACTTTATTGATTTTTAATAATAATATTTTTATTTAATCCAAACAATGCTATAGCCACTGATTTATTTCATCATTTTTAATTCTATTTGCTAAATCTTTAATTTTTTCTTCAATAATTTTTGCCGTTTTAATGAACTCTTCATCACTCTTACCTGTTGGATCTTCTAATCCCCAATCCTCTGTATGCTTTGCTGGCAAAAATGGACAAACAACATTACATCCCATCTTTATAGCAATATCCACTGATGGTATGTCCGCAAGTAATTTTGAAAATTGAGTTTCATTCATATCTATTATCATATAGTTTTTTTATTATTCTTACAGCGTCTTGATTAATTTGTGGCTTTGTTTCTGTACCTGCAGAATAAGACTCAAAAACATCAGAAGCAAATAACTTTCCTAATGCCTCTGCCATTTGAGACCTGCAAGAATTGTGAACACATATAAAAGCTACTTTTGGTTTCATAATAAATCATCTCCCCTTATATTATTTGTATCAATTCTAATGTTATTACATAAATATGATTTATCCACTTATGGTCATATGCTATTTTTTGTTTTTTTTCATCTATACTATACCATATTTTTTATATATCACAACTTTATTATTTAAGTTAAACTGACATAACATTTTAGTGTAATGCTAAAATAATATTCATTGAATTAATAAGACAATATGGTAAAGAATAACTATTGAATAATGTTGGAAGTATTATGTGTAGTGATATATAATATATATAATAAATATAGGGAGTGGATTAAATTGGATAAATTTATAAAGAATATAAAAGTAGCCAAGGATGTAAAAAACTCAATTTACTATAAACTTAGACATGAGTTCTTATATCATTCAAATAAAATAGAAGGAAGTACCTTTACTACAGAATCTCTTGCACTTTTACTTGAAAAGTACATGACCAAAATGTCACAAATCTAGGTTCATTAACATTATTTAAATTAAACCAAAGGGTGATAAATAAAGCTAATAAGGCAAATATAGTTATACAATCAGTAAAAAAAATGATTTTAAGCTTTTTCCCCTTATTTACCAATACATATAGTATTGTACTTAACAATAATATTATTAGCCACATAAATGCACTACTCATTGAAATTCCCCCTAAAATAATTATTAGTATAATTATAACATTAATGTATTTTTTTAATAATGTAAATAGAAGAAATATCTTTAACAAATTAGTAATAACAGAAAAATTTCTCACTCCTAAGCCTAAAAACAAAAGTCAAAAAAATAAAAACGCACCTCTACCATAAAGTGCGTTAATGCCAAAAAACTACTTTCTTGAAAACTTCTTTAACATAAAATCAATAATCTTTATTATTACTAATAGAGATAGCATTGAGTAAATAGCATTTTTAAAATCATGACTTACAACTCCTGAGCTTATTACTACAAGTCCATCCAGCATAAATAAAAAAATAGGTATCTTTATTTTTGGAATCATTTTATTTAATAAGGCCGCTGCTAAATCAGTTCCACCTGTTGTACAGTTTCTAATCAATGCAATTCCAATTCCCGCACCTACAAGAATTCCTCCTAATATTGCTGATAGAATTATATTATCAAATAAATTTATCTCTGGAATTATCCTAATAAACAATGGACTTATAACAGTAACATATAATGTCTTTATACCAAATGACTTACCCAAAACCTTTATTCCTAAAATAAGAAGTGGTATGCTTACTCCAAAATAAACAAAATCTATTGGAATTCCAAGAAGCTTATTCATTACTACTGAAAATCCTGTTATTCCTCCTGGAGCCAATGTATATCTTTTTAAAAACATATTTACTGAAAGGGCCATTAAAAACCCTCCTATAGTTATTAAAAAATAATCCTTAAGGATTTCTGATTTGTCTTTTGATATATGATTTTCCATGGTCATTCTCCTTTTCTGCATCTTTCATAGTTTTTATTATAATAACTAACACTATCCTTTACAAGGCTGTACGTTGTATATAAATTACCCTTATATTGTGGTAGTTTTTTAACAACCTAAACCCGTTGAGTACACTGAGTTTAGCCCCATAGTTACAGGTTACCATTTCAATAGGGAAATATTATTATAACTGCACACGTAAATGAATATTATAATTTAAGAATGTCATACCAAATATTTAATTATAAGAGGTGATTTGATGAAAGGCGATTTTTTATCACTACAAAACGGTAACGATGTAAGAGGCATCGCTCTTGAAGGAATGGAAGGAGAAAAGGTTAATTTAACCTCCTATCATACAACACTAATAGGATTAAGCTTTGTAACTTGGCTTAAAGAGAAAACAGGTAAGACTTTGTTAAATATAGCTATTGGAAACGACAGTAGATTGTCTGCATATTCATTAAAAAAAGGTATTATCGATGGTATATGCTTAACTAACTCATCAATATTAGATTGTGGACTTGCTTCAACACCTGCTATGTTCATGAGTACCATAATAGATGAAATCAAAGCTGATGGTGCTATAATGATTACCGCTTCACATCTTCCATATAATAGAAACGGACTTAAATTTTTCACAAAGAATGGCGCTCTTGAAAAAGAAGATGTAAAAGAAATACTGACACTTGCAGAGGAATATGCAGATTCAGAATATGCATCAAGGGAAATAATAAATTGTGATACACTTATAGGTAAAGTTAACCTTATGGATGCCTACTCTAAAATACTTGTAGAAAAAATAAAACTGGCAACAGAAGAGGAGAAGCCTTTACTTAATACAAAGATTGTGGTTGATGCCGGAAATGGCTCAGGAGGTTTCTTCGTTGAAAAGGTACTTGTACCTCTTGGAGCTGATGTAACTGGAAGCCAATTTTTAAATCCAGATGGAACATTTCCAAACCATATCCCAAACCCAGAGGATAGAGATGCAATGCTATCAATTAAAAAATGTGTTCTTCATAATAAAGCTGATCTTGGTATAATATTCGATACTGACGTGGACAGAGCTGCCATTGTTGATTCAAATGGAGAAATAATAAATAGGAACAGGCTTATAGCACTTATATCTAACATAGTACTTAAAGAATATCCCGGAACAACAATAGTTACAGACTCAGTTACCTCAGATGAGTTATCTCTATATATTGAATCCATTGGCGGAATCCATCATAGATTCAAAAGAGGATACAAGAATGTTATAAATGAGTCAATAAGATTAAATAAGACCGGTGAGGAATCTCATCTTGCAATTGAAACAAGTGGTCATGCTGCACTAAAGGAAAATTATTTTCTTGATGATGGGGCATATTTAATAGTGAAAATTCTAATCACTATGGCTAAACTTATAAAAGAAAATAAATCTCTTCACAGTCTTATAAACTCCCTAGAAGAACCACTCTCTTCAAAGGAAATAAGAATTAAAATAGAGGAAAATAATTTTGTTGAATATGGTACAAAAGTGCTTGATGCCTTTAAAGAGTTTGTATCTAATACCCCAGGCTGGAGTATTGCCCCAAACAGTTATGAGGGAGTTCGTGTAAATTGCAGCAACAGTGATGAATCCGGATGGTGCCTTATAAGAATGTCCCTTCATGATCCTGTACTTCCAATTAATATTGAATCTAAGCTTGAAACTGGCTCAGATAAAATATTTGAAAAAATCCAGATATTTTTAATTAGATTTAATAAACTTAAATTAAACTTATAAATATATAAACTGTAAACCATAAACGTATAAAAACGGGGCTGCCGCATTAAATAATTTACATACAATATACTGTCTTAAAAATTTAAATCTAGTACAATATATTGTAGTATTTATTTTTAGTGCCACAGCTCCGTCTTTACATATAATTTCTTATGGGTTTTTATTTTAAGCGTTTTGTGCAATGGTAACATAGTAATATTCAAATATATAACTTCTTATGCTTACAAAATTATAGAACTTCCTTACACTTCTAGCTTTTCCCAAGCTTTAGTAAAGTCTGCTGCTCCCTCTTCAGTTAAGCTGTTATAACATACCTTATTTAGCATGTCATATGGAATTGCTGCATAATCAGCCCCAAACTTAGCAGCTTCTTCTACATGATAAGGATTTTTAATGCTTGCTGCTACAATTTTAGTCTTATATTCATTTTCCTTTGTTATGCTGCAAATACATTTAAGAGTTTCTAATCCATTTACTCCTATATTCTCATTTCTACCAATAAAAAAGAATATATAGTCAACTCCTGCTTCAATTGCTAACATTGCCTGGCTTACTGAAAATACAAGTGTCATAGCAGTTTTTATGCCCATTTTATTAAGCTTTTTAACAAATTCTAATCCCCTTGGAGAAAAATTAACTTTGATAACTATATCCTTAGATATTCCAATTATTTTTTCTGCATCCTTAAGCATTTTATCTATACTGTCTTCCATAACCTCAGCAGTTACAATTCCAGCAGTACATTTTCTTATATGCTGTATAAAAGAGTAAAAATTGACCTTTTCTTTAGCATACATAGAAGGATTTGCTGTAACCCCAGCTACTCCCATTTTAATTGCCTTATCTATATTACTTATATTTGCTGAATCAATTAAAAATTTCATTCATATCACCTCCTAGAATATTTTCAAAATATACAATATGTCCCTAAATATATATTAACGCCTTACATATGCTTTTCTTATAGTTTTATTTCCTTATTAAAACGGTAATTAATAAAGAACTCCTTTTATTTTTTACCACATATATGTGTAAATTTTTATTTTATATACCCCATTAAAATTAATGTATTATAGATTTATAAGATAAAGTATATAATGCAATGGAGGTAATTCAGTATGAATTTTAATTTTTATCAACCAAGCAAAATTCACTTTGGAGAAGGAAGAATTAATGAACTTGGCTCCACAGTAAAAAAATACGGTAACAGGTGTCTTCTAGTTACAACGCCAATGGAACCACCTCTAGACGGACTTTTCAATAGAGTAATTGATATATTGTCAAAATCTGATATAGAAGTAACACATTTTGATGAAGTAGTTCCAAACCCTTCAGTTGAGGTTATAGAAAAGGGATTTAAACTTGCAAATGAAAATAATGTTGAAGTTGTTGTAGCTGTTGGTGGCGGTTCTTCTATAGACACTGCAAAAATGATTGCTTTAACAAATGGCCTTGAAACCATAGATTGGAAGTATGTATTTAAAACTTATACAAGTCCTTTTGAACACTATGCTCCTCTATCACCTAAAGGACTACCAATAGTAGCTGTTTCAACAACATCAGGTACAGGAAGTCAAGTAACTCAAGCCGCAGTTATATCTCAAGGTGATGCAAAAAATACAGTATTTCACCCAGATAACTTTACTAAAGAGTGTATAATAGACCCAGAGCTTATGGTAACACTCCCTTCAAGAATTACAGCTTCAACTGGTTTTGATGCTTTTAGCCATGCCTTTGAAAGCTATATAAACCCTAGAGCCTCAAGATTTACAGAAATAATAGCTCTTGAAGCCATGGAGCTTGTTTGTAATAACCTTCCAAAAGTTCTGTTAGAGGGTAAAAACATGGAATATAGAAGTAACCTTGCAATGGCAGATACATTAGCTGGTACAAGTCTTGCTAATTCAGGAGCAGCAGCACCTCATCCACTTGGAGAGATAATAGGAGGGGTAGCACATATACCACACGGAGAAACCTTGGCAATTGTATTCCCTGCATTTATAAAACAACAATGGAAAAATAATATAGAAAAGTTTGCAAAGGTTGCCCGTATATTCAGCCCAAGTCTAAAGGAATCATCTGACGAAACAGCTGCTGAAAAACTTTACGATGAAATGATTAAATTTCTTGAAACTATTAATCTTCATGTTACACTAAGAGATTTTAAAGTGACAGATGAACAATTAAACACAATTTTAAATTGTCCTGTTCTTGGATATTTACCTTTTGGTTCAAAAGAAGACCTACAAAATATAATTAAAGAATCATTTTAATAATTAATATTTAAAATGCCGTGCAATGGATTAACAGAGTTTTTCTCCTTTCTCCACTGCACGGCACTTATGCTTAATTATTGACTTCTAGAGTGATTATATCACCCATTTCAACATTTCCTTTTTGGGTCAATTCAATTTCTTTTCCATTTAAATTTGTTATAACCACAGGACAAACTATTGAAGGGACCTTATCTTTTACACTATCAATATCTATACTAAGTATTGGATCTCCTTTTTTTATAGTCTGATTTTCAGCCACAAGTACTTCAAAACCCTCACCCTTTAATGACACTGTATCTAAACCAAAATGTATTAGTATCTCCAATCCATTATCTGCTATTATTCCAATTGCATGCTTGGTTGGAAAAATCATTTGTACTTTTCCATCAACTGGTGAAACAACACTTCCGTTAGCAGGGTCAATGGCAAATCCATCTCCCATCATTTTACCTGAAAAGGCTGGATCTGGTACCTCTGTAATGCTTAATAATCTACCCTTCATAGGTGCAACAAATTCATATTTCTCTTTATTCTTTTTAAATAAATTTTTAAACACAATGCTCACCCCGTAATAAATTTAATAAACTGCATAGTACTTATTTTTAAAAATTAAATACATTTATAGTTGTCCTTTGAGAATCTTGTCCACAGCTTCAGCAAGACCATTGCTGTCACAATCCTCAGTAACATATTTTGAAACCTTCTTTACATCCTCTTCAGCATTTCCCATTGCAATTCCTAATCCTGCATATTCTATCATAGAAATATCATTATGATTATCTCCTATTGCAATAATCTCCTCTTTTTTAATTCCTTTTTTCTCAGCATACAGCTTCACTGCTCTGCCCTTTGTTATGCCCTTGTTCATTACATCTATCAATACTCTGTCTGATTGACAAAGCTCAATATCAGAAATTTTTTCAAGCTCATAAAATAATTTTTCTTTCATATCCTCACGTCCAATAAGTATAAATAGTACCTTTGTTATTTTTGCAGCGTTTTCAGTGAAATCTGAAATACTATTAAACTTCTTTATAGGTACAAATTCATCCCTAGAAGCATTTTTATTATTTTCAAGATGCTTACGCACCCTATCATTTTCCCTGTTATAGAATATATTTTCCTTTTCATAAATCCAAAAATCCACATTAAACTTATTAGCGATTTCAATGGCTTTTTTAACAGAATCCATATTCATTTCACTCATATAAAGAACTTCTTCTGACATTAAATCCTTTATCATTCCACCGTTACAGCCAATAACAGGTGTATCAATGCCTAATTTTTTAGGATATCCCTTAAGTAAAACTGGATGCCTTCCAGAAGCAAGTACCACCTCAATTCCATTTTCAATTAACCTATTAACTGCTGCTTTATTTTCTTTGGTTATTTCCTTACTTGAATTAAGAAGTGTTCCATCCATATCTGTAACAAATAATTTGTATTTCATATATATCTCCTCACTCTCTCAGGCATCTATAGAATCTAATAAATCTATTCTATTCTTACTTAATAACATCGCTACCAAATTAGTCTACCCCTAGGATGTATAAAAAAACAAAATGTTCTAATATCTTAGGATTGTATATTTAACTACTAAAAACATAGCCTGTTGCTTAAAATATCCAACAACAGGCCTATATTATAAAATCACTGTATATTTCTAATTAGGCACATTCAAATAAATAATAAGTCAGTATGCTAGTATATTTGACTTGTTATTTCTTTTCATGTACTTATTCAATATTGTACTTTTCAGCAGCACTGTCGATAGCCTGTCTACATTTTTTAACACCTGCTGTAATGCCATCTGGATCTTTAAATATTGCAGATGATAATATAATTACATCAGGATTGCATTCTACAACAGGATCCATGTTATTGTATCGTAATCCTCCATCAACTGCAAGCTCACATTTTGGATTCTTTTCGTCTATCATTTTTCTTGCTCTTTTTAAAAGGTCAATTGCAGACATTCTCCAACCCCAGTTATCCTTACCATCAGTTTCATCAACTCCATGCATAACAATATGTAGACGATCTATATCGTATATAGATTCTTCAACAAAGGATAATGGTGTATAACATCCTACTGTTAATCCTACTTTTATTCCAAACTCTCTACAGTAATTTATGATGTATGCTAAAGGTGCTCCTATAAAATTCTCTGCAGGTAATATTAACATATCTGTCTTCACAGCTGCAAGTTTCTCTATAAAAAGTCTGTCACAGCTTTCAGTATAAATATGACATTCTATAGGTTTGTCAGTAACTGGTCTAATGCCTTCAATTATTTGGTGACCTCCCATTAACTGCATGTTTTTAAGGTTATGCATATCAGCTGCATCGGAATGTATATAATCAACTCCTGCATCAACTGCTTCCTTTACAACTCCTGCTATATTACCATAATTAACATGCGCAAGTCCTGCTGCTATTTTAATATGTTTCATTTATTATATCTCCTTTCATAATTAAAGCTATAATCTATCCTATATTTCAATTTTAGCATGATGTAATACCTGTAATTTATAATAAAATTACCTTTAGTTGTGGTATTTTTTTATCATCTTCAAATTCATATTTTCAAAAGTACTTCTTATGAGATTAGCAAAATTTTGTATATCCTCTTCTGCAGGTAATGATGGAAGTACAATAGTCTCAATGCCTTTATTTAGTTTTAAATTACTATTAGTAATAATCAAATCAACCTCTTGAAAATCCATATCATTAATTAGAGATATTGGAAAAACCTCCATTATATTTATTTGTGATACATTATTTTTAAGTATTTCCATTATTAACTTAACTTCAGCATAGCTGTTATTGTAAATCACATAAGTTCTTAATGGAAGTTTGCTTCTCTCTATAGCTGCAGCTATATGAAGAGCTATATATGCAATTTCACCTTTTGATATATCATAATCATAAAATTTTTTTATAATAGGCACAACTTTACTGGCAAGCTTAAATATCTCTGGAAAATTCCTTTCAACTTCCTCTTCTAATGGATTATAAAAATCTAAACCATAATTAATCTTATTTGCAACAGATTTTAAGTGATGGAATATGCCATTGTAGAAGTTTTCCTTATCCCTTATGTTGTAATGCTCATAAACAAGTTTAGTAATTTCTTCTGTTATTTCTTTGTTAATTTCTAAAAAGTCATCTGCTATATTCCATTTTTTATTTTCCTTATGAGTTTTAGATGCAACTATTATTCCAAAGAGATATCCTGCCTCATCTTCTGTAAGCGTAATCTGAAAGAGCTTTTCTATTGCTTCTGCAATTTTTGACATTATTTTGTAATTATCCATATTTTTTAAATCATCAAGGGTATTTTCCTTCATGGTGCAATAATACCCCTTTTTAATTCGCATAATATTTATTGAAAACTTTATTCTTAATCGTTTAAGATCTTGTGGTACAAATTTAACCCCAAATTCATGTTCTATCAAACAAACAATTTGGCTTATCTTATGCTCACTGACACCTTCAAAAAAATCACTACTTCTAGAAAATAAATGTTTTGTAAATTCACAATCAAAAGATTTACCAGGTGAATCATTTTCCTCTATATAAAATCTTTCCTCTTGCCTTTCCTTTAATAGTATCCAATCAAAAATAGCTTTTCTTATCCTTTTTTCTCCGCCTTCTATAACATATCCCTTCTGTCTACTTCTTAAAACCTCAATTTCTCTTTCATTAAACCATTTTCTTACCTCATCAAGGTCTTTATAAACAGAAGGTCTACTTATATAAAACTGATACTCTAAAGAGCTTATCTTTATCCTTCTCTTGTTTAAAAGCAAATAAATTATATAAAGTTGTCTATCCTTAGAACCATAATTATTATTTAGAAGCTTTAACCCATTAATTTCTGTTATTACTTTAAGCTTTAAGGATTCATCACCAATTACCGAGACTCCTACTCCTGATTTTCTGTTTAATTCAAGATTCCTTTCAGAAAGAAATTTATCAACATCGTCAAAATCATTCCTTATGGTCTTGTATGAAACGTTTAATCTTTCTGCAATATCAGCAATTGTTATGTTATCCTGACATTGAAGTAATATTTTTGCTATTTGTAAGGTTCTAGTATGCAACATTGGCGTCAATCTCCTTTCTAAGGTTTAATTACTTGGTTAACCCCTTTATCGCTTCATAATAAATTTCGAGAGCTTTATAGAAATTCTTAATGTTTATACATTCATTTGCCTTATGGGAGTTTGGTTTATCCTCCTCAAAGGATGGTCCAAAACCTACACAGTTCTTCATGGTTCTTGCGTAGCTTGCTGCCCCCTTTGTAAAAAGAAGAGCCCTCTTATTCGTTATTTTTTCATAGCTTTTACTTAACTTATCAATCAACTGGCTATCCCCTGAAACATATAACAAATCTAAATCTTTAAGCACATTAAAACTCATTCCAATTTCTCCAGCAATACAGGATAATCTGTTTAATATATATTTTTTATCTATACCCATAGGATATCTAAAATCAAATCCAATTAAAAGCTTTTTGTTTAGAAATTCTACATATGCTAGGTTACTTGTTGTTGTTCCAGTTTCTGCATCTTCATGGAATAGCCCTAGTTTCTTGCCATATATATCATTATTAAAATATCTATTAAGTATATCAATAATAACCTTACCCTCTAGATTTAATTCCTTTACATTAACAAAGTCATCTACAAATTTAAAAATAGCATTTTCGCCTTTATGGGGATTCCTGCTTAGGGCAAATTTCCCCTGATACTCTATTTCTATAAGTTTATCTTTTTTTGTAATACTAGAAGCCTTTTTAAGACAACTTATCAATCCCTCTACATCTCTTGACTCAACATATATTTTAATATTTGAACACACAGCATCAATGTTTAATTCCGACTTAATCTCTATAATATTATTAATTCCATCTAACTGTGCTTTTAATTCTTTTTCATATTGACACTTGATTATACCCTTTTCACAGTTAACAATAGGGAAATCGCAGTCCGGTGAGAATCCCATATCAGGCATTTTATTGTGTTTAGCATAATATTGCATACACTCCCAAGTAGTTTCCTCTGCTCCACCCAATATTAATCTTATTTTTTTATTTGGTTTATAATTAAGCTCTTTTAAAACCTTTAAAATATAAAAACATCCTAGAACTGGTCCCTTATCGTCATTTACTCCTCTACCATACCAAAATTCATCTTTTTCTACCAGTTCAAAAGGATTTGTATTCCATCCTTCAATATGCTTTGCATCAACCGTATCTAGATGCCCTAATATTCCAAGTGTCTCTTCTCCATCACCATATTCAATATGCATTGCATATCCATCAAAATCTTCAACTTTAAAGCCTTCCCTAACAGCAAGTTCCATCACTTTATCAAAACATTTTCTAATTCCCTTACCAAATGGAGCCCCTTTATAACTAGTATGAAGATCTCTAACAGAATTAATACTAATCAATGAGGCAAGATCACTCTTCATTTGATTCCTATAGCTGTAGAGCTTTTCTATAAAGTTCTTGTCAAAGGAACTTCCATAATCCCTATTCACTTCATAATTATTGTTTTTTTCTACCATATAATCCACCCCCTTATACTAATCCTTTTTTAAACACAATACGGTGTTAGCGGTAATACCACTAACACCTTCTTATGTAGTCTAAATTATTTGAATTAAATTTTAATAAACCGTATATCTTAATTTAAACCAAGTACATCCTTTACTTGAGATGCAACAGTTATTACTCTTGGTCCATAAATAATCTGGAAGCTTGTTTTATTTCTAACTACACCATGAGCCTCAAGATTTGATGTCCACTCATCATTACTTGCAACAAGTGATCCATCTTTAACTATTACTCTTAGTCTTGTTGCACAGTTTGTAACATCATCAATATTATCCGCTCCACCAAGAGCCTCAACTATTCTTTCAGAAAGTTTTCCCTTATTTTCCTTTTTCTCAGCTACTTTTTCTTTATAGTCACTCTTCTTGTAAAGTTTTATTTCGTTCTCATCATCTCCACGACCTGGTGTCTTTATGTTAAATTTCAATATTAATGTTTTGAATATAAAATAGTATAGTGCAAAGTATACAGGAACAAGTATTAACAATGACCAAGCATGTACCTTTTGCATTTGGAATAAATTTGGAATCATAAAGAACAATGCATGTCCATTTATTGATACCTTTGTTAATTCAGTTAAAGCATATGCAATTCCTGCTAACGGTGCATGAACAAGGAAATAAAGTAGTGGACTTATAAACAAGAATGTATATTCAATTGGCTCAGATATACCAACAAAGATTAATGTTAAAGCCGCTGGAAGCACTAAAGATGCAACCTTCTTTTTGTTTTCAGGCTTTGCTGTTTTATATATTGCATAAGCTGCTCCTGGAAGTCCTCCTAGTTGGAATAATATTCTACCTGTTGTAAAGTTTCTAGTAATATATCCAATTGCACTTGCTGATGCAGCTTGACCGTTCATTATATTTCTAACTCCCTCATAAACAACACCATCAATAGTCATTACCCCACCAACACGTGTATACTCTATTGGGAATGCTATTAAGTGATGTATACCAAATGGAAGAAGCGCTTTATCCATTGCACCAAATAGGAATGTACCAAAAATTCCTGAAGTTGTTATAAGATTTGTTAAGGCCTGTAATCCTGATGCAATAAATGGCCATACATAGTAAGTTACAATTGATAATGGAATTGCAAATACTGTTATTAATATTATTACAAATCTTGGGCCGCTAAAAAATGAAAATGCACCTTTGAATTCCTTTTCACACCACTTATTATGTATAAATGAAGTTGTTATACCTGTTATAATTCCGCTAAATATACCCATATCAAATGTAAATATTCCAGCAATATTTGTCCATAATGCACTAAAATTTTGTGCCTTTTGAAGTGAATATCCTAAGCTTTTAGTTAAATAGTCTACAGTTGTTGTACCAGCATTCCAACCCTCTGCCCCTGCAAACGTTTTAATGCAAGTGTTAAATGCAAAGAACATTACAAGTCCACCAAAGGCTGCCCAACCTTTTTCCTTTTTAGATAATCCAAAGGCAATGCCTACTGCAAACCAGAAAGGTAAATACCTCATTACCATAAATCCTATGCCTTCAAACATTGAAAATATCGTATGAAGAAATGTATTAGGAGTTAAAATGTAGTTGGTAAATGCACTAGCAATTCCAACATAAAAACCAACAATTACGAATAAAATTACCGGTATCATCATTGCGCCAGAAAATTTTTGAATTTTCCCCTTCATAATTATAACCTCCAATCAAATTTGTATAATTCTATTTTAAATCATTTATCTCTAATAATAATTATAAAAAATTCCACAATATTATGGGAATTTTTTAACTATAGTATAAAAAATAATACATTGATTGTGGTAACTTGTAATTTATTAAGGAATAATTTAAAATATTATGATGAAATATTGTAAAAAAAGCTAAAACTAAATATAAATGCTTGATATTAAAATTTAACAATTTGTGATTATTTGCTATTTATGATATATTATTTTTAAAATTGATTATCTAATTATACTTAAAGAAAAGGTGGAGTTTTGATAATGACCAAATATGCAATAGTATTTTTTATGTCAATGGTTCCAATCGTGGAATTACGTGGAGCTATACCATATTCTCAACTTTATCAGTTACCCTTACTTCAATCTTATATCATTGCAATTATTGGCAATATGTTACCAGTGCCTTTTATATATCTATTTGCAAGAAAGGTGCTTGTATGGGGAGCCGATAAACCCGTTATTGGTAATTTTTTTACATGGTGCCTAGCAAAGGGTGAAAAAGCAGGAAAAAAATTAAAAGAAACAGCAGGTAATAAAGGCTTATTTATCGGTCTATTGCTATTTGTAGGAGTGCCACTTCCTGGAACTGGAGCTTGGACAGGTACTTTAGCTGCTAGTTTTCTAGATATGGATTTTAAAACTAGTATTGTAGCTGTTATGGCTGGAGTATTATTAGCAGGCATTATAATGGGCGCTGCTAGTGTAGGTGTGTTTAGTATATTTTAATTTAGAATTTCTAGACAAACCTATCTCAAAACATATATCATTTTAAAATAGCAAAATTCAAACTTTAATTAAATAACTTTAATTCTGCAAAATAAAAAGCTCAATTGGTAATACTACCAAAAAATAAATATGGCACACTGATGCTTTCCGTGATATATAAAAGTTACTACTCAATTAAAACACAGGAAGTCATCAGTATGCCAAATAAAATTACTAATCATATTATATCCATTGATGATAGAATTTACAACTACTTAAATGATGTAAACTATGGAATAAATAAACCACAATTTCATCATCTAACCACCATCATAAAATGTAGGATAAGTCTAAACTTAGTTGTTGGATTAAAATTCCTAAAGATAAATTTATAACTATAAATTGGTAATTAGATTTTTGAAATTGCAGAACATACGTTATTAATATTCCATATGTCTTCAACAAACCTGCTATAAAAATAATCTGGCTTATTTAATTTTCTAAAATCATAAAATGGATGATGTACCGAAATAAGTAGCAAACCACCCTTTTTTAAAATTCTATAGAATTCCTTCAACGGAATGCTTAAATCTTTAATATAATGTAAAACAAAACTACATATTATATAATCCTTAGAGTCTGGAACCTTGTGTGATATGTCTGCCCTAAGAACTTTTAACCTATTACTTTCTATTTTATTTAGTAATAAATCTAATATTTTTTGACTATAATCAACAAGTGTAACATTTGCTCCAGCATCTATACAATATTTTGTATAATATCCACTTCCCGCTCCAATATCTAATACATTTTTGCCTTGTAGTTCCTTTAAAAATAGTTTATTTATATTATGCTTCTTGCTCCTTATAATAATTAGATTGCTTATTCCACATCTCACAGTACCTTCCATTTTGCTTTAGTAATTCTTCATGGGTTCCATCTTCCATTATTTTACCATCATCAAATACAATTATTCTATCGCAAAATCTACAGGAAGATAATCTATGAGATATAAAGATAGCAGACTTATTTTTAACAAGCTCATTAATCTTTGTAAAAATTTCCATTTCCGAATAGGGATCCAGTGCAGAAGTAGGTTCATCTAATATAATAATTGAAGAATCCTTATAACAAGCTCTTGAAATGGCTATTTTTTGACTTTCACCACCAGAAAATTCTACTCCTTCCTTATCAAACAACTTATATACAGATGTGTCAGCCTTTTTATTTAAAGAATTGATTTTATCCCATACCCCTGACTTTTTTAATGTATCAGTTACTTTATCATCCACTTCTTTAGAATCTACATTTGCATCATCAAAGGCAATATTTTCTTTTACACTAAAAGAAAATAATTTAAAATCCTGAAAGATTACAGATATTAGTTTTAAATATTCATCATGGTTAATATCGTTAATATTAACTCCATTTAAAAGGATTTGTCCTCTTTGAGGTTTATATAGCTTGCATATTAGCTTTATAAATGTGGTCTTACCCGCTCCGTTTTTACCTACGATAGATAGCTTTTCTTTATTTGAGATTTTTACTGAAATATCCTTTAAAGTATAGTCATTATTATTAGGGTACTTAAAAAATACATTTTTAAATTCAATTGTAATATTATCTTTATCTTTAACATCTAGCCTCCCCTGATCATTAACTAAAGGTATTTCTTTAAATTCTAGGTAGGAATTAATATATTCACACATTTGAAAGAATTCAACACTTGAGTTTAATATATTAGTCACTGATTCCGAAAACTTACTTGCAGCAGATGTGTACATAGTAAAATCTCCTATGGTTATGGCATTAATTAAAACCTTATATATTATATATGCATAAATTAATGTCATTTCAATTTGGGTATTTATATTAGATAATCCTGTAAATAGACCAAAGGTATCATGAAGTATCTTTAAGCTTTTTGTAGATTCTTTATGGTACTTATCGATTTTTTCCGAAACCATTGGTACCATGTTATAAATTCTAATATCTTTTCCCATGGAAAAATCACTTGAAAAATTCATATAATATTGTAACCTTCTCCTAAAAGGTGCAAAGGTCTTATGAAATTCATACTCATTTTTCTGTACCCTTTTATATAACTTAGTATTTAAATACACAATTAATAATATTACTAAAATAATTATAAAATTATAAGTTATTAAAATCACCGTCAATCCAAGAAGTGAAATTACTGCTTGAAAAATATTGAATATACTATTAAGCATTCTATTAATAACTCTTTGATTTTTAATTGAGTTTAAAACCTCTTCCTTTAAATTCAAAACCTTAGTGCTTTCAAGATTTTCAAACTTCATATTCATAATATGATTTGCCATATCCAATTCTAGATCTCTTATTAATTTTTCATTCAATATTTTAATTTTATTCTCTAAATATGCATTAAGAGCATTTAGTAAAAGATTGGACAATATCAAAGCTAAAACATAAAAAGTTAAAACATTAATTTCCTTTTGTCCTAACAATTCATCTATAAGATATTTAGGAATTATTACATTTAATAATACTAGAATAGATTTTAATACAGCTGATATGCAGGATAACAAAATATACTTATTAGATAGTGAATGAACTATTTTCATAAACTTCATACTTATTCTAAGCTTTTCTTTAAAGCTAATACTACTTTTAACTTCCATAATTAACTCTCCTCTAACTAAACTTATCTATAATATTTTGCTTGGATATTGAAAAGTTCTGCATATTTCCCATTGAGATTAAGAAGCTCATTATGCGTTCCCTTCTCTACAACTTGTCCATCTTCAAGTAAAATAATATTGGAGCAAAACCTGGTACTTGAAAGCCTATGGGAGATATAAATTCCTATATTACCGTTCATTATATTATTAAAGTTATTATAAATTTCATATTCTGCTAATGCATCTAAGGCTGAGGTAGGTTCATCTAATATAACAATGTCCCCATTTTTATATATAGCTCTTGAAATAGCTAGTCTTTGATTTTCTCCCCCTGAAAATTCAACTCCATCTTCATCTAAAAACTTTAACATACTAGTACTTGTTCCATTACTTAATCCTTTAATCTTTGAGCTTAATCCTACCTTCTTAAGTACTTTATATACCCTTTCAAAGTTAATATCTTTCTCTTTACATAAGGCTACATTTTCAGCAACTGAAAAAGCAAATATCTTAACTTCCTGGAAGACTACAGACAACAACTTGTTATATTCATCAGTGGAAAATCTTTCAATATTTATTCCATTTATAAGAATTTCACCTTCCGTTGGAGAATATAATCTGCACAATAATTTTATTATTGTAGTCTTACCAGCTCCATTCCTACCAACAATAGCCAATTTCTCATCACGATTTATCTTTAAGGAGAAATTTTTTAGCACATATTTTTCACTATTAGGATATTTAAAAGATACATTTCTAAATTCTACTTCATCGACAGTTAAATTGTTACAATCATATTCATTATGTTCTTGATTTTTCTTATTATAGTTATTTTCCTCCAAAAATTCTCTCAAATCACATATATACATATTTTGACTATGTAAATTTGTAGCGCTACTAATAACATTTAGTAACCATCCTGAAAAACTTTCAATAACTGAAACATACATAACAAAGCTACCTATGGTGATTTTATTATTAAGCATTAAATAGATTAAATAAAAGTAAACAATTCCTTCTCGTATAAAAGAAAACACCACATTTAAAAGATTACTCTTATAATACTTATTGTAAATTGATTTATTGATAGTCATCTTTTCATCTGTAAATTTTATAAATTTATTACTTATCCACTTTGAAATATTGTATATTCTAATATCCTTACCATATAAAAAATCGCACATTGTATTATTTAAATAGTTTATATGTCTATCAAGATTTGATACTTCATCACGTTTACTATATTCATAATTTTTTACTCTTAAATTAAAAATATACATAATAACAACACTTATAACTAAATATATTAAAACCCATGGATTAAAGGTAAGTATAACAACTGAGTATCCTGCAAAGGCTAAAAGAATACTTCCAAATCTAAACAATTCACGAAGCATTCCCTCAAGCCCATAATTAAATTTCTCAATTGCTTTAAGGGCTTTGTTTGAATTGTTTAAGAATTCTTTATCTTCAGTGTTTACAAAGTCCGTTGTCATACATTTCATGCTATGTCTTTTTAGAAATTTAGCTCTGATCATAATTATCTTTAATGTACATTTACTTTGTAATAAAGAGGTAAAAAATTCAGTAATAGCAGTTGTAATTAAAAATAGTATCAGTATGGATATTAAGTACTTTATCCTTCTATTTGTCAACAGTTCATCTATAATTAACTTTGGGAAAAAAGCAATGACAAGTGGATATAATGCATTTAACATTGAATTAATAGTAAAAAATATGAATAAAAGTTTATCATATTTCCATACATTAATAAATATATATCGTAAATTACTAAAAAAACTATATTTTAAATGTTTTGAATTCATTTTTCCTCCATTCCGATGTTAACACATCGTAATACATATTAATTTATATCTATATTTCTAGTTCTCCAATTTTAATAAATCATATTAATAAATAACATTATGGATTTATGGTCTATATCCTCAATTTAATTAACATTTGCCTTTAAATTTAAATCTTTAAACAGGAAATCAAATTTGACTTCCTGATTTATTCTTAATTCATATCCTATTCTACTAAACATAGTAAAAATCGCACTATTGCTTATTATCCAGGATAACTGATTAATCTTGTCACTAGCACGAAGTTTATTACTATATAAGAAAGTGAAATGGATATTTATTCTTTCCTCTTCAATATCATAGGTGAAATAATTTTCTAAGTTATCCATTTCAACTATTCTGTTTAACAAGAATCTATTAGGAGCAAGTACGCTCCTTACAACATCATATATAAGTAGAATGTATAGTTTTCCATTTTTTAAAAATTTAAAACTTTTTATCCTCATATTACATTTTACACCTTTTACCCATATTTTCCAATACATCTCTCCATTTTTCACTGTGTTTCTGCCTATATTTATATTTTCTATGATGCCATTATTCTCATATTCCACATTATTTAAGTCTCCCTCTGTATAAACTTTATCCTTAACTAAGAAATGTATATATGCCAATCTAGATATACAACTTTTCTACTATTTCACCCTTGAAAGTATGCATCTATCATCCATTTCTTTTATAAGGCTCCCCTATACATATATGTCCCCTAAAAATAAACTTGTTCAAAACCCTCCCCCTTAACCCCTTGATATTCCTCCCTCCAATTTTCTCTCTGCAAATAAAGTCGTTGAAAAACTCTTTTTTCTTACACCTTTTATTCCTTTCTCAAAGTAAAAATTCAAAATAAAGTCATGCAAAAATAGTTACTAGGATTTAAGTGTTTTGGGAGTTGGGGTTTTAGGTTTCTTACTCCTTATTTCTGATATATATTTAAATCTTTTTTCCAATGATTTTTCTCTGTATATCTTGGTGTATCTTTCATTTAGCTCAAGTATCTCCCTATCTTTTTTCAAGTTGATCCAAACTTTCTTCAATATTTTTTCTCAATTTCTTCTCATTAAAAAGGAGAGAAAGACAGACCTTGATTCCTGTTTTTCTCTCCTTTTTTTGAACAACTTTTTTTATTTGAATGAGTTTTTTTGTAAGGGAAAATACTTTTGTGGGTTTGTAATAAAGTTTAAGCAAAACGCACCTTATCAGCCTTATTCTTGTGTAATCATAAGAACTAAATTTTGAAAAAAGTTTGATTATTATATATTCTAATTTATATCAAAACAATATCATTGCTTCATTATTTATTATAAAGATAAGTTATAAATACATTCTTATTTAATTACATCTGAAAAATTAAAAAACATATGGGCTAAATCAAGATTTTTATAACTTAAATTATACATAGATATATATTCTAAGCTAATATTACTCTTTTCATTTATTAACTTATGTTCTGTAATTTCAAAAGTCTAATTACCAATTATAGTTATAAATTCATCTTTATGAATTTTAATTCAACAACTTAGCTTAGACTTATCCTACATTAATGCAATTAATTTTTTAAGAAGCTAGCTTTAGCTCACCTAGTATTATCTTTATAGGAATATTGTCTTTAGCTTTTTTATATACGAGGTACACTAATTCTTTAGTCGATAGGCTTTGCATTACTTCAATAGTATCATCTAACGTTTGTACTTCATTAAGATGATATAACCTATACAACTCTAAAAAGTTGATTGCTAAAAATACAAGTAAGAAATATCTCTCGATAGAGAGTATACTTTGAACCTTATATTTATCAAAGCCTAAATGACTTTTAAGATATTTATAGTTAGTTTCAATACACCATCTATTTTGATAGTATTCTATTATAGTTTGAACATCAAGGTCTATGTCCGTTGACATCAAGTACACAGGGGATTTAAAGCTTTCACCATCAGCTTCATAGCAGATTAAAACTAATGAATTTTCAACTTTTGAAATTTTACCTTCGTATTTATATACTCTATACTCTTTACCTTTGACGGTAACTACATCTAAGGTAGAGGGATTAATATATTTTACAAATTCTTCAAGCTGCATTGCAATTCCCAACAGAGATATCTTTCTATTGTATTTCAAGCACCAATTAGATGAAATCCTCGCATTAGACTGCTATCTACAAGTTTTTGGCTAGTATATCAACTATCAACGAGGCAATATATCTTATCACGATTAAATGGTTTTTCAAAAGAAGCTATAAAATCCACAGCTATATTATATTTACCCATGAAGGATTTGTTATATTCCAAGCAATTTTCTTTACTAAAGTAAGGTTTATAGTTTAAGGGGATAGATATATCTCCTACAACAAAATTAGAAGTAACCACACAGTGAGACCAAAGATTCTTACCTTCCGTATGGGAGTGATTATAGCTTAACCCCTGCATTTTCTTTGCTTGTACTTTAGGATTTACAGTATCATCTATAACTAAAAATCCTACGGATTTAGGTTTTACAAGCTTATCAAAATGTAGCTTTAAATAATTAATTCGGTTTCTATCGATGAGACTATCGTCCCATTTTGAGCGACTTAAAAATCTATATATAGAGCTGCTACTTTTAGCGGTCAATATATTTTTTGAAATTTTATATAAAGATTTTGTGCCAGATAAATTTATTAATCCATTTATAATGGTGGTTAGATGATGAACTTGTGGTTTATTCATTCCATAGTTTACATCATTTAAGTAGTTGTAAATTTTATCATCAATGGATACAATATGATTAGTAATTTTATTTGGCATACTGATAACCTCCCGTGCTTTTAATTGTGTGGTAACTTTTATATATCACGTAAAGCATCAGTGTGCCATATTTATTTTTTGCTATTATTACCAATTGAGCTTTTTATTTTGCAGAATTAAAGTTAGTAATTAATTTTTCAATTTTATCTATCATTTTATTTTTTACCACCCTCTATATCTTTCATGTTCCAACTTACCATTCTTTCTTTATAAACATCATGCATCATACAAATACTTTGCTTATTGAATTCCAACCATTCATATTTATCATGTTCATCTGATAATGTTAAACTTCCCTCTTTTATTTTACATAAATATACAATTCCAGTTACCTGATAATCCTTTGTAACAAAATTCCATGTGTCTAACAATTTTATTGGCTCAACAATTAAATTAGTTTCTTCCTTTACTTCCCTTATCAACGTTTCTTCGGCTGTTTCTCCAAACTCCATTCTACCGCCTGGCAATTCATAAAGATTATGTTTCGCTATACTCTTATGTAATGCTAAATATTTTCCGTCATTTAATATAAGTGCCTTTGCAGCAAATTCAATTTTCCCATTATCCATTAAAACCACCACTACTTCCTTTAATTTTGTATTACTATTTAAAAACCCAAATATTGCTTACCTTGTTTTCATAGGCATCATCAATTCTTTTAATATTCCATGGATGTATTTGTGCAGGTAATTTATCTTTCTCAAAAAATTCAACTTGTTCTACTTCATTATCATGCACACCCGTTTGCCCAACAATCTTGCACTTAAATAAAAGCACTAAATCATTCTTGATTGGTGCTGAATACACAGATATTAAATGTTCTGCATCAACAACATAACCTGTTTCCTCTAATACCTCCCTTTTGACTCCATCAATTGGCGACTCATTTTCTTCAAGATGTCCTCCTGGGAAAGTCCAATTACCAGAACCGTAAGTTATTTTAACAAGTAATATTTTATTTTTATCATCAAAAATAGCGGCAAATACACCTACTTTAGTCATCAAAATCACCTTCCTTTTGTTTTTGAATAAATCAAAGCAACAATAAACATATTGATAATATATTTATTGAACTTCATTGTAAAAATCTATAATCTTTTCTTTACAATTCCCCATAAACTCATATTTATTTATATCATTTCTAGTTATCCATTCAACTTTCTCTATCTCTATATTTGGTTTTACTTCTCCAATTATTTTACCTACGTATACAATTAATACATAGCGATTATCTGAATTTATAACATAGACTTTAAACAGTTTTAATTCACTAACTTCGCAATTTAGTTCTTCCTTAACTTCTCTTCTAATGCATTCTTCAGGAGTTTCTTCATTTTCTAAAGTTCCACCCACTGTTTCCCACAACATAGGAAATTTATGTTTAATTTTGCTTCTTTGTGCAATTAGAACTTTTTTGTTATCATCATGTATTATTAATGAACAGCCAATAATCGTTTCCATAATACCCCCATAAAACAAAAATTTTAACCATACTATAAAGTGTTATCTAATAAACATAATTCAATCATTTTTTTATCTACTTCATCAAAATCCCCAATAGGAGTTTGTAAATCCCACAGCATAATCTTATCCATTTCATTATTCTCAACAAACTCTTCAAGTTTATTAATACAAGCACTATACATCGCTTGGTATTTTATTACATTTCTATGCTTGTCATATAATTTAAACATACCTTTAAATTCTATGTTTTCTACCTTTTGATTTGTTTCTTCTAATAATTCTCTTTCCACACACTCTCTTGGTGTCTCCCCCTGTTCTAACCCACCAGCAGGTATCTCCCATTGATTTCTCCACTTATTAAATGCAACAAGATATTTATCATTACATTTAACTAATATTAATGAACCCGTAATTGGTCTATATAAATCATTTACTAACATTTCTTTTTCAGTAATTTTAATAAAATCTAACAAAACATATCCCCATTTATTTTCTGCTAAACACAAAATATTGCCCCCTCATTTTTTATTTATGACCTTATATTTATTCTATAAATATTTACCAGTTCCTCTCTGCTTTACATTTTTATCACACCTTATTATATAAATATAAAAGTCATGGAGTTAATAAAAATTAATATTCCATGACTAAAAAAGGATTTATATTCTATTTGTTCTCTAATTTTTTTGACATTAATGTTATGTAATTAACATATATCAATATTCTATCTGCATAATAAGTAGCCTCTTCTTCACTCATATCTGTTATACCTTCATCCCCATGCCTTACATCTGGATATGTGTCTTGAATATGTTTCCACATCTTATGTCCATCTGTCAAAACCATTTTATCTCCCCAAACATCCTTGTTTTGCATAAGATAATTATTAGCATTAGCAACCGAATTAGTATTTGTAACTTTTTTCAATAAAGACTCCATAGCAGATAAACAATCTCTTACAGCATCTTTCCTAGCCCTTAAATTATTTTGCTTTGAAATTTGTTCTTTATACTGTCTTATATGATCTGCTGTTTGTTTACATAAATTTAACTGACAGTATTAATTACTTTGGTAGTGCAAGCAGTAAATTAATTGAAAAAGACTTTACAAGAGAAGAAAGAAAAGATTTTACAATACATCATCACCAGTATTCTTTAACACATCCTAAATATATCATTACATTAGTAGACCTTTTAACTGGTTTAATTAAAACTCTCTCTTCTATATAATAAACATTTTTGAATACTGCAAGATGATAATTCATAACAAACTCGTGTGGTCCCTCCATCCTATACAAACCTTGCTTCCATGAGCCTTGAACCTTTTCCACATTTACCCATTTACCGTAAAGTCGTGTTAAAAACGGCTATATTTTTCCCATCATTCTTCCAATTTTATATTCATTTTTTCATAATAAACTCATGTCATTTTCATAAAAAAGTCATGCTACGCAAGTAGCATGGTTCAAGGATTAATGGCTAAGGATTTCAGTTTCTATTGTCCTTATTCTATTTCCTTTTATAAAATCCTATATCTATTAAGGGTTCTATTTTTACTTCTATTTAATCTTCTATTCTCTTTTCTATTTTCTTCTAAAGCCTTATTCTATGAGGGTTAAGGCGGGTGTGTTCTATATAAAATTCTAAATAAAAATCTATTCAAAAGCCTATTTTAAAAGTGCTACGCCAGTACGTTCCCTTGAACCATGATCCTTGAACCTTTCCCCTTTTGCCCTTGGCAAAACGCAAAAAGCCAGGGTTCAATAAGGATTTCTTCCCTATTTTCTCCCTGACTTTCATTATGACTTTTTTATTATTAACACGTGTTTTTTATGATTGATACGAGTTTTTTAGTGGTGTACAACACTTTATTCTCTGTAAAATTTTCCTATTCCACCGTTACTGACTTAGCCAAATTCCTTGGTTTATCTACATCGCAGCCCTTAGCTATAGCAGTGTAGTATGAAAGAAGCTGTAGTGGTATAACTGAAAGCACTGGTGATAAAAGTTCTATAGTTCTTGGGATGTATTTTACTGTATCTACAGTTTTTGCTATTTCAGTATGACCTTCCATAGCAAAGGCTAAAACATTAGCACCTCTTGTTTTCACTTCTTTTATATTACTTACAGTCTTTTCAAACAAGCTTTCTTGAGTTGCTAGAGCTATGACTATTGTACCGTCTTCTATAAGAGCTATAGGTCCATGTTTAAGCTCGCCAGCTGCATAAGCCTCTGAATGAATGTAAGACATTTCTTTTAACTTCAAGGACCCTTCCATAGCCACTGCATAATCAATACCTCTTCCGATAAAGAACATGTCTTTGTGCATATAATTTGCTTCTGCAAAAGCTTTAATATCATCTTCATTTTGTAGAAGTTTTTCTACTTTCTCTGGTAAAAGAAGCATTTCTTCTTTTATACATTCTATTTCTTCTTTTGACATGGTTTCTTTATTTTCTGCGAAGAATAAAGCTATTATATATATTGCTATAAGCTGTGTTACATATGCTTTAGTAGATGCTACAGCAATCTCTGGTCCTGCCCATGTGTATAAAACATCATCTGCTTCCCTTGAAATTGAGCTTCCTACTACATTTGTAATGGCTATTACCCTAGCATTTTGTCTCTTAGCCTCTCTTAAAACTGCAAGAGTATCTGCTGTTTCTCCTGATTGGCTTACAACTATCATTAAAGTTCTTTCATTTATAATAGGATCTCTATATCTAAATTCTGAAGCTACATCTACCTCTACTGGTATTCTAGCTAATTTTTCTATAGCACTTTTTCCTATTAATCCAGCATGATAAGCTGTACCACAAGCTACTATATATATTTTATCTATGTTTTTTATTTGCTCTTTTGTTATATTTATATCATCAAGTCTTATTTTTTCATTTTTCATGACTCTTGATGTCATCGTATCCTTTATAACCTTTGGCTGTTCATGTATTTCTTTAGCCATGAAGTGTTCATATCCACCTTTTTCAGCAGCACTTGCATCCCAAGTTACATGATATACTTCCTTTTCTACCTTGTTTCCTTCTAAATCTAATAATTCAATTCCGTTTTCATTCATTACTACAAATTCTTTGTCATTTAAAAGATAAACATCTCTTGTATAATTTAATACTGCTGGTATGTCTGATGCTATAAAATATTCCCCATCTCCAAGTCCTACTATAAGTGGGCTGTCTTTTCTTACTGCCACTAGTTTCCCTGGCTCATTAGAAGTAACTACACCTAAAGCATAGCTTCCTTCTAATTTTTTAACAGCATTCATTACAGCTTCTACTAAATCTCCATTGTAGTAGTAATCTATAAGGTTTGGTATAACTTCTGTATCTGTTTCTGATTTAAAAGTATATCCTTCTTTTATTAACCATTCTCTTAACTGAATGTAGTTTTCTATTATACCGTTGTGAACAACGCTTATAGTTTCCTTTTCATTACAGTGTGGGTGTGAATTTATATCAGATGGCTCTCCATGAGTTGCCCATCTTGTATGTCCTATACCTATATTTCCATGTACTGGAGTTGCTTCTAATTTCCCTTCTAAATTTGCAAGTCTTCCTTTACACTTAGTTACATCTATATTTCCATCCTCAGTTATTACTGCAACCCCTGCAGAGTCATATCCTCTGTACTCCAATTTACTTAATCCATCCACTAATACAGTAGTTGCTTGTTTTTTACCTAAATATCCTACTATTCCACACATTATTAAATTCCGCCTTTCTTATTCCATTTATATTTTTAAAAATAGAATAAGGCCTTTACACTGCCATTTATCTTGTGCTAGAAATCACTTTCTAGTTCTATAAATAGCTCTCGGTAGTGTGTACCGCAGGGCATCCGCCGAAATCTCGATACTCCCTGTCCTCGTCAACTTAAGTGACACTCCAAATTTTAATTTGGTTAGTGGAACTTACTCGGACGTTAGTCCGAGTTTCCTTTAAACTTAAGTTCTGGCGCTTTAACTTTCTATCCTCCTATTTCAATATTTAAAAGCCTTATGTTTTCCTTATCATTATATTAATTTATATGTAAATGTTCAATTAGAATTTATGTTTTTTTACAAAAAATTTGCACATTAATAAAGTAAACGTTTAAATATCCTTTATTTTGAAAAGCATTTTCTTAGAATGACAATTTGCAAATCTTTCTGAAAAATAATTTTTTTATTGCATAGCATGAATGATTTTTTACCTTTTTTATGCTAAAATAAAATTAGGTTAATTTTTGGTTAGGGGTGATTATAATTGAAAAGGATAAACATAACAGAAACTGTCTTAAGGGATGCAAACCAGTCTTTGATAGCTACAAGAATGTCATTTGATCAATTTGCACCTATTTTAAGAGATCTAGATGATGCAGGATATTATTCATTAGAGTGCTGGGGTGGAGCAACTTTTGATTCCTGTTTAAGATATTTAAAAGAAGATCCTTGGGAAAGACTAAAAAAGATAAAATCAGTAGCAACAAAAACTCCTCTTCAAATGCTTTTAAGAGGGCAAAATATATTAGGATACAAACACTATCCTGATGATGTAGTTAGAAGATTTATAAAAATAGCTGTTTATAATGGCATGGATATTATAAGAATTTTCGATGCACTTAATGATTATAGAAACATAGCAGTTGCCATGGATGAAACTAAAAAACAAGGAGCACATGCACAGGGTACTATAGTTTACACTGTAAGCCCTATTCATGACATAGAAAATTACACAAATCTAGCTAAGAGCCTTGAAAATATGGGTGCTGACTCTATTTGTATAAAAGATATGGCAGGACTTATAATGCCTAACATAGCTTATGATTTAGTTAAGAGCATTAAGGAAACTGTTAAAATACCAGTATTCCTACACTCTCATTGCACTAATGGTATTGCTGAAATGGCTTATTATAAGGCTGCTGAGGCTGGAGTAGATGGCATAGACTGTGCTATATCATCATTAGCTGGAGGAACAGCTCAGCCACCTACAGAGTCACTACACTATGCTTTACAATCTGCTGGCTTTGAAACTGCTTTAGATAATGATAAATTGACTAAGATAAATAATTTCTTCAAACCTGTAAGAGAAGAATTTATAAATAAAGGCACACTGGATCCTAAAGTGTTAACTCCAAGACCAGAAGGATTAGTTAATCAAATTCCTGGTGGAATGCTTTCAAATATGATTTCTCAATTAAAAGCTCAAAATTCCCTTGATAAGCTGGATGCTGTTTTAGCGGAGGTTCCAACAGTTAGAAAGGATTTAGGTTATCCACCACTTGTAACTCCTATGAGCCAAATGGTAGGTACACAAGCTACAGTTAACGTGTTAACTGGTGAAAGATATAAAATGATACTAAAAGAAGTGAAAGCTTATTGCAAAGGTGAATATGGAAAGGCTCCAGGAAAAATAAACCCTGAGGTTATGAAAAAAGCTCTTGGAGATGAAAAACCTATCGAAGGAAGATTTGCAGATACTCTAGAACCTGCTTTTGATAAAGCTAAAGAGGAAATAAAAGATCTTTCCACTAGAGAAGAAGACATATTGTCTTATCTATCATTCCCTCAAGTTACAAAAGAATTTTTAGAGTATAAAAAAAGTAATCCTGACGTAGAATATACTAGGAAAGAAACAAACTCCCAGGCTATTTAAGGCAATTTAATAGTTAATTAACTTTTATACTATATTATTTTAAAATCTGTTGAAGTATAATATATTCATAGGGTTTTAAATAATATACTTGAGGAGGTTATAATTATGAAAAATGAAATAAAAAACATATTTCTTGCAGGTATAGGTTCCGCAGCATATACTTATGAAAAAGCCTCTAAAATGGTTAGTGATTTAGTTGAAAAGGGTAAATTAACTGTAGAAGAGGGTAAAGAATTATCTGAAGAATTAAAAAGAAATATTAGCACTACTACGGAAACTGTAAAAGAAAAAATTGAAAATAAGCCATTAACAAAAGAAGATATGGCTAGTTTATTAAAAGAAATGAATTTTGTTTCTAAGGATGAAGTAGATAATTTAAAACAGGAAATATCTAAACTTCAAGAAAAATTAGATTCCTTAACAAATAATCAATAGTGCATTTTAAAGCCCTAAGCCTAAAATCTTACGGGCTTTTCTTTTTATATATATTGAAATAATGTACTTTCCTGAACTTACTAATTTATTATAAAGTTTATTGTTTTTCACAGGATAAAAAATTATTCAAAACAGAGGTATTATTATGGTAAAAAAATCCGTACGCAGGTTTAGAGAAATCATAAGAGTATTAACAAAGCATGGCTTTGGTTTTTTAATAGATTCTAAAATAAATAAATCCGCTAAGGCTCCAATAAATTTAAGAACCGCTTTTGAAGAACTGGGACCCACATTTATAAAAATAGGTCAAATTCTGAGTACAAGACCTGATATTCTTCCTGCAAATTATGTAGAAGAACTTACAAAACTTCAGGACAACGTACTAGAAGAATCTTTTGTTGATATAAATAGGGTCTTTTATAAAGAATTTAATAAAAACATAGATGAAATATTTTTAAAATTCAATAGAAAACCTTTGGCTTCTGCTTCCATAGCTCAAGTTCATGAAGCTACATTAACCACTGGGGAAGAAGTTATAGTTAAAATTCAAAGACCTGATATATATGAAAAAATGCATTTAGACCTTTCTATACTCTCTAAAATTTTTTCTCTAACAAAAGCTAGGTTTTCTGATGCTTTAATAGATCCAAAGGAAGCGGTGGATGAATTAATAAATTCCACAAAAATAGAACTAGATTTTGATTTTGAAAGGGAGAATATAAAAAAGTTTAGAGAACTTAATGAAGAGGTTAAATGTGCATATGCTCCCTATGTGGTAGATGAATTGTGTGGCAAAAGAGTTCTTACTATGGAGAAAATAGAGGGTTTTAAGATAAATAACCGTGAGCTTTTACTCTCTAAGGGATACAATTTAAATGACATAGGTAGAAAATTAGCCTTATGCTACTTTAACCAAGTATTTAATGATGGATTTTTTCATGGCGATCCCCATCCTGGTAATTTGATAATAAGAGAAGGGAAAATATGTTTTATTGACTTTGGAATAATGGGGCATATCCAACCTTCTTTAAAGGAAAGTTTGAATGACATGATATTGGCTGTAGCCTACAATGACATAAATAAAATGATATCTGTAGTTTTTTCTATAGGAATAAAGAAGGGGTTTATAGATAGAAATAAACTTTATGAAGACATTGATTATATTTTTGCCAGTTATTTAAATACATCTTTACAAAATATAAAAATATCTATTCTGCTTCAGGAAATATTTGATACTTGTAAAAGAAATAATATTCAACTTCCAAAGGATTTAACTTTATTAATAAGAGGTATGGTTATAATAGAGGGTGTAGTAGCTGAAATTGCCCCGGAAATTAAAATAGTTGATGTAGTTATTCCATTTGTAAAATCTAATAATAAATTCAACTTTTTAAAAGATCTAAATTTTGATGAATTAGTTATAGGATCTTATAAATTTCTAAAAAGTATTAAAAAATTGCCCTCTAAAAGCATTGAGCTTATAGATAGTGTGTTAACTGGAAGAGCTAAAGTTAAGCTGGAAGTAAAAAATTTAGAAAGCTCCATAAATGAATTAAATAAAATGGCTAATAGAATCACCTTTGCCCTAGTAATATCTTCAATGATAATAGGATCATCCTTTATTCTTAGTTCAAATACTGGTCCTAAAATATACGATATGTCTATTATAGGGGTATTCGGCTTTTTCATAGCAGCCATAATGGGTTTTTGGCTTTTAATATCTATTATGCGCTCTGGCAAAATGTAGTTATATTTGCTTAAATTTATTTAAGACGCGGCTAACTTTATATTCTAACAAATTAGAATACAAAGTTAGCCGCGCCCTTTTATAACACTATATTCTACTTAACTCCTATACCTTCAATAGTATAAGTTATAAGATTATCTATTACTTCATTTACATCTTTTATATCCTTATTAATAAGTTCATAAACTGCTGCGGAACATAAAACTCCAAAAAACGTGTAAGCCATAAATTTAGGCTCTCCCTTTCTTACTTCACCATTTTTCATAGCATCTCTCAAATTTTCCTCTATAAATTCTATATACTTTCCTATAGCATCTCTTAATTTTAAATTTGTTATATGTTGTCCCCACAACTGACTCATTATCACTTTAAAAAAATCACCATTTTTATATATAATACTTAGTTGTACTCTGCATAACTCTCTTAATCTAGATATATATGTTTTCTCTGCATTAACAACTTCTGATACCTCTTCTCTTATCATATTTATACCTTTAGTTATTATATACTCAAATATCTCTTGTTTGCTTTTAAAATGATAGTATAAAGTTCCCTTAGCTACATTAGCATTAGCTGCAATTTCATCCATAGTAGCCCTTTCATATCCATATTTAGAAAACACTTTTACTGATGATTCAAAAATTGCCTTTTTAGTTTTATTCACTTATATCACTCCATTTAAATTATCCATATGCCTTTACCTTTAATTTGCCTAAGATATATTATACTATTTAGTCTTATCATAAAAAAGGCTAAAATATCTTTATTTTATAATTTCCCGAAATTTTCTGCATATTCCTCTCGAATTATGCTTAGGCTACTAATTATACTTGGCACAATTAATTACTTATCACTTTTAAGCATTGAGCAATTCAATATAATCAATAATATAGAGTCCCTTATAATAAATTTAATTATTATAAATTGTGTTTCAGCCAGAGTTATGTATGCTATAATACTAATTATATTAAATGAATGCTAAATTCTAATTAAACTAGAGTTATAGTAAATATAATAAATTACTATGGAATATGTTAAATAAAGTAAGCCATTTAAACTAAATGAGAGGTATAAATATGAAAATCAAGTTTTATGATAGAAAAAATAACTGCTATAATACTGAAAAGGTAGCAGGCGAAAAGTATTTAAACTGGACATATTCATCACCTATTGGTATGAAGTTTTTAGAAGCATTATTAAAAAAGAAGATATTCTCAAGGCTTTACGGAAGCTACTGTGATTCTTCTCTAAGTAAAAGTAAGATAAATTCTTTTATTAAAAACTTTAATATTGATATGTCCCAATGTAAAAAAAATAGTTTTAGCAATTTTAATGAATTTTTTATTAGAGAGTTAACTCCCGAGGCTAGAGTTATTTCCTCGGAAAAAGATATTCTTACTTCTCCTTGTGATGGTAAAATTTTAGCCTATGAAAATATAGATATAAATAGCTTAGTCCAAGTTAAGGGTATTACTTATTCACTTGCTGAGCTTATAGGTGATATAAACCTAGCCAAGCAATACCAAAATGGGTGTTGTCTTATATTTAGACTTTGTCCCACAGATTATCATAGATTTCACTTCATAGATGATGGTAAATGTTCTGACTCACGAAAAATACATGGAAACTATTATTCTGTAAATCCTATAGCTCTTAAAAACATAAATAAGTTATTCTGCCAAAATAAAAGAGAGTGGAGTATTTTAAGCTCTAAAAACTTTAAAGAAGTACTTTATGTAGAGGTAGGTGCCACTTGTGTAGGCTCAATAATACAAACTTATACCCCAAACAAAAATGTAAAAAAAGGTGAAGAAAAAGGATTCTTTAAATTCGGTGGTTCTACAGTAATTTTATTCTTCCAAAATGATTCCGTAAAAATTCATGATGACATATTAAACCAAACTAAACTAGGCTATGAGTGCTCTGTAATTCTAGGTGAGCCCATAGGAACTGCAATTTGCAAAATTAAAGTGCAGGAGTAATTTTGTTCCTGCACTTTTTATAATTATTTTTTGTTTTATACTTTATTTTATATTTAGTTTTTTCTTTAATATTTTTATTTAATTTTCTATATTTAGTTTTTATATTTTAAACTTAGCTGTAATTTCTTTAAGTTTTTCTGCACTGTATTTATTCTTTAGAGAATTATCTTTTATATTTGATAGCTCCTGACTAATACCTGCAACCCTATTAGATATATTTTCAACATCTTGAGCTTCTGAATTGATATTTTCATTAACCTCTTCTATAGCATTTACTATACTGTTTATAGTAGTATTAATTCTTTCTGCTTCATTAGCAAAATGTTTCATAAATACTTCAAAGGTATTTGCATCTTCTTTATATTGTTTTCCCATGCCTATAATTTTTTCGTAGTCTACTTTAATTTCTCCATCTACAAATTTTAATATTTTATCAGAACTAAGTGTTAGATTGTCCACTGATGAAATTACAACTTTTACTATTTCCTGAATATCTGAAGCAATTTTTGCAGATTGTTCAGCCAACTTTCTAACCTCATCTGCTACCACTGAAAAACCTCTTCCAGCTTCCCCTGCTCTTGCTGCTTCTATACTGGCATTTAAAGCTAATAAATTGGTTTGATTTGTTATTTCAATGATTCCATTTACTAAACCCTCTATACGTTTTACAACCTTAGATTTTTCTATAGCACTTTCTAGTTCCACTTTAACCTTGCTATAAACTTCATTAGAATTCTCTATAGATTTATAAGAACTTTGTACAATTTCCTGTGATGATTCAACTATACCTTGAGTTTTGTTAAATCCTTCTTGTGACTTATCAGAAATACCCTTGACAGATTCACCCATATTACCTGAAGACGCCGATATTTCCTCAAATGTAGCCGCCATTTCTTCTATAGATGCAGACATTTCCTCTGTGTGATTTGAAGTTTTTTCAGCTTCAACTTTTAATTTCTCTGTTAACTCATCTACCAAATAAGCATTTTGACTTATACTATCGCTAGCTTTTATAAGTTCACCAACAACCTGTCTTAAAATCTTTCTCATTTGGAATACAGACCTTACTATTAAACCAACCTCATCTTTTCTATTTGCTAATTCATTGTGCTCATCACTTTCAGTTAAATCTAAGTTAGATATTTTATTAATGGCATTTGTCATCTTACTAATAGGATCTGTAATTTTTTTAGAAGCCATCGTACCTATAAGAATAGATATGCCTATAATGATTAAACATATAATACTTAAGTTTCTAGTTATTGTATACAATGGCTTATTTATTTCATTTTGCTCTGAACTTAATATTAAAAGCCAAGATGTCTTTGGTACTACACTATATGCTCCTATTTTTTTAGAACCTTTATATTTATATCTTTCTGTAGCATCTTCTATCTTTTTACCTTTTTTTATGTCACTTACTACGTTATTAAATATATCTACATCGGAACTCTTACCCATTTTTTTACTGTCTGGATGGTAAATTATAAGACCTTTTTCATCTAATAAATAAGCATAGCTATTTTTAGTTTCTCCCACACTTATGTTTTTTAGATTTTCTGAAAAACTTTGTGCATACACAGACATGCCCACATATCCTATAACCTGATCATAATTTTTGTGGTCAATTATAGGCGAAGTAAATATAACTATAGGCTTTCCAGATTTATTTGACTTAATAGTACCACTTACCGAACTATTTCCACCTACAGTATTAGTGTTAAATTCATCTTTAGATAAATCTTGTCCTATTAAAGATTGTTCACTAGCACCTATTACTTTTCCATCTGCTCCTACTAAAAATATATCCTCAATATAACTCCTTTTATCTTTATAATTTAAAAACTGTTCATTACCATTCTTTATTAAATCCTTATAATTATCCTTCTTTTGAAATTTTAGCTGTAGTATATTAAATAATTCTTGTGAATTTGCTAAGCTTCCTACTTCTACTGTATTTTTTTCTAGCATCACATTTATTGTCTCTATACATCTTTTGTTTATGGACATCATTTCATTTTCACTTTGTTTTAGCAGTACTTTAGAACCTTCATAATATACCACTCCATATGTAATAAAAATTGATATAATGACGATTAATGATATAAGTATAGGTATCTGTTTTTTTATAGAGATTCTGCCTTTTAAACTCTTTAAACCTTTTATTTTACCTTGTTTTATTTTATTCTTTTGTTTATCTTTCTTTTGAATATTTAATTCATTTTGAAGTTTTGCTTTATCTTTAGTATTTGCTTCATGCTGAAGTTTTCTTTTTTTAACCTTTTCCCCTTTTAAAGTTTTACTTTTCTTTAATACACTTTTCTTACCTGAAAGTATATCTTTTAATTTATTCCCCATTCTTCTTATCTCACCCCTCTTATAAAAAAATAAACACTAATTATATTTATAGTATCAATTTAATATATTTTAACACAATATTGTAATTATTCTCAATATTCTCCCTAATATTTGCCATATATATTAAATTAATAGTTACAAATGAAAATTTATACTATAATTATTAAATAAGTTCCAGTATTAAATTTATTTCCCATTAAATATATTATCGGTTTAATATTTAATTTGTTTAATTATATATTGCATAAAGCATATTGGTTTTACCAATACTTCTATTGGTATTATTAACTTTAAATTACAAAACTAATTATTTTAATACATATCAAGTTAAAAGTACATCCATTAACACTATGGAATCTGCCAACTATATCAAATAGCTATTGGAAATAAAAAAACCTTGTAAGCTTAATGCTTACAAGGTTTTTTGGTGCGTCAGAGAAGATTCGAACTCCCGACCAACTGGTTCGTAGTTAGTTCCTTAACTAATTTATAATTTATTAGTTTTACACGAACCCAGTTATTTCAAGGCATTAACCATTTATATTCATTTTTAAATTGCTTGTTTTTGTCGTTAATTTTTAGTTTTTAACGACAAATTAACGACAAGGATATAAACTTAAAAGTATTTATACTAAATATTTAGTATAATGATCCATGTTTTTTATATATCTCGTTTTCTTCTTCCATTACTTTTTCAAGAGTTTCCACTTTTGCTCTTAATTTTATTTTTTCTCTAACTTCAGATATTAATTCATTCGTTGTATCATACCAATTTTTCACCTTTAAATCTGGAAACTCCTTTCTCCCTCTTTCTCCTGGCTTAAATGTACTATCATTACTTTTAAGAAATGGAATATTAAAATAATCTGCATAAATAGCAGATACAAATTCTCCCTTATGTTTTTCCTTAGGTATGTTTTTAAAGCCTGTCTTAAATTTATATTGATATAGCTGCATTTCTAATATCATTCTATCTTCTTCTGGCTCTATATTTTGATGATGTATTACTATAATATCACCGCTCATACTCTTTTGCTTAAATCTAGTATATATATAATTAAACCTGCTTTCATTGTTCCATGCTGATATCTCTTGAGCCACAACATCGGCTACTATTAACTTACCATACTTTTTAAATACTTTATTCTCAATGCCCGCCAAACATAATTTCACCCAAATATCTGTATCACATATAGGATATTTTTTAATTTCGTCCTTATTTATTAAGCTCACTTATATTATCCTTATTCAAATTTAATAATACTTCTGCTCTTCCTTCATCTATCCTATCCATTTTTAAGTTCTCTAATACATCAGTCTTAAATTGTTGTGATACATAAAAATTATTTGTTGGCTTAATTAAAGTAATATCTCCACCTAATTTAATTGTTTTCTTACATAGCTCTTCATGACGGTTCTTATTACCTAATCCATATAATACTCCTAAATTATTATATTCAGGAAATAAAATTGTTAACCTTTTTATCATTGCTGTATAACTAACTTTAAAATAATTTTGCATTCTTATTATCTGGTTATGACTTAAATACTTTAAATTTAACTGATTTTTTTTTATATAATTAAAGACTAAGTTTTCAGGCATAAGTATATATCCAGCAAAAAGTTCTGCCTTACATTCTACAATATCTTCTTTCATCTGATCAAATAAACTTACTCCTCCGCCTTCTCCGGTTACAACATGATAATATTCATGCCATGCTGAAAAAAATTGTCTTCCTAACGTATGCTTTGAATTTACATATACACATTTAAATCCACTTTTATTAATATAAAATCCAGATAAATTATCATCAAAACTCGGAAACTTTAAAATAAAAAAACCCAATTGCTCTAACAAACCAAAGGTATCCTTTACTATTGAATCCTTAGGAATAATTTTGTTCCTTTCTGTCGTAGCAATTGGTAATACATAATCTCTATATAATTGAAGTTGTTTATTTATATTTATTTTAGCCAATTCTACACCTACTCTCTAACATTCATCTTTCGTTGCATTACCATTTCATTAAATATAGTATTAGCTAAGTCTATTGTAGATTTTACTTTCTGCTGAGAACATACATCTTCTTTTCTATAACATATTTCTTTATCTTTATCAAAAGCTAATAGTTCTATAATGGGCATATTTAATATTTTACTACATGCTTTATAAATGCTAACATTAAAACTTCTTCTAGCTTCTTCTATTTGTGTTAAAGTTATTTCACTTATTCCATATTTTATAGCAAATTCCGTAGTACTTAAATTTTCTATTTTTCTTTTACTTTTTACCATATTACTTATTTCATATTTAGTATATCTAGGTCTTTCATATGGATTTAAGTTAACTTGTTCCAACATTGTATTCATAACTCTTTCCCCCATAAAAATAACTTTATCCATAATTACACCACCCTTCATTAATGGTATAATCACGTAAAATATCGTAATTAGTGATACTTTATACCTTTATTATACCATTTTTATATTTAACTTCAATTTATTTTCATTAATTTAACATTTCACTTACCTTTTATATTCATTTGATTCATTCCCTTATTTAATAAAATTTATACTTCCTTACTAAATATATATGGTTTACTTGTAAAAAATGTTAAATAAAAAAGATTCACTCCCCTTAGCACCTTATTGTATCGCTATTTTTTAAAATATACCTACGCCATTTTAACTCTCAAAGGTTAACTAGAATAAGCGTATACGCTAATTTTTAGTGCAAACCTTTGCAGTACCTTAATTTAACACCATTAAAAACATACGCTTATTAGAAAAAGCTTAGCACCACAGTTATTTTTAAGTGCCATTAGCGTTTATATGCTAGTTGTAGTATATTTCAACAAAAAAAGCTAAAAAATAAGCATAGAGAAGCTAATCCTCTATGCTCTACTATGTTATATATTTATTTTTCCACTCCATAAATTCTAAATTACTTTGTATATTATATTTAGCAGCATATGCTTTTTTAATATACATCTCCCGTCGCATTTCTTGGCCCCAGGGAGTGTTTCTTATTTTTCTTCTAGCTTTAGCTTCTACTCGCCTTACACATCCATGTGATATATTAAACACTTCTCCTATTTCACGTAATTTCATAGGTTTAACATTATTCCAACCATAGCGAAGCTTTAATATCTCCCTTTCTTGTAGGGTGTTATATTTCAGCATCGCTTCCTCAAGTTCTTCATGAAGCTTTTGAATATATAACCTTTCTTCCACATTTTCAAAGCCATAATCAACGCCTTCTATAGTATCTAAAAGTTCATTCTCACCATCTTCACCTATAGGAATATTAAGGCTAGTTTCTTCGTTGGTACTCCTTTGATTAACATATCTGCTTATTTTAGAATATACCCAATACACTGCATAAGTCGTAAATTTAGCTGGATTTTCTATATCTTTTTTATATTTTTTAGCTGCAGCCATTAAACCAATAAACCCCTCTTGCTCTAGATCCTCTCTATCTATACTATTAGTTTTTTCTACATAAAACTTATTAGCTAACTTATACACTATGCCCTTATTTCTCTCTATAAGCTTATCCAGTGCCTTTTTATCACCCTTTTGATATAAATATACTAGTTCTTCATTAGTCACGCTCTGTCACCTCTTTTACAAGTAATTCTAGGGATTCTTTTAGCAATTTATTAAATAATTTACGTTAACATTAGTTAACATGCTATTTTACTTTTCTATATAAAAATAAAGTAAGGTTTTGTAAGGCTCTATTTTTTCTGACCTTAACATTTCTTAGCAATGATTTTATTCTATATCTTTATTAAAATATCTAGTTTTATCTAGTTGCGGGAGAAAAATCCCATATCTATTTTATATATTTTAGTTATAGTTTATTTAATATTTCTCGTTAATACCTATATATACACGTGTATGTTAGGTTTTGTTGGGTTTTTATATTAAATCCCCTTAGGGGGTCCAGAATCTCCGGATAAATTCCCTTTTTAAGGCCGCCGAAAGTGCCGAATACCTTATATATTTATAGGTATTTCCACTTTAGGAACTCCTTTATAATATACTTTTTAGGGTAGCCAGAAAGGCCGGATACCTTTTTAGTGCCTCTGAAATGTCGGAAATATAAACACCTTTGTACCTTAACAAACCTTAACACCTTGACATTTCTCAGCATGTTAGCAAATGTTAGCATTTAATAAATAAGAGCCTTGGAGCTTAATGCTCCTTAGCTCCCTACACTAAATATTCATATTTCTTAATAACAACTCTATTTTCAAGCCTTCAATACCTTCATCTGTCGATTGTAATATTGCTCCACTTAATTTTTCTTTCCATCCCTGCAGCTCTATAGAATTAGGTAAATACTTAATATTGTCAATATAAATTCCTCTGCTATCAGCAACTGCAGCTAATACTCTTTTTATTATGTTATTTTCTTTGTTTATCTCCAATAAATAGGTTATTTCCTGCTCTGTCATAGTATCTTTAGTTAGCTCTATCATCTTTAGTAAATTAGAAGTTTCTAGACTATTATTGTCCTTATAATAATTTTCTTCATTTACCTTTTGGATCTCTTCATCAAACAATTTAATAACTTTGTCATGGACTTCATTTCTTATTTTTACACATTCCTGTCTATAATCTGCGTTTGCCTGTAGCTTGTAATTATTTGAATACATAGCACTTTCTTTTATTTTTACTATTTTCTTTTGTAGTTCTGAAATTCTTGTATTTCCATCATCAATTATTTTTCTTATTTTATCTCTTAACACTTTTATCCCTCTTTCCTATTATTTTTAGATTTCTTTTCCCAATACCGCTCCTGTGCTGCTTTAACCTTGTCCTTATTTTTAGCACGCCACTCTCTCATGTAGGCGTTTCTCTGCTCTTTTGCTTTAGCATTCATGTTGTACCTCCTTTTAAACAAAATAAAAAGCACGAGAATAACCAATTCCGAATTTCAGAATCAGTTAATTTCCCGTGCCATATATTCATAGGCTTCCACATTCCAATTTTGGGCTTGTGGGGTACTAAAATATTTATTTTTATCTTTATATTTATTATACCATAAAACTCTTGTATATTAATGTAGTTACTTCATATTATTATGCGGTAACTACATTAATTTATATTCCCCATTCTTCTTTTAATTTATTTAAAAATTTCATACCTTCCCCATTATCTTTTTTAATATCTGGGTGAAGTTTCATAGCTGCAGCTTTATATATTGTTTTTAAATATGTCTTTTCTTCTTTTGTGTAATTACTTGTATTAGTTTTAAAGTAACCGCTAAAATCATAGTTACTATAATCATTACTGTGGTAACTACTATAATTATCCCTGTAAGTCTTTTGTGCCTCATATGTTGCTTTTAAATCTTTTAAATATTCCTCATTTCTTAAAACACCAAATATATCATAACAATAGTCATAGGTATCACTACCGTACAGACTTTCAAATTCATTCTTAGCCTTAAGGTATTTATCAATAATTTCTCTGTGTTTCTTATGAGTTTTATATTCTTCTGTTTTTTGAAATTCAATTTTTACTTTTTCAATTATAGGATCTAACTTCTTATAAACCAACTCACATAATTTTTCTTCTGTAATCCCAATATCCTGGAGCTTGTTATTTAACCCTATAGTATAATCCCCTATCCATGTCCCATAATCAATAATATTATAATAACCTATTGTGCAAATAACCCATTGTTTCTTTTTAACTTTACCATCTTTCCTGTAACTTTTATGAATACTTATCTTATAAGCTTTCCTTATAGGCCTTTTAAACCTTTCTCCTGTGTATTTATATAAGTATTTTGTCCTAGCTTGACCATCTATACAGAATGACATACAATCGACTTCTAACTGCTTATATGCTCCAAATTCATTAAACCTTTTATTTTCTATTTCTTGAATTACACAATACATTTATTCACTTCCTTTTGCAGTAAGGGGGTTCCGTTTTGTTACACCCTTAATTAAAATAATGTGGTTACTACATAAATTTACATAGTAACCACTAATATTACTTTTAGATGTACGAATTTCGTACTACAGAGTTTTATCTATTGTTATAAAGCTTTTTCCATAGCCTTAAATCTTTTGTATTAGGCTCTGTGTTATTCTCCTTGCAATAATCCATATAAGCTAAAAATATTGGTACTGACATAATATCCCCCTTGATTTCTCCATCTCCAAAGGTTAAACTAAAATTGCGGGTTTTAGTCTATTCCTTTTGGAATGGATATTTTTTTATTCTTCTTGAAGGTTTATGTAAATCCTTTTACATGGGCCTTCTTTTATATATTCCTTACTAACCTTAATTACCTTAAAACTCTCTCTAAGAGTTTGCAATAGTTTATTCTTATCGTCTTCCGTTGAATACATAGCTTTTATCTTTATCATTTAAATGCACCCCTATTTTGCTTGCTAATTTATCTATTGCTTTTATTAATTCATTTTGTCTTTCAACTAGCTCTTTTATGGTCAATTAAATCAGCTCCTTTAAATTAATCCAATCTCAATACCTATGTCCTCGTTTAGATACTTTAAGTCAGTTAACCCCTTAATTACTCCCTGCTTAAACATATAACCTTTTTCAATGGATAACATAACATTCGATGCCGTTTCTAATTCATTTAGCACTTCATCAAATTGTTCATGAAGTTCCTTTGGTACAATATCAAACAATCTTTCTCTCGTTACATCATACTTTTGGCTCCATTCTTCATAATCAGTATTTTTTATAATAGATTCAATTCCCTTGTCATCTACATGATTACATTCAAGTTCGATAGTCTTGTTAATTAATTTTTTTACTGTTTTATTCATGATTTACCTCCCTATTAATCAATTCCTGCAGCTTTTTCAATGCCTCTTCTTCTAATCTAATTATTTCTTCCATTGCTTTCCTCCTGTATTTTGAGTTTTATTTTACCTGCCAGTATTTCTCCTATAGTTATTTTTAATTGCTTAGGGGCGGTTTTATATTTATCTCCCACTTTTTTGATTGTGGCTTGTAAATCCTCTTTCATATATACCTCTCTTTAATTCTATTTAAATTCCGGAGCTACTACTTGAAGATAATTAATTACTGCCTCTTTGATTTCTTTCGCTTCCATTTCTTCAATGTCTTTTATACTTATACTATTTACAATAGCTTTTCTGTACCTTTCATCTTGTATAGGCATTGTGTCTTTGCCTTCTCTAGTCATTTTTAAAATTGAATATAAATAATCCCAATACATGATATAACTCCTCCTCTTTTTTAATATGGCCAATCCAAATATCCTAAGTTAGATAAATACTTGAAATATACCGTTCCACATTCTCCGGTATGCCTATTTTTCAAAACTATCAATTCAAAGCATTCCGGATTCACATCTGCGTTAGGCTTTCTATAATTTATCTTTCCCTGGTCATTAAGTTCCTGTCTTTTAGTAGGATTATTAAAATCCAAATTTCTATAAAGTGCTATTATATAGTCACTGTTTTGTTCTATTGAAGATGAATCCTTTATATCCTTAACATTAGGCCTTTTATCCTGTTGTTTATCCACTGCTCTATTAGATTGTGCTATTAAGAATATAATGGATCCTGTCTTTAATGCCACTTGCTTAAGTTCTGCGGTAATTTCGTTATATAAAATATCTGTATTGCTTGTGTTCATGTTGCTGCCTAGTATGTTTAAGTAGTCTATAAAAAACACTTTAGTATTCTTTTTTCTTACATAGTAATTTATTAAGTTTATTATTTTATCAATGTTTCTCTCTTGTAAAAAATTAATATTTAAGGCGGATATCTTATTACTTGCTATTGATAAGCTCTCAACTATCTTTCCGCTATTTCTAGTAATGGATATATAATCATCTACTCTTAATTTAGCCTGGGATAAAACCATTTTTAAATACATTTGTTCCGGTGGCATTTCTAAAGAAAAATACGTCACTGCTTCACCTTTGCAAGCTATCTTTTTAGTTAATTCTGTTGAAAAAGTAGTCTTTCCAATACCACTTCTGGCCAGTAAAGTAACTAAACTGCCTGGTACTATTCCCTTTAATATTTTATCTAAATCCCTATATCCAGTTAATAAACCCATTGGCTTAGGCTTATCAAGTTCTATACGCTCACTAACTTCATTTAATAACCATTCTTGTAGTGTTATAGTGCTTGATTCTTCTATTTGCCTATCTTCTATTATTTTACTAAGTTCATTTATAACCCCATCAGTATCTAGAGGTTTATCTGTTAAACTAAGGTTATACATTTTCTTTTTAAACTCATTGGATCTATAGCCTTCAATTAATTTTTCAATGTGCTGATTTAATGTGATAGGAGTTGAAAAGTTGTTGTAAATCTCTGATACTTCTACTATGTCCCCATCTTTTCTCAAGCTCAACATATCCATCTTTTGAATTACTAGAGTTAAATCAATATTTTCTTGATTACGCTCCATATTTTCTATAGTTTTGAATAACCTTTTATATAAATCTGTGCTAAAATAATCAGCCTTTAATTTATTGATTACCTCAATTCTAGAATCTTTATCCTTAAGCATGAGGCTAAGTATTTCAACCTCATTTGCCCTGGTGTCTATTAAGTTAATCAAACTCTATCCCTCCTTTTAAGTGCTCTAGTGCTGCATATGCTTCTTGTGTTTTCTTATCTTCAAAATTATTGCCTTGCTGCTTATCTGTGTATCTAATCCATTTACCCCCTTCATTTAAAAACTCTGATATTCCCTTTTCTCTTGTTAATAGTTCCTGTAATGTCCATTTATATTTACAATAGTCTTTAGCATAGGTATTTTCTTTATCTCTGTACATAACCCCATATCTAGTTATCGCTAATTTAATTTCATCTATAGAAAATTTCTTAGTTGCTTTATCTATTGCTTTTTTCATAGTGTCAGTTAATTCTTTATGTTTAATTATTTCCTGTTCTAAATACAGATTAAAAATATCACTATATATATTTTTCTTTACATTCTTATCATTCTTACCATTCTTGTTTGTGTTCATTTGTTGTTCATTTGTTGTCGGCTTGTTGTCCATTTGTTGTTCATTTGTTGTCGGATTTTTAATATCATTTTGATATTTTCCCCAGTTTTCAATGGTTACAATAGAAAATTTGTTGTTGGACTTTATATTCATAGTGCCACTACGTTCTAAAAGTTTTAAATAATCCCATGCAGTAGATGGTGGCATATTTAATTCTATTCCGGCTTTTAGTCTACCTGTAACAAATTGCCCAGGTTCTAATGGTACAGATTGTCTACCTACCATTTGCATATGATTAGTATGACTTGCTTTGCATAAACACCAAATAAACACTTTTAATAGCTTTTCATTATAGAACACGTCGCTTTGAAGTAATTCTCTGTAAAGTTTTATCCATCCTTGCACGCCACCACCTACTTATTACAACCACTATCACCATTTATAAATTCACCTATAGCAGTTTCACTTATTAATATTTTTCTACCTACTCTTATAGCTCTCAATTCTCCTGTTGCAACTAATTCATAAACACTGTTTATGTGTAATCTAAGCATTGGAGCAACTTCCTTGGGTGTATACACATTATCTAATTTTGCTTTAACTTGCATGCCTGTTCTCCCCTCCTCAATCAATAATCATATTCTTCCGCTTCTCTTATCCAATATGACGGATATTTATCATCATCTTGCTCTATTACATAATCATCAGTTGTAACTACCGTAGCTACATTGATATGACCCATGTAAAGCTTTATAAATAAATTATCAGTGCCATCTTTAAAAGTATGTTTTATAAAGTCTATTTTGGAAATTAACCCCTCATCAAACATAACTCCGTTAAGTGTTATACTTGCTGTTGATCCAACATTATAACTTTCCAACACGTCTGACTTTATATCAGCATATTTCAATAACTGCTTAGTTTTCATTGCTAACACCCCCCTTCAACATTATGTTGAACCCCTTAGCCTCCAGTGGGTTTTACCTGGAGCTTAACCTATACATCTTCTTAGGACTAGCGAAGTATGATTTTCTGCTAGAACTTAGCTAATAAATTGTTAATGATATACCTAATTACACATTATTTTTAAAAAATATAACTGTAATTTAAAAATTTTTAGAAAAATAATTATTCTACTGTTTTTTAAGTATTTTGGGATTTTCCAAATTACTCATTTTTGATCTGCCCCGTCAATTTTACGGGTTAGCTTATCCTACGTTCGCCATTGCGGTGTCACCAAAATTTTTGCGTCCTATTCATTGAAGAATAATTCTTCCACTGATGTTTCAAGTATTTCAGATATTTTTTTCATTACTAGAATACTTGGATTCTTAGCTCTGCCATTCTCTAAAGCTGATAAATAATATCTTGAAATACCTACTTTTTCAGCTAACTCACCTTGTTTAAAGCCTTTTTCTATTCTTTTAAGTTTTAATTTTAAGCCCATATTTCCTCCTCACTTATTATAGTGTGTTTAATCGTTATATTTAATATATACCACACACTATATAATGTCAACACTATTTTGTGTATTTTTTAAAAAATTTGTGGTATAATTAATATAAATACATACTGGAGGTGTGTTATGCTAGGAAAAGCAATTAAACAAATCAGAGAGAAAAAAGGTCTTACTCAAAAGCAATTATCTGATGACTCTGGAATTTCAATATCATATATTCAACAATTAGAATATGGGAAAAAAGAAAATCCCAGTACTGAGATATTAAAAAAAATTTCTGAGGCTCTTGGTGTATCTATAATCAATTTAATTGATATTGATGGCAATATAAGCAAAGGTTTTAAAGAAATAGATAATACAATAGAAGTTGGAATTAATAAAACTTTTAAAGATTCTTTTTCACAATTTATATCTGATAAAAGATATTTATTAGATATAAAGAAGTATAAATCTAAAGAAGAATATGACCAAGAATTAGAAAACTTATATAATGCAACTATTGAATTTATTGAATTTTATTGCTACAAATTAAAAAATAAAGACAACAAATAGTTTCGCAACATCTAACAAAATGTAGTTACTACCCCACAATTCAAAGTAACCACAAATAAATCGATAGGAGGTAAAATTAATGATTAACAATACTATTCAAAATAAAATTTACACCTATGCTGATTACAAAACCTTTCCGGAGAATGAACCAATAGAAATTATAGAGGGGGAAATTTACAACATGGCTCCAGCACCTTCAAGGATACATCAAAAACTAATTAATGAACTATCTTATGTTATAAACCACTATATAAAATCTAATAATGGTCCATGTGAATTATATACGGCTCCATTTGATGTACTACTAAAGAATAATAATGAACCCTTAGACAGTTGTAAGAATGTTGTGCAACCAGACATATCAGTTATATGTGATAAAAATAAATTAACTGATAAAGGCTGCACTGGTGCACCTAATATGATAATTGAAATAGTATCACCTTATAACCCTAGTAACGACTATATAAAAAAGGCTTACTTATATGAAAAGTATGGTGTTAGTGAATACTGGATAGTAAACCCTATAAATAAAACAATACTTGTGTATAACCTTGATGAAAATAAGGAATATGGCTCTCCGGAAATGTATAATTTCACCCATAAGATTAAGGTAAATACATTTAATAACTTAGACATAGATTTTAATTCATTTAATTTATAATTAAGGTATCGTTATAATGACGAACCCCACAAAGCGAGGTGATACCATGGCCACATTCAGAAAACGTAATAATAAATGGGAATTTACAATGTATACTGGTGATAGAGATGCCAACGGAAAAAGAGAACGGATCTATAAGGGCGGCTTTAAAACTAAAAAAGCAGCTGAAAATGCTGCCGCTTTGTTAATAACTGAAATTGAGAAGGGAACTTATTTTAAAGTTGAAAAAACAACTTTTGATATTTACATGGAAAAATTTCTAACCTCAATAAAACCACAACTAACTAATAAAACATTTAATACCTATAAATATATTGCCACTAAGCACTTGATACCTTACTTTGGTAAAATGGAACTATCTAAAATAAAAGCTATTCATGTCCAGGAGTTCTATACTGAAAGCTTAAAAGAGGTGTCCAGTACCACTGTTAGGCACTTTCATAATTTATTAAATAAAGCCTTTAACCAGGCTATTAAATGGCAAATAGTTAATATAAACCCTTGTATAGCAGTTGATAAACCTAAAAGGGCAAAAGCTGAATTAAATGTATATGATGAAGTTCAATTAAATAAGTTATTAGAACGCTTAAAGAATATGACATGTTATATTCCTGTAATGTTAGCAGCAACTACAGGGATGCGATTAGGAGAAATTGCTGGCCTTACATGGGATAAAGTTAATTTAGATGAAGGTATCATATACGTAGAAAAGCAACTCCAAAAGGTTGACGATTTCCTGGAGCTGCTCCCATTAAAAACTGAAAGTTCAAAACGTAAAATTATCTTATTAGATTATACCATAAAAGAACTGAAGCAATTAAATAAAGAACAAAAAGAAAATAAATTAAAATACGGTGAATATTATCAAGAAACGAATTTCGTCGTATGTCAAAAGAAAACTGGTTTGCCTTATGAACCACAGTATATATCAAGAAATTATAATAGGGTTATGAAAGAATATGGTATATGTGAAGAGCTAACTATCCCATATATAAGATTTCACGACTTAAGACACACACACGCCACCTTAATGTTAAAGGCTAATATTAACCCTAAGATAGTAGCTGAACGCCTAGGGCATAGCTCTGTAAACCTAACATTAAATACTTATTCTCATGTACTCCCAGATATGCAAAAAGAAGCGGTTAATAAATTAAATAATATTATATGTAAATAGCTTTAGGCCATTCCTTTTGGAAGGGCCTTTTATATTCAAAAAAATAAATTAACGACAAATTAACGACAAAACGCATTGTAACGACAACTTAAAAAAATAATAAAACCCTGTAACTATTGATATTACAGGGTTTTATATGGTGCGTCAGAGAGGATTCGAACCCCCGGCCAACTGGTTCGTAGCCAGCTACTCTATCCAACTGAGCTACTGACGCAAAATATGCAATTTGAAACATTATAATATTATCACATTACGAAGAAAAAATCAAATATTTTAATTAAAAACTTTATAATACAAATTCTTCCTTTAATATACCCATAATAACTATATTAGTGTATTTACCTTTAACAAAATATCTATTTCGCTTCTGGCCCTCTTCTTTAAATCCACACTTTTTATAACAATTTATAGCTTTTAAATTTAAGTCTACCACTTCTAGCTCTACTCTAGTAGCTCCTTTATCTAGAAATAAATAGCTTAACAAAGTATTTATTGAATCTTGACCATATCCTTTTCCCCAAAAATTTTTACCTATTGTTATGCCCAAAGAATATACATTTACGCCATCTTTACATTCTTTATAGGTTATGTATCCTATAGTAAGTCCCTTTTCATTTACTATTGTTAAATATTTGGTATTTCCTGACGTAATTTCATGGAATTTTTCTAATATGTACTCTTTGCTTGGCAATATAATATATGCACCATCGAATTCCCTAACTTCTTTATCACATAATATATTGTATATATTAGATACTTCTTTTCTTTCCATTGACTTTAAAATCACCTTTTTACCCTTTAACACACTATCCCCTTCTTATATTATATTTATCTGATGGATATATACTGTAATACTCCACCTGAAACTAAGAAATTTGTTTATTATCTTTTAAGTTTATCATTTTCTAAGTTAATTATACCTCTTTAAGAAAAATTGTTCAACGTATAATAAGGTTAAAAATACCTTGAATTATGTAAGCTTATAAGTTTTTAAAAGAACTTTATGTGTAAAGGAACAAAAAAATAAAAAACATCTAACTTTTAGTTAGATGTTTTGGCGGAGAAACCGGGATTTGAACCCGGGCGCCAGTTACCCGACCTACGCCCTTAGCAGGGGCGCCTCTTCAGCCACTTGAGTATTTCTCCATGCCCTCAAAATTTATTATTAAATTATGGCGGAGAGATAGGGATTCGAACCCTAGGTGCGCTTCCACGCACGCCGGTTTTCAAGACCGGTGCCTTAAACCAACTCGACCATCTCTCCAAGTTGTGACAATGAATATTATAATAAATATACATTGAATTGTCAATGATTTTTTTAATTATATTATTAAATATGGCGGAGAGATAGGGATTCGAACCCTAGGTGCGCTTCCACGCACGCCGGTTTTCAAGACCGGTGCCTTAAACCAACTCGACCATCTCTCCGAGTCTCACGACAATGACTATTATAATAAATATTCTCCATATTGTCAACACATTTTTTCATTAATAAGAATATATTTGTGGCGCAAGTGCCATAAGAAAAATCTGTCTTTAAGTCCACAATAAATATATTTTTTTAGACTGTTCGCAATACGCCAAGAAATTCTTATGTTTTCAAATTTTAATCCCCTAAAGCTTTCAAACTCGCTTCTAACAGCGCTCAAACATGAAAGCTTCTTAATCGGTTAAAACGACTTCTATTGCAAAATCTAGGGAATAAATCTTTAAAATTATTCTTGCAATAACTAACCCAAGATTTTTCAGAATCAATGGACATAAGTTCACCAACTAGTGATATGGAAATTATTTCACTATCACTCATAATAGCGGTCTTACCGTTTCTACGATTTTTAATATGTGCTGGAGTTATATCTTAGTAAACATCATCAATTATAACAAAAACGACAGTTATAAAATCTTTTAAATTTTCTATAACTGTGATAGAATCTTGTTTGTAAAGCTATAGCATATATGTGTACCTCCTTCATTAAATTGGTCGTGCTTTTTAATGATAGGTTAGCATATTATGCTAGAGTTTTTCTATTTGTAAATAATGCTAGTAATTTAACTAGCACAACGAGTTAAATTAAAAATTTTCCATAGCGAAGCGGAGGAAAATCATCCTTTAGTAGGCTTCTCCTATCCAAACATAAACATATTAAACTAAAAATCTGATTTTAATGTAGTAATAAATGTGGAATTGGGGACTATTGAACTAGCCTTAGAACTTCTTATGTCTCACAGTTAAAGAACCGTTAAGAAGCTTTCATGTTTGAACGAGGAACGAGTGAGTTTGAAAGCTTTAGGGGATTAAACTGTGAGACATTTAGAAGTTCTTGGCGTATTGTGAACAGTCCCAAATTACACATTTATTACGGAATTAAAATCAGATTTTTCTTCAATGTATTACTTCACAATATTCTTATTTTATGATTTCTTTGCCTCCCATGTAGCATTTTAGGGCTTCTGGAATAGTTACACTACCATCTTCATTTTGGTAATTTTCAAGTATAGCTGCTACTGTTCTTCCTACCGCTACTCCAGATCCATTTAAAGTGTGTACAAATTCTGGCTTAGCTTTTGCATTTTCTTTATATTTTATATTAGCACGTCTAGCTTGGAAATCTTCAAAATTACTGCAGCTTGATATTTCAACATATCTTCCATAGCTTGGCATCCAAACTTCTATATCATATTTAAAAGCTGCTGTAAATCCTAAGTCTCCCTTACATATCTTAACCACTCTATAAGGAAGTCCTAGTCCCTGTAAAACACTTTCTGCATCTCTAGTTAACTTTTCTAATTCTTCATAAGAGTCCTCTGGTTTTGTAAATTTAACAAGCTCTACTTTATTAAATTGATGCTGTCTTATAAGGCCTCTTGTATCTCTTCCGGCAGAACCTGCTTCAGATCTAAAGCATGCGCTGTATGCAGCATATTTAACAGGTAAATCTTCACCTTTTAATATCTCATTCCTATGAAGATTTGTAACTGGAACTTCTGCTGTTGGTATTAAGAAATAGTCATCATTTGTAATTTTAAAAGCATCTTCCTCAAACTTAGGTAATTGTCCAGTTCCTGTCATACTTTCTCTATTTACCATGTAAGGAGGAAGTATTTCTTTGTACCCATTTTTTTCAGTATGAGAATCTAAGAAATAATTAATTATTGACCTTTCAAGTCTTGCACCCATACCTTTATAAACAGTAAATCTTGAACCAGTTACCTTTCCTGCTCTTTCAAAATCTAGCATATCTAAATCTGTTCCTATATCCCAATGGGCTTTAGCTTCAAAATCGAAATTTCTTGGCTCTCCCCATTTTCTTATTTCAACATTGTCATCATCTGTATCCCCTTCTGGTACTTCTGGGTTCGGAATATTAGGTATTCTAAGCATATTGTAATTTATTTTTTCATCAACTTGGCCTAATTCTACATCTAAATTCTTTATTTTTTCAGATAAACCTTTCATATGCTCTTTAAGTTCAGCTACATCTTTTCCTTCTTTTATCATTTTTCCTATTGAAGCTGATTCTTCATTTCTTTTTTTCTTTAATTCTTCTACTTCAACTAATATTTCTCTTCTTCTCTTATCTAAATTAACTATTTCATCAATTAAGTTAACGCTAAAAGCCTCACCTCTATTGTTCATAGCATTTTTAATTTCTTCTGTATTATTTCTTATCTTTTTAATATCTAACATAGTATATTCCTCCTATATATTTAAGATTTTGTAATTTTACATAAACACTCTCATAAAATATCTATACTTTTAAAATATTTTTATAATAAAAAAAGAGCCTTCATCCCACTTAGGGACGAATAGCTCCGCGTTGCCACCCTATTTAACTAATATTAAAGCTCTAAATTAGTTCTCTCAAATTAATAACGGTTTGAACCGTACTGCTCATCACAGTCCCTCCGAGGCGGATTCACTAAATAAAAGATATCAGTTTGCACCATCCACTGACTCTCTTAAATCTTTCATAAAGCTACTATTCTCATCAACGGTTTTATATAAATTTTAAATTATCTATTTAGTTAAGAACCATTTTACATTCTCAATATGGCATTGTCAACCTCTATTTGTATATTATTATAATATTTCACTAAAGCATATTTTTATACATTTTTTCTATTGACATTTTTAGTACACACTATATCTACTCCTGTATTTAATATATTACTACATATTATGTCCCCTTGTTTTATAGGTGCACCTACATATAGCCTGCTTATTGCTTTTGAACATTCCACCCATAATTTTTTATCTATAGGGGAACTGCTTTTAACTGGAACTACATTATAATCCGCACCCTTTATTCTAACTAAACTAGTAAATATAGAATTTTCCACAAATACCCCCCCATTAATTAAGTATTTAAACCTCGTCAAACTCTTTAATTCTACTTAAAACCACTTTTGAGTCTTTAGAATCTTTAACTATATCTGTAAAATTTTTATTAGTTTCCCTTGCCAATATAGATATTATTTTATTTATACAATTAGCTCCTTGACAGCCGCCATATGCTGCTCCAGTCCTTCTTTTTATTCCTTCTAATGTACGTGCTCCTAAAGGTCTTCTTATAGCATCTATTATTTCCCCTTCTGTAACCTTTTGGCAATGGCATATTATCTTACCATACTTTTCATTTATACTTACAACTTGCTCTATCTCTTCATCAGATAAATCTCTAAATTTGTAAAACTCTCTTCTCTTATCATTAAAATCTTTATTTAATTTACAATTTAAATTATTCACCACAGTTTCACATATCATTCTAGCTATAAATGGAGTCATAGTTACTTCACTATAATTTTTTCCATTAACTTTTATATACCCCTCATCTATACTACTATCATCTATAACTATACTACTTTGATACGACTCTCCTTGATAAAAATTTCTAATATTTTTATTATCTATGTCTGGAAATACTTCAGTTATACTATTTATAAAATACTCATAACTTATATTTTCTTTGCTGTACATAGATATAATTGTCCCATCTTGTAAAGTAGGTATTACCATTATTTTTTCATTTTTTTTATTTATTAAAAATAAAATATGCTCTAGATTTCTTTTAAAGTTCTTATCCAAAAGAAGATACTTAACATTTACTATGGATTTTTTAGGGCATACTTTTTTATGAACATTTATACTGTAATTTTCTCCTGGAGTAGTGTTTATAACTATTTTACATTTAAATTTGTTTTTATTTGTGATAACCCTATAACCTTTAGATATTTTTTCTATATCTATAACTTCCTCTTCTAATTTAAATTTAACTCCATTATCAAAAGCCACTTCTCCATAAGCAATAGCTAAATCATATGGACATACCACTCCTGTATTTTTAGTATAAATACCTCCAATAAAACCTATGTTCAAGTTTGGCTCAATTTGCTTTATATACTTACTGCTTAAAAAGGCTATATCCTCTATTTTTCTTTTTATAGCTCTTTCATACATATTCTTGAGGATTTCTTGATGCTCTATATCCCTTGCAAGCATTAAAGTTCCTATCCTTTTAAATGGAACTTTAAATTTAGAAGTTAAACTATCAAACTCTTTATTTCCCGCTTTTTCTAATTTAGCCATTAAATCATATTCATTTTCAATACCGTCATAAATCATAGCAGTATTTACTAAAGAAATGTCATCAGCTATATCATAATCTTTTTCTATTAAAGCTATATTTAAACTATATTTTGATAGTTCATAAGCTATAGCGCATCCTGATAAGCCTCCCCCTAATATTAAAACATCATAATCCATTTTCATTTTCCCCCTACAAGAAGAACCATTTTAAGTTTTGTAAAATTATTACTGTATATTCTAATAATTACTTTATTTATTCTTCTACTTAGTTACTTTATTTAATAACATTTTCTAATAACTTTCCTAACTGATTTATATATTCACCATAATTAGCCCAATCACCTTTTTTCTGTGCTTCCATAGCTTTATCATATAACTCTTTGGCCTTTTTAAATTCACTATTATCTAACTGCTCAGTTTTTTCCTTTTGTTCATCCTTTGAAGCTTTTTCCTCTTCTTTATTTTTTATATTAAATATTTCATTTAATGCTTTTTCTATATTCTCTTCTATGACCATCTTATCTCCATAGGATATAATTACTCTTTTCATCTGAGGGATACTTTCCTTACCACTGGCCCTTATATAAAGAGGTTCTACATATAATAGTGAATTTTTTATAGGTATTATTTGAGTATCACCAAAAATAACTCCTGAACCAGAACCTTTTTGATTCCAAAGTGATATTTCTTTTGATATATTGGCATCTTGTTTTATACTTTGCTTAAATAAGTAGGGGCTCTCTACTGACTCATTATTAAAATTATACAAAATTAATTTACCATAGTTTTCTCCATCCATTCTGCCGCAAAGCAAAGCTTCCATATTATTTTTTCTATTTACATTAAAATATTGGGTAACTACCATCTCTTCTTTACTTTCCCCAGGTAATTTCATGATTATATATGATGGTGGATTTTTTTCTTCCTTCTTTTCATTTTCTACTTGCTTCTCATTTTTTGATACATCCCATAAATCATCTCCACTGTAAAATACCATAGGATCTGTTACATGATATTTACCAAGGACATTACATTGTATATTAAATAAATCCTCTGGATATTTAATATGTCCCTTTAAACCTTCTGGCATCTTTGAGTATTCTTTAAATAGTTTAGGGAATATTTTAGAAAAATTCTGTACAACTGGATCTTTATCATCTATTACATAAAAATCTGTATCTCCATTTACTGCATCTATAACTACTTTTACAGAATTTCTTATATAATTTATACCATTATATGGCTGTGAAAAAGGATATCTATCTGACACACTATATCCATCCATTATCCAATATAGTTTTCCTTCATTCATAACTATATATGGGTCTTTATCGTATAAAATAAATGGTGCTATTTTCTTCACTCTCTCCATTATATTTCTATTTATAACTATTTTACTCTCCTTAGTTATATCTCTTGAAAGTAGAAATTTAGGATTCTTCTCGTATATAGAAAATAAAACTTTATTTAATCCATTCATTTTAATTCCTGCAGTTCCACTATATTTAGTGGTTTTATTTGTATTACCATCTGGATAATCTAATTCTCCTATTTTAGTATTAACAACGGCATACTCGCTGGTTTCTTCACCAAAATATATTCTAGGATCTTTTAAATCTATATTCATATTATTTTCAACGGGAATATCCTTTACTAAAAATTCAGGCTTTCCTGAGCTGGTAACTGCATTAACTTTATTCATAGCTACTCCATACCCATGAGTATAAGTAAGATGTCTATTTTGCCAAGTGCTAGCTTTATCCTTTAGGGAATCCACATCTATTTCTCTAGCGGCCATGAATACTTGAGTATTCTTACCATTAATATTGTATCTATCTACATCCATATCCTTAAAAGTATAATAGTATTTTAAAACTTGTATTTGGTTGTAATATTCTAATACTTGATTAACTGAATTGACCTTTATGTTTTCTATAGTTTCCTTGTTATCCTTCAAATCCTTTGCAGCTAAATTATTCTCTATTGGAAAATCTTTTGAATCTATTTTATCTATATTAAAGCCTTTTCTTGTATAATCTATATTATATTCTACATATTTCTTTTCCAATGTCTTTTCATTAGATTTAACCACAAAATTTTGTACAAATACAGCTGCTAAATTTTCTCCTACTATTAAAACAAATATAAGCACTATAGATATAACTATAGGTTTTATTTTAGATGCAAGCAAACTTACTAAAACCACTACAGCAGTTATTATGGATAAAACAGTTATTACTCTATAAAAATACAAACTAACCTTAACATCTGTATAGCTTGCCCCAAAAACTACTCCCCTTGGAGAATATACTAAATTCCATGCCTTTATCATATATCCAAGTGAAAGTAATAAAAGTATTAAAGCTGATACTATCGCTAGTTGCCTTCCTGCAAATTTTGTTATGCCACTTTTGAAACCAGAGGTAAATGTTTTAACATTTCTTAAATGACCCCCATTCATAACCTTATCCTTAGTATTTAAGATTAAATAAGCAATAAAAGTAACTATAACTAGTACAAAACATAATGTCATTAGTAAATTATAAATAGATTGTATCAATGGAAGTTTAAATACGAAAAAAGACAAGTCTTTATTAAACATAGGATCTTTTATATTAAAATTAACACTGTTTTTATATTGAAGTATTGTATACCAATAGCTTCTAGATAGATTTAATGATACTATAAATGAAACTATTAAATCTATAATTATGAATATTTTATTGTACTTTTTAGTATTTAAAAGTTCCCTATCTTCTCTTAATTTATATATAGATTTTTTTAAACTCTTATAATATATCCAAAGGGCAAAATAAACTAGGAGGAATACTGGAAGCATTATCTTTAATACTGCAAATAATTTTGTAAAATATACGCTTAAATATCCTACTTCTCTAAACCATTTTATATCTACTACAAGCTTAACTATACTGTTTAAGCAGGCTAGAATTATTACTACTATAAATAATGGGACTATAACTCTCCACTTCTTTTTCAACTTTATTTTCCCCTTTCCCCTTTTAAAAGTTTACCTAAGAACTTATCTTTAGTTACTATTGCTCCTACTGGACATAGTTCTTGGCAACAAAAACATCTTATACACTTATTCATATTCCACACAGGAATCTTTTTTCCTTTTTTTTCTATAAAATTTATAACCTTAGGCTTTTCTGGGCACACCTCTGCACATCTAAAACATGACACACATTTATCATAAACTAAAGAAGGCTCAGGTGCTATTAAACTCTTCAAAAAATTATTTACTATAGGATTCTTAAAATAAAAGTCTCCACCCTTTCTACATAACTTAAAATCTTCTTGTTTCATATGGTGAATTTTCTCACCTAAAACTTCTATTTCTTCCGGCAAAACCGCTCCCCATTTACTATCATAAACCTCTTTTAAAACCGGAGTGTCTAAAGGATTTTCATATCCTATTAATCTAACAGCTACAGAATCTACAGCACTTAAGCTTTTTCCCATTATTAATGTATTCATTTTTTTAGGACTTCCATTTTTAGGTCCATTTCCTTCCATAGCTATAATTCCATCTAATATAGCAAAGTTGGTACCTACTAATGTATTTAAATCCAAAAGCATTTTACAAAAATTTTGTGCATCAGGCATTCTTGTATGCCATTGTGCCTTCTTAGCGCCTGATATGCATCCAAATTGGTTCTTTATAGCCCCTGTATAGTATGCCATAGCATGAGTCTTCAATTTAGGTAAGGTTATTAATACATCAGACTCATAGGCCTTCTTAGCTACATTCCATGACTTGCATAATATAGAATTATCCAATCTAACATGTACTTCTTCTCTAAAGCTATTAAATTCAACACCATACTTTTTAGCTACTTCCATAAGTCCGCAAAGTTCTGCTGCTCTTCTGGAATCTCCAACTCCCGGAGAATCACCAAAAGTTATATTTGAAGAATAATCCCTAATTATTTTTATAGCTGCTTCAAAAACCTTATAATTAGTTACTACAGGCGATTCTTTTCTTTCTACACTTAACAGGTTAGGCTTAAATAAAACCTTGCTATTATAGGGTATAAGCTCTCTTAAAAAGCTATCTCCACCTAATAGTTCAAAACCCTCTCTAAGTTTTTTTTCTATTATTTCTACATTGTATTCTTCACATCTTAAAAGTGCCACCTTCTCCATAAGATTCCTCCATATTCACACTTTTAGGTACATGAAAAGAAATAACAAGTCAAAGATGCTGGTATATTTTGTGTCAGACAAGGAAGCAGATTCCGCCTTTGGTAGGACTATCAACGGGTTCTGCTGACGCAGTATGACGCAAAATAGACTAACATACTGACTTGTTATTTATTTGAATGTGCCTTAATTTTAGTTTAATTTTTTTCATCACATTCCTTTAATATATTTAATTCTAAATCATTAGATATATCATTGTTATGATGATTTTTTACTAAAAATAAAACTCTATTCTTTTCTCCTAATTTTTTTAAAATATTATATCCCTTCTCTGGATGATTATAATATATATCTATTTTTTTATTTTTTTCATATTTCTTTATCTTTCCTCTTGATATCTTATCTAAAATTACTAAAGCAGATTTGTCTATTAAATTAAGACCACATTCTATCTTACCTATATCATGCAATAGAGCTGCAATTATTAATTGTTCACTATAACTTATATTAAGTTCTTTGCATTGTTTAACTAAATCCCTTGCTACATTTATACAGTGCTTTTGTTCATATACTTTTAGTTTTTCAAATAGCTCTATTTGCTCTCTATTTAAATATTTATATACAAAATCTTTATCATTTTTATCCACTTTATAATTAAAATATAAAAAAAACTGCTTTACTCTATTTGCCATGTTTTTCTCCTTTTAATTAGAGTATTCATAGGAAAATATTAATATAAAATCTTAATCTATCTTCTATTTTTAATTATACCAATAATAACATGTTTATTTCAAATTCTATTAAAAGTTATATGTTTTTATACAAAATAAAAAAAGCAACCTTCTTAGGTTGCTTTTGGTGGAGAATAAGGGATTCGAACCCTTGACCCCCTGCGTGCAAGGCAGGTGCTCTCCCAGCTGAGCTAATCCCCCATATGGTGGACCTTCAGGGACTCGAACCCCGGACCTACCGGTTATGAGCCGGTTGCTCTAACCAACTGAGCTAAAGATCCAATAACCTGGCGACGACCTACTCTCCCACAGGGCTTCCCCTGCAGTACCATCGGCGCTTTGAAGCTTAACCGTCCTGTTCGGAATGGGAAGGGGTGTTACCTTCAAGCCATAATCACCAGATAACCAAACATTCAATATCTTTGATTTTGTAATGGTCGATTACTCATCAGATTTACTGAATGAATTTCCTCTTAAAAGTTCATCAACTGAGTACATTTAGGATTATATCTTTTTTTTATTTACTTGTCAATAAGTTTTTTAAACTTTTTTTAAAAAATTTATTGAATTAGATGAAAGATTGTTCTTTCAAAATTGCACAGTGTGGAAAATCTTTAGTTAATTAATTTGATCAAGCCCTCGACTTATTAGTATCGGTCAGCTGAACATGTTACCACGCTTACACCTCCGACCTATCAACCTGGTAGTCTTCCAGGAGTCTTACTAGCTTACGCTATGGGAAATCTAATCTTGAGGTGGACTTCACGCTTAGATGCTTTCAGCGTTTATTCCCTCCCAACATAGCTACCCAGCTATGCCACTGGCGTGACAACTGGTGCACCAGAGGTTGGTCCATCCCGGTCCTCTCGTACTAAGGACAGCTCCTCTCAAATTTCCTACGCCCGCGACGGAAAGGGACCGAACTGTCTCACGACGTTCTGAACCCAGCTCGCGTGCCG
>NZ_LT854636.1:257078-436679 GCF_900184255.1 Haloimpatiens massiliensis | reverse complement strand
AGATTTCCCATAGCGTAAGCTAGTAAGACTCCTGGAAGACTACCAGGTTGATAGGTCGGAGGTGTAAGCGTGGTAACATGTTCAGCTGACCGATACTAATAAGTCGAGGGCTTGATCAAATTAATTAACTAAAGATTTTCCACACTGTGCAATTTTGAAAGAACAACAAGTTCTTTACTCTAGTAGTTACATACTAGAAGAGTTAACTAGCAACTAGACGCTAGCACACTAACAAGTGGCAGTGATAGAATTTTAGAGCAGGCAAAACTAGCCCTCTAGCACACTAGCCCACTAAAATTATCTGGTGATTATGGCTTGAAGGTAACACCCCTTCCCATTCCGAACAGGACGGTTAAGCTTCAAAGCGCCGATGGTACTGCAGGGGAAGCCCTGTGGGAGAGTAGGTCGTCGCCAGGTTGAATATTCCGCGATAGCTCAACGGTGGAGCACTCGGCTGTTAACCGATAGGTTGAAGGTTCGAATCCTTTTCGCGGAGCCATTCAATATTAATAAATGTTCCGCGATAGCTCAACGGTGGAGCACTCGGCTGTTAACCGATAGGCTGAAGGTTCGAATCCTTTTCGCGGAGCCATTTTTATTTTTTGCTAAATTAATTTAACACATATTAAGAAAAGTTTCAATATTTAATATATTGAATTTTTTCTTAGTATGTGTTTTTTTGTTAAATAAAAATCTAAAAGTTTTTACAATAAAGGTCATTTTCATTTTTCATGTATGAATATGAAAAAAATATATATAATATATATAAATACATATAATATAATAATATTCCAATTAATATATTATATATTGTTATGTGGCAATTTAATATTTGATATAATTATTATTTTTTAAGTAATATTAATTTGCAACAAAGGAAATTAGAAAAGGCATTGATTAAAAATTCAAATTATTTAGAAAATTTCGTTAAATTTAAAGGAGAATTTTCTTTAAAATAGAATAATAAATTAAGGCCAATTATATGTAAGGGGGAAAATGCATATGAAAAGTTATGAAACCAAAAATTTGAGAAATATTGCTATAGTAGGACATAGCGGAGCTGGAAAAACTTCATTAGCGGAGGCTCTATTGTATTATTCTAATGTAACAGATAGATTGGGAAGAATAGAAGAAGGTAATACCTTATGTGATTATGATAGTGAAGAGAAAAGAAGAAAAATTTCTATTTCTACTTCTATAGCTCCTTTCCAATGGGAAAATACAAAGATAAATATAGTTGATGTACCTGGTTATTTTGACTTTGAAGGAGAGATGCTAGAAGGATTGAGAGCATCAGATATAGCTATGATCGCTGTTTCAGGAGTATCAGGGATACAAGTAGGTACAGAGAAAGCATGGGATTATATTAACAAAAATAATCTACCAAGGGCATTTTTTATAAATAAACTAGATAGGGAAAATAGTAATTTTGGAAAAGTTTTGGGCGATTTAAAAGATAATTTTGGTATTTCAGTGGTTCCAGTTCAATATCCTATAGGAAGTGAAGAAAATTTTAAAGGACTTATAAATGTTATTTCTAGAGTTGCAAGAATATTTAACCCTAAAACTCATGCTATGGAAAAGGCAGAGATACCTGAGGAATTAATAGAAAAAGTAGATGAATGCAAAAATATGATTATAGAAGCTGTTGCGGAAACAGATGAAAAATTACTTGATAAATATTTTAATGAAGGAACTTTAAGTGATGAAGAGATATATACTGGTTTAATCAAAGGTTGTGCAGAGGGAGAAATAACTCCTGTTATGTGTGGCTCTGCTTATATTGGAATTGGAATGAATACTTTATTAGAGGATATAGTAGAATGTTTCCCATCACCAGAAAAAACAAGACCACATATAGCTATAGATTTGAAAAGCAATGAGGAAAAAGAAATAAAGGTAAATGAAAAATCTCCATTTTCAGCATTTGTATTTAAAACTATAGCAGACCCTTTCGTTGGTAAACTTTCATTATTCAGAGTTATAACAGGTAAAATTAAGCCTGATACAATAGTATATAATTCAAATAAAGAGAAAAATGAAAAGATAGGAAATATGTATTTTATAAGAGGAAAGGAACAATTATTAGCAGAAGAAATTATAGCTGGAGACATAGGTGCTGTAGCTAAACTACAGTGTACAGTTACAGGAGATACCTTATGTGATGAAAGCTTTAAGATAAAATATAAAGGTATAGATTTCCCAAATCCAATGCTTTCTAAAGCAGTATTTACTACATCGAAGGGTGATGAAGATAAGATTTCTTCTGGACTTAATAAACTTTTAGAAGAAGATCCAACTTTTAAAATTTCTAGAGATATTGAAAATGCAGAAACAATAATTTCGGGATTAGGTTCTACTCATTTAGAAATTATAGTTAGTAAGTTGAAAAATAAATTTGGCGTTGGAATAGAATTAAGAAGTCCTAAAATTCCATATAGAGAGACTATAAGAAAGATTTCTGATGTACAAGGAAAGCATAAAAAACAATCAGGTGGACATGGACAATATGGAGATGTAAAAATTAAATTTGAACCTCGAAATGACGGAGAAGATGAATTGCAATTTGTTGACCAAGTAGTAGGTGGAGTAGTTCCAAGACAGTATATTCCGGCAGTTGAAAAGGGATTAAGAGAATGTATACAACATGGAGTTTTAGCTGGATATCCTGTTATAAGATTAAAAGCTACACTACATGATGGATCATATCACCCAGTGGATTCTTCAGAAATGGCATTTAAAATAGCTGCATCTTTAGCATATAAGAGAGGCTTAAAAGAAGCGGAAACAGTGCTTCTGGAGCCTGTAATGCATGTAGAAATAGAAATTCCTGAAGACTATATGGGAGATATTATGGCGGATATAAATAAAAAAAGAGGAAGAATTTTAGGAATGGAATCTAATGGAAGTAATCAAAAAATCATAGCAGAAATTCCTCAAGCGGAGGTGTTGGATTATGCCACAGATTTAAGATCTATGACTGGTGCAAGAGGAACTTTTGTAATGAACTTTGCTAGATATGAGGAGGTGCCAAATTTAGAAGCAACTAAAATAATAGAATCTATGAAAGAAGAAAAAGCAGAATAGTAGTAAAAATTATATAGCTATATATTATTAATTTTGATAAAAAAGATTAGAGAAATTAAATTTTTCTCTAATCTTTTTTATATAGATAAATTTGTGAAGAGATATATTAAGTAATTTTGCAAGAGTATATTGGGGATTATAAGAAAAAACGTGGAGAGCTAATTATAATACATTAATGTATAAAGAAAAAATAATTACAAAAAATAAAAAAGACTACCCTAAATTAAATGCAGATTTAGTTATAAATAATAAAAAGTTATATATAAATGTACAGTGTATAAAATAGTAAAGAATAGGGGTGTGATTATTTTGTCTCAGTATTTTCTTAATATTATTGGAAAAATGCAGCTCAGTGATTATTCAAACATACATGATTATATGCAGTTTGTAGGTAATAAAGATGAGTTAGTAATAAGCATAAATTCTAAAAATCCTATTGATTCAGACATAATTTGTACAATGCTTAAAGATAATAATTTTAATGTAGCTTACGAAGGAGGGAATAGAGATGAGGAGTATTACATCAAGGCATATAAAAACTAGAGGAAGAAATTATTATTCAGCAGAATTAATCAATCAAGCTTATGGCTCTGATGGTATTAAAGTAAAATCTGTAGATTTTAATATTAATCTTCTACAAGGTTTTTATGGAACAAAGCCAGAAACTATTGTATTTTACGATTTAGAAAGAGAAAAACTAGAAAAATCATTAAAGGGGGATGAAGAGTTAACACAGTAAATATTTAATTACCACAAAACCTATGGTATTGAAACTATTTTTGTATAATGGTATATTTGTACTATAAACTTTTTAAAATTTCAGTTTATTTTGGGGGGAGTATAAATGAAAAAAGAATTTTTTATTACTAAAAGAGAACAAATTATGAAGAACATTGAAAATGGTTCTATTGTATTATTATTTGCGGGGAGAGCGCCATATAAGTCAGCAGATGAAACTTACAGCTTTACTCCAAATAGAAACTTCTATTATCTAACAGGTATAGATAGGGAAAACATGATGCTTATGATGCATAAAAGGGCAGGTAAAACATTTCAAACTCTATTTATAGAGAAGAATGATCCTCAAATGGCAAGATGGGTAGGAGAAAAAATGTCTGAAGAGGATGCAAGAGAAGTATCAGGAATAGAGGATGTAAAATATTTAGAAGATTTTCAGGGAGCATTTGGATTTTTATTTTCTAGATTTAAATATGATAACCTATATTTAGATTTGGAAAGAGCAGAAATGGATATTCCAATGACTAAGGCACAAGAATTTGCTAAACTTGCCAAGGAAAAATATCCTTTTTTAAATATAAAAAATATTTATCATGACATATGCGAAATGAGAACTATAAAATCAGAAGAGGAAATAGAAAACATTAGGGAAGCAATAAAGATAACAGAAGAAGGCGTATATAAATTAATGGAGAATATGAAGCCTGGTATGATGGAATATGAAGTAGAGGCATACTTTGATTTTGTTTTAACTAGTCATGGTGTTACAGACAAAGCTTTCAAAACTATAGCTGCTTCAGGAAAAAATGCTGCAACTCTTCATTACTCAGATAATAATTGTCAAACTAAAGATGGAGAACTTATGCAATTCGATTTAGGAGCTCAATATAAATACTACAATGGAGATATAAGTCGTGCAATACCTCTAAATGGCAAGTTTACAGAAAGACAAAAGGAGATTTACAATGTAGTTTTAAAAACTAATAAAGCTATAACAGCTATGACTAAACCTGGAGTAACCTTTAGCCAATTAAATACAAAAGCAAAGGAATTATTAGCAGAAGGATGTAAAGAATTAGGACTTATAAAGGAAGATTCTGAGTTGTTTAAGTATTATTTTCATAGCATAGGACATCAATTAGGAATGGATACTCATGATGTAGGAATTGATGATGAATTGAAATCAGGAATGGTTCTTACTAATGAGCCAGGTTTATACATACCAGAAGAAGGTATAGGCATAAGAATAGAAGATGATTTATTAGTAACTGAAGATGGATGTGAAGTTCTAACTAAAAATATGATAAGAGAAGTGAATGAAATAGAAGAATATATGGCTAAAAACAATAAATATTTAAAATAAGTTATAATTAAATTTAGATTATTTAACCCCGTGGCATAGTGTCGTGAGGTTTTATATAAATAAAAGGGGGAAAAAAATTGATAAAAAAATTTATTAAATATTATAAACCTCATAAAAAGCTATTTGTTTTGGATTTATTTTGCGCTTTTTTAGTGGCTGGAGCAGATCTGTTTTTTCCAATGTTTACAAGGCAAATTATAAATGATGTGATTCCCAATAGAAATTTAAAAATGCTTTACATACTTACTGGAATACTAATTTTGCTATATATAATAAAACTAATATGCAATTATGTAGTTGATTATTGGGGTCACGTGGTAGGAGTTAGAATGCAGTATCATATGAGAAAAGATTTATTTGCTCATCTACAGGAATTGTCCTTTAGCTATTTTGACGATAATAAGACTGGTCACATAATGTCTAGAATAGTTAACGACTTACAAGAAGTGTCCGAGCTTGCACATCATGGACCAGAGGATTTATTCATTTCATTTGTCATGTTAATAGGTTCATTTATAATACTTTGTACAGTGAATATACAGCTTACAATAATTATATTTGCATTTATTCCTATTATGTTTTGGTTTGCTATTAAAAAGAGGGTTAGCATGTCTAATGCATTTAAGGATGTTAGAAAAAAAGTAGCTAATGTAAATGCCCAGATTGAAAACAGTATATCTGGAATACGAGTGGCAAAATCCTTTACTAATGAAGAATATGAAATGGAAAAATTTGATGAGGGAAATGTAGAATTTAAGGAATCTAGAGAATATGCTTATAAGACTATGGCAGAATTTTTTTCAGGTATAAAATTTACTATGGATATTCTATATGCTATTGTAATGTTTGCAGGGGGATTATTTGTATATAAAGATTTAATTAATCCAGGAGATTTGGTAGCCTACTTATTATACGTAAATTTATTTATGCAGCCTATAAGAAGACTTACATCTTTTGTTGAGCAGTATCAATCAGGAATGGCAGGCTTTGAAAGATTTATAGAAATTATGAGTATAAAGCCTGATATAAAAGATGAGTATGATGCTGAAGAATTGAGTGAAGTTAAGGGGGCAATAGAGTTTAATAATGTTACATTTAAATATAATAATAAAGAAACTATATTGTCTAATTTAAATTTAACGGTAGAACAGGGAAAAACTTTAGCATTAGTGGGACCATCCGGAGGAGGAAAGACTACATTATGCCATTTAATTCCTAGGTTTTATGAGGCAAATGAAGGGGACATATACATAGATGAAAAAAATATAAGGGATGTTACTCTAAAGTCCTTAAGGAAAAATATAGGTATTGTGCAACAAGATGTTTTTCTATTTACAGGAACTATAAAAGAAAATATTCTATATGGAAATCCTGAGGCTAGTGATGAACAGGTTGTAGAGGCTGCCAAAAATGCAAATATACATGAGTTTATTTCAGAATTACCAAATGGATATGATACTTATGTGGGAGAAAGAGGTATAAAATTATCTGGAGGGCAAAAGCAAAGAATATCTATAGCAAGAGTATTTTTGAAAAATCCTCCAATACTTATATTAGATGAAGCTACCTCTGCTTTGGATAATGAAACTGAGCTTATCATACAAAAAGCTTTAGAGGGTCTTTCTAAGGGAAGAACTACATTAGTAGTTGCACATAGGCTTTCTACTATAAAAAATGCTGATGAAATAATAGTACTTACGGATAAGGGAATAGAAGAAAGAGGAGATCATGACCAACTAATGAAGAAAGGTTCTATATATGCTCATCTTTATAACGCACAGTTTAAGGGATACATTCCAGATCAAGTATAAAAATTAACATGGAAGAAAAAGAGCTATATTTAATTATGGCTCTTTTTTTATGAAAATGTGATTTATCTCTATAACAAAACTGTAATAAATTTGTAAACACTAGGTACAGTTGAAGTGATACTATTATAATTAGAATAATAAAGAGGAGTGTTGGAACTTTGTTAAGTAAAGATATTGAAGAAAGTCCTATTGAAATAAAGACAAAACCTAATGCTGATGTAGAAGGTATTGTATGTTTTATAGCTTTTCTTTTATGCATTATTTTTTTAATGTATATAAACATAAAAGGTAGTATAAATAATAACTTAAAATATTTAAATATATTAGTAATAATAACTGCAGTGGTTTTTTTAGTGTTTTCCATGGATAAAATGAATTTAATGACTAGAATATATGTGAGGTTTATCGGAAAGGAAATTACCATATATCCTAGAATGTTGTGTGATAAAACAGTTATAAATGCGGAAGATATTAAAAAGGTCATAAATATGGAGGACAAGATATTATTGATTTTAAATTATGATAAAAGCTATGTGTCAATAGTTAAGAAAAACATGTGTATTAAGGATCAAAGGACTTTCATATGCAAGTTATCAAAATATAGTAAGGTTGAGAATAAAGGTTGCTTTAAAAATATTATTTATTGATGGTGACAAATAGAAAAAAATAAAATATTGTTGATAATTATAGAAGGTAAAGGATTCTAGATGAAATAATTTCTCTAGAATCCTTTTTATTGTTCTAAAAATTATAATGAAACCTTATATATAATATTAAAGTGATAAGAAAAGGGAGATGCAATATATAAATGAAAAAAAGAAAACTTTTAGCACTTTTATCATTGACCATGGCTTTTGCATTTGTATTTACGGCTTGTAAAGATAAGCCAAAACCAGATGCTAAGAAACCTAAGGTGGAGGAGGGGGAAATAAAGCCAGCTTCAAAACACACAGAGATCATAAAAGCATCAAATCCTAATGGACTACCAGATGTGTCCAAAAATAGAAAGGACATGATAATTATAGGATTTAATGCACCAGAAGGAAAGTTTAATTCTATATATTCTGGTACAGTAGATGATTCTTATGTATGTAGTCTTATTTATGATGGATTGGTTTCTAATGATGCAGAAGGAAACCCAACAGCTAATGTAGCAGAAAAATGGGAAATATCAGAGGATGGAAAAACATACACATTTAAATTGAAGAAGGGAATTAAGTTTTCAAGTGGAGATGAGCTTACGGCTGAAGACGTAGCATTTACTTATACTGCTATATGTGATCCAAACTATAAGGGCTCAAGATTTGATGCTGTAGAAAAATTATTAGGGTATGAAAAATACCATAAGGGTGATGCAAAAGAGGTTGAAGGAATAAAGGTTGTAGATCCATATACTATTTCATTTACATTAACAGAGCCTAAGGCACCAGCTATATATGATTTTGCATATGGAATAATGCCTAAAAAATACTATAGTTTTGAAAAAGGTAAAATTAAAGAGTTAGAGGATAAATTCTTAAAGCCAATGGGTTCAGGACCTTATGTGTTTAAAGAATATAAACCAGGTCAAGAAGTTGTTCTAGAAAAGAACCCTAAATATTGGAAGGGTGAACCTAAGATAAAGAAAGTTATATTAAAGGCAGTTACTGCAGAAAACATGATGCAGCAGATAAAAGCTGGAGAAGTGGATGTTTGTAGAGTTGCGACAAAACCAGAGAATGTTCAAGAATTGAAGGATGCAGGATTCTTAAATATGCAGCTTTATCCAGGCAATGGATATGGATATATGGGACTGAATTTAAGAAATGAAAAATTTAAAGATAAGAGAGTTCGTCAGGCTTTAGCATATGGTTTAGACAGAAAAGGATTTGCTAATGCATACTTTGGTGAATACGCAGATGTATGTAATGGGCCAGTGTCACCAGTTTCTTGGGCATATACAGATGATTTAAATAAATATGAATATGATGCAGATAAAGCTAATAAATTATTGGATGAAGCTGGATGGGTTAAAAAGGATGATGGTTTTAGATATAAAGATGGCAAGAAATTCACTATATCTTGGTATACCTATAGCGGGAGCAAATATGTTGAAACCTTAATACCAATAGTAAAAGAAAACTGGAAAAAGCTAGGGATAGATGTAGTTCCAGAGATAATGGAATTTGCAACTTTATGCACTAAAGTTTACGATGAACAAAATTTTGAAATGTTTAATATGTCTTGGGACTTAAGCATAGATCCAGATTCACTTGGCATATTTGGTTTTTCTCAAGATGTAAAAGGTGGATTTAATTCAGGTGGATGGAGAAATGAAGATGGAGAAAAGTTACTACAAGAAGGATTAAAGACAACTAAATTGGAAGAAAGAAAAGAAATATATAAAAAATGGTTACAAATAGCTAACGATGATTTGCCATATATATTCTTGGATATGAGTAAAGAAATGTGGGCAGTAAGTTCAAAGGTTAAAGGTCTTGATTTATCACCTTATATTGATTTTACAATAGATATATATAAAGCAGAAATTAAATAAGGGTATCTTTAAATATGTGCCTAGTATAGGTTACTAGGCACATATGAATAGAGATAGGGGGTATAAAATGAAAAATTATGTTTTAAGGAGAGTTCTTCAGATGATACCTATTCTTTTGGGGGCTTCTTTGCTTATATTTTTACTTATTCATCTAGCACCTGGGGACCCATTAACAGGTAAAATAGATCCTCGAATGAGTTTGAAGGCAAAGCAAGAATTAAGAAGACAGGAGGGCCTAGATAAGCCAACTATAGTACAATATGGAGTTTGGCTTAAAAAAGCACTTAAAGGTGATTGGGGAAAATCTTTTTATTATAAACAACCAGTAGGGAAAGTAATGAATACATATATATGGAATTCATTTAAACTTTCTATAGTATCGTTTATTCTTGCCATAATCATTTCTATTCCTATAGGGGTAATCTCTGCTACAAAACAATATTCGGGTTTTGACTATTTTTTCACTATATTTGCACTGTTTGGGATATCAATGCCTTCATTTTTCTTTGGCGAATTATTAATGAAGTGGCTGGCAGTGGATATTCATATTTTTCCAGTAGCTGGTATGTATACTGCAGGAAATGATGCGGTTGGTATGGCAAAATTTTTAGATGGAATGAGGCATATGGCGTTACCTCTTATAGTATTAACCCTAGGAAGCTTGGCAGGGTTTATGAGATATACCAGATCAAGTATGCTAGAAGTTATAAGACAAGACTATATAAGAACGGCTAGGGCAAAAGGCCTTAAAGAAAAGGTTGTAATATATAGACATGCACTTAGAAATGCAATGATTCCTGTTATTACATTACTTGGATTTTGGCTTCCAGCTTTATTCAGTGGAGCAATAGTAACTGAGTCAATATTCGGATGGCCAGGTATAGGACCAGTGGAATTAAATGCAGTAAGTGGAAGAGACTATCCATTATTAATGGGTATAAATATGCTGCTAGCGTTACTAGTTCTATTAGGAAATCTGTTAGCGGATATAATTTATGCAGCAGTAGATCCAAGAATAAGGTATAAATAGGAGGTGAAAAAGTTGAAAGAAAATGAAATAGTAAGTCCTTTTAAAATAGTTATGAGAAGGTTGAGAAAAAATAAATTAGCTATGGTAGGTATGTTTATACTTATATTCATGATATTATTCTCTTTTGTTGGGCCATTATTTTCTTCTTATGGCTCAGACACTATGAGTTTAATTGATAAGTACAAAGCACCAACAAGTGCACATATTTTGGGAACAGATGAAGTTGGAAGAGATGTTTTGACTAGACTCATGTATGGAGGAAGAGTTTCTTTATTGGTAGGAATATTGGCGGTAATAATTGAGGTTGTAATAGGAAGTATACTGGGAGCTATTGCGGGGTATTACGGTGGAAAAGTAGATGCAGTAATTATGAGAATAGTGGATATGTTTATGTGTTTACCAGGTCTTCCTATACTTATAATGCTTGCTGCGGTTATGTCTGATTTGAAAATAAAGCCTGAAAATAGAATGTATGTGATTATGTTTATAATAGGTTTTTTAGGATGGCCTTCACTTTGTCGTATAGTAAGGGGACAAATACTTTCTTTGAGGGAACAGGAATTCATGCAGGCAGCAGAGTGTTTAGGATTAAGTGATAAAAGAAAGATGTTTGTGCATTTATTACCTAATACTTTTGCATCTATAATAGTTTCTGCAACATTAGGAATAGGAGGAGCTATACTTACAGAGTCTACTTTAAGTTTTTTAGGACTAGGAGTGACCCCACCTACACCTTCCTGGGGACAAATGGTTCAAAAAGTAAATGATATGTTTACCTTAAAAAATAGAATGTGGGTTTGGGCTCCACCAGGTTTGTGTATATTTTTAACAGTTATGGCTATAAATTTATTTGGTGATGGCTTGAGAGATGCACTAGATCCTAAACTAAAGGTATAGGGGGTGTGGATGTGGATAATACTGATTTAGTGGAAATAAAAAATTTAAAAACATATTTTAAAACAGAAGATGGAATTGTGAAAGCAGTGGATGACGTAAGTTTTAAAATTAAAAAAGGAGAAACTTTAGGATTGGTAGGTGAATCGGGATGCGGAAAAAGTGTTGCAGCTATGTCTCTTATGAGACTTATACCTAATCCTCCGGGGAAAATTATGGGTGGAGAAATGCATTTTGAAGATAAAAATATTTTAGAGTTAAACGATGAAGATATGAGAAATATAAGGGGAAATGATATCGCTGTAATTTTTCAAGAACCTATGACCTCTTTAAATCCTGTACTCACTATAGGATATCAAATAAATGAGACTATAATACTTCACCAAAAATTAGATAAGGAAAAGGCTAAAAAGCGATCTATTGAAATGTTGAAATTAGTAGGAATACCTAGAGCAGAAGAGGTGTTTCAGTGCTACCCTCATGAATTAAGTGGAGGAATGAGGCAAAGAGCGATGATAGCTATGGCACTTTCCTGTAATCCTAAACTTCTAATTGCAGATGAACCAACTACTGCATTGGATGTTACTATTCAAGCTCAAATTTTGCAATTAATGAAGGATTTAAAAGATAAAATAGGAGCATCTATAATGCTTATAACTCATGATTTAGGTGTCATTGCTGAAATGGCAGATTATGTTGTAGTTATGTATGCTGGGAAAGTAGTGGAAAAGGCACCAGTAGTGGAATTATTTAAGAATCCTAAGCATCCGTATACCATAGGACTTTTAAACTCAAAACCTGCATTAAATAAAGAACAGGACAAACTTTATTCTATTCCAGGGCAAGTGCCTAATCCTATAGGTATGCCTGAGTATTGTTATTTTTATGAGAGATGTAATAAAGCTTGTGAGGATTGTAAAAAAGGAATACCTTCTTTAATAGATAAAGGGAATAGACATGAAGTAGCTTGTTGGCTTTATGAAAAGGAGGTGGAGTAAGTGGAACAAAGCAATGATACATTGATAAAGGTTGAAAACTTAAAAAAATATTTTCCTATAAGCGGGGGGTTTTTTCAAAGAACTGTAGGATATGTAAAAGCTGTAGATGATGTTAGTTTTAGTATAAAGAAAGGTGAAACTTTAGGTTTGGTAGGAGAGTCAGGCTGTGGTAAATCTACTATAGGTAGAACCATATTGAGACTGTGGGATAAAACAGATGGAAAGGTACATTTTAAGGATGTGGATGTATATAAATGCAATAAACATCAATTGAGAAAGTTAAGACTTAAGATGCAGCTTATATTCCAAGATCCATATAGTTCATTAAATCCTAGATTAACTGTTGGTGAGATAGTTGGAGAGGCTTTAAGGGATCATGGAATATGTTCTAAAGAAGAGGTTATTCATAGAGTATCTGAAACTTTAAAAATTTGTGGACTTGCTTCATATCATATAAAAAGATATCCTCATGAATTTTCTGGAGGACAAAGACAGAGAATAGGTATAGCTAGAGCACTTATTTTGAATCCAGATTTTATAGTGGCAGATGAACCAGTTTCCGCATTAGACGTGTCAATACAAGCGCAAATTATAAATTTAATGCAAGAGCTTCAAGAAACTTTGGGATTTTCATATTTATTTATTTCTCATGATTTAAGTGTAGTTAAGCATATATCCCATAGAGTGGGAGTTATGTATTTGGGAACTTTAGTAGAAATGGCTACAAAAGAGGAGTTATACAAAAATCCATTACATCCATATACTAAGGCTTTATTATCAGCAGTTCCAATACCAGATCCTACTTTGAGAAGAGATAGAATAATATTAAAGGGAGATATACCAAGTCCTGCAAATCCACCTTCAGGGTGTAAGTTTCATACTAGATGTCCCTATGCTATTAAAAGATGTTCAGAAGAAATGCCAGAATATAGAGAAGTTGACAAAGAGCATTTTGTGGCTTGTCACTTAGTATAAGAGGAGAGATAAAATGGGAGATATGAAAAATGAACTGTATAAAGAAGAAAAAGTATGTGAAAAGCTTCAATTTAAAGATTTATTGGCACTTACAATTGCAGGTATAGAGGTGATTTTGCCCTTTGTACTTATATTGGTGGGTTGTTTAACGTTAGTATTAATAATAATGACTAAGTTTTGGATAAAATAGTTATTTTGATAAGTTCTAAGTTTCAGTTTGAGTAAAAAACTCTATTTGAAATTTAGAACTTTATTTATGTTAGTAAATTTGAATAATATTGAGAATAAGAGAGAAAAACTAATATATGCATATATATATTAAATAAAATATTTGCAATATGTATTGCATAAAAGATGTAAAAATAATATGATAAAATAAAGGTCAAAGAAAGATAAAGTCAGGAGAGATAAAAATGGCAAGACTATCCGATATTATAGAGGAATTTATAAAAGATATGATGAAAGAAAATCAAGAGGAAGAATTAGAAATAGTAAGAAATGAATTAGCTAATTACTTTAGTTGTGCACCTTCTCAAATAAATTATGTTTTAACTACAAGATTTACCACGGATAAAGGCTACTATATAGAAAGTAGAAGAGGTGGAGGAGGATGTATTAGAATTAGAAGGATTCAAGTTCAAAATTATAAGCCTTTGTTTAGTATCATAAATGAAAAAATTGGAAATAATATTACTTATGATACTGGGGTAAAAATAATAGAAGGCTTATATGAAGCTGGATATATAACTGAAAAGGAAAGTAATATAATGAAGGCTGCTATAAATGAAAGGGCCTTATCAAATAATACACAGGATAGAAATACTTTAAGGGCAGATATATTAAAATCTATGATAACAGTTATATTATTATAGTTTGTATTTACGTGAGTACCGAAGTTAATTTTAGGGCTAATGTGCTACAGTTATACTAATATAGTTTCTAGTTTGGAGGGATGAAAAGTGTTATGTAGTGTATGTAATAAGAAAGAAGCAACAGTGCACATTTCAAGGATAATAAACGGACATAAGGAAGAATTATATTTATGTGAGGATTGTGCTAAAAATACAGAAGGACTAAATATAAATTTAGAATTAGAGCCGGAATTTAATTTAGCATCTCCTTTTACTTTTCAAAGTATATTGAGTGGCATAATGGATTACATGAACAAAAATAGTAATAGTAGTTTAGAGCAGCCAAAGGAATATAGATGTGAGCATTGTGGTACTACTTATAGTGAATTTAAAGAAAAGGGGTTGCTTGGATGTAGTTATTGTTATAAGAATTTTGGTAACACATTAAATTCAGTGATAAGAAGAGTTCAAGGAAATGTTGAGCATATAGGAAAAATACCTAAAACAGCTGGTAAGGACATATTAAAAAAGAAAGTAATTTTAGATTTAAAGGAAAAATTACAAAAAGCAGTAGCTGCAGAAGAGTATGAAAAAGCTGCTGAACTTAGGGATAGAATAAGAGAAGTAGAGAAATAAATTTGGGGAGTGGTTACATGGAAAACTGGGTTAAAGCTAACAATAAAATAGATGATATTGTTTTAAGTAGCAGAATAAGATTAGCTAGAAATTTAGAAGGAATTCCATTTCCGGATAAACTAGAAGAAGCAGATGGCAAAGATGTAGTAAATAAAATAGAAGATAATTTTTATAGCATATATGGTGAAAAAGAATATAAAACTATATATTTGTGGAATGGTGACAGAGTAGCTAACAGTGTATATCTAGAAAAACATTTAATAAGTCCTAAACTTTTAAACAATGAGAATAAAGGAGCTTTTATAGTATCTAATGATGAAACAGTAAGTATTATGATGAATGAAGAAGATCATTTAAGGATACAATGTATAACTGGAGGATTGAATCTTAAAGAAACCTATGAAACGGCTAATATGTTAGATAATAAATTAGAAGAAAATATGGAATTTGCTTTTGATGAAAAATTGGGGTATTTAACAGCATGCCCTACAAATTTAGGAACTGGTTTAAGGGCTTCTGTTATGATACATTTACCTGCATTAGTTATGAAAAATGAAATTGAACAAGTATTTACAGCTATTTCTCACTTAGGTATGACTATAAGGGGATTGTATGGAGAAGGATCTAAATCAGAGGGGAACTTGTTTCAAGTGTCTAATCAAATAACACTAGGTGTAAGTGAACAAGAAATAATGACCAACTTAATTGCCGTGGTAAAACAAATAATAAACCAAGAGAATTTAGCTAGAGAAAAGTTATTAAAAAAGTATAATTATGAAATTCAGGATAAAATATATAGAGCTTTAGGAATACTACGCTCGGCGGTAATTCTAGAAAATAGTGAATGTTTAAAACTTTTATCATTTGTGAGAATGGGAGTAGAAACTGGAATAATAAAGGATATAGGAAAAAATACTCTTAATGATTTATTAATATCATTGCAGCCAGCTAGTTTACAAAAGAATTTTCAAGGAAGTTTATCTAGAAAAGAGAGGGATATACAGAGAGCGATTTTAGTAAGATCTAAGTTATAGTGTTAAGGAGTGATAAATATGATGTTTGGTAGATTTTCGGAACGTTCCCAAAGAGTTTTTATGTATGCACAAGAAGAAGCAAAAAATTTTAGGCACGGATATGTAGGGACAGAACATATACTTTTGGGTATATTAAGAGAAGAAGGTGTTGCTAGAAAGTGCCTTAATGATCAAGGTGTTACAGTTGAAAATGTCAGGACCTTAGTTAATAGATACGAAGGACAAGGAGATATGGATTTTGTTCAAAATGAAATTCCATTAACTCCAAGAACCAAGAGACTTTTAGAAATAAGTTTAATGGAAGCTAGAAATTTAAATCATAATTATATAAGTCCAGAACATATGCTCATTGCATTAATAAAAGAAGGAGAAGGAGTAGCATTTACCATACTTGTAAATTTGAATGTAGACTTTAATAGACTTATAAAGGAAATAGTTCAGAAATTATCTGGGGAACAGGTATCTCAAAATAATAATACATCTCAAAATGCAGGTGAGAGTACACCTACTTTAGATCAGTATGGAATAGACTTAACAAATATGGCTAGAGAAGGTGAATTAGATCCGGTAATAGGAAGAGATAAGGAAACAGAAAGAGTTCTGGAAATTTTATGTAGAAGGACTAAGAATAATCCATGTTTAATTGGAGATCCAGGAGTTGGTAAAACTGCTATAGCAGAGGGGTTAGCTCAAAGGATTGTTCAAGGTAATATACCTGAAATTTTAAAAGATAAAAGAGTGGTTACCTTAGATTTATCATCTCTCATAGCTGGTTCTAAGTATAGAGGTGAATTTGAAGAAAGATTAAAAAATGTAATGATTGATATAAAAAATTCAAAAAATGTTATATTATTTATAGATGAGATTCATACCATAATAGGAGCAGGAGGAGCGGAAGGTGCTATAGATGCATCAAATATACTTAAGCCTGCTCTAGCAAGAGGAGAAATTCAGTGTATAGGAGCTACAACTATAGATGAATACAGAAAGCATATAGAAAAAGATGCAGCTCTTGAAAGAAGATTTCAGCCAGTAATGGTAGGAGAGCCTACTAAGGAAGAAACTATACTAATATTAAGAGGATTACGAGATAAATATGAAGCACATCACAGGGTAAAAATAACAGATGATGCTATAGAAGCTGCTGTAAAGCTATCAGATAGGTATATTACAGATAGATATTTACCAGATAAAGCTATAGATTTAGTTGATGAGGCAGGAGCAAAAGTTAGAATACAAAATCTAACTGCACCACCGGATTTAAAGACTATGGAAGAAAAGCTTGAAAAAATATGCAAGGAAAAATCAGATGCAATAAATGTTCAAAATTTTGAAAAGGCAGCAAACTTAAGGGATGAGGAGAAAAATTTAAGAGATGAATTAGAAAATTTAAAAAGAAATTGGAAAACTAAGAGCGAAGTTGGTGAAGGAATAGTTTCTTCAAAACAAATTGCCGCAGTGGTAGCTAAATGGACTAATGTACCAGTAGAAAAACTTACAGAAACAGAATCAGATAGGCTACTTAAATTGGAGGACATACTTCATAAGAGGGTTATTGGTCAAGAGGAAGCAGTAAAGTCTGTAGCTAGAGCTGTAAGAAGAGCAAGAGTTGGACTTAAAGATCCGAAAAGACCAATAGGTTCATTTATATTTTTAGGTCCTACAGGAGTGGGAAAAACAGAACTATCTAAGGCATTAGCAGAGGCTATGTTTGGAGATGAAAGAAATATTATAAGGATAGATATGTCTGAGTACATGGAAAAGCATGCAGTGTCTAGACTTATAGGATCTCCTCCAGGATATGTAGGATACGAAGAGGGAGGACAGCTAACAGATAAAGTTAGAAGACATCCATATTCAGTGGTGTTGTTTGATGAAATAGAAAAAGCACATCCGGATGTGTTTAATATAATGCTTCAAATATTGGAGGATGGAAGGCTTACAGATGGTAAAGGAAAAACTGTAAACTTTAGAAATACTATAATTATAATGACATCAAATGCAGGAGCATCTACTATTAAAAGACAGAAGTCTTTGGGATTTAGTGTTTTAGAAGATGAAAGAGAAACAGAGTACGAAAATATGAAAGAAAACATTATGCAAGAATTAAAAAGGACTTTTAGACCAGAATTCCTAAATAGAATAGATGACATAATTGTATTCCATCAACTTGAAGAGATACATTTAAGAAAAATAGTTGGATTGATGCTTACTGAAGTTTCTAAGAGACTTAATGAACAAAATATAAAAATATGTTTTGATGAAAATGCCGAAAATATACTTGCTAAAAAGGGATTTGATTCTACTTATGGGGCTAGACCTCTAAGACGAGAGATAACTAAAGTAGTAGAAGATAAGTTATCAGAAGAAATGTTGAAAGGAAATATTTTAAAGGGTGATAGCGTGCAGGTTATTGAAAATCAAGGGGAACTAGTATTTATGAAAAAATAAAATATACAAAAAGGAGCTGTAGCACTAAGAATAAATCCTACAATATATTGTGTTAACTTTAAACTTGCAAAACAATATATTGCATGTGAATTCCTTAATGCAACAGCCCCTTTTTTATGAAGGTTTTGTGAATTAATGATGAATTAATAAAGAAATTTATATATTAATAATATAATTAATGATATTATTAATTATAGGCATAAGCAAATTTTTAGTTTAAAATGAAGTTTTTACTGTAAATGGAGTTTAGAAATTGTTATAGAGAAATTTATATATAATTATATACTATTTTTTTATAAAACCGTAATAGTGTGTCAGGTAGTCAAAAAAGATAAAAAATAAAATTTCAGATTATAATAAAACGTGGAAATTATACAAAATAGTAATAAAATATAAAAAACTATGTTTAATATGTTAAAAACATGTAAATAATAACAGATATAGTTTATATTAAATTAATAATTAAATTGTAGAAATTGTAAAGCATTAGGTATATAATATATATTTAGATAGCTATGTAGCCACGTTTTTTAATGTGGCTTTTTTATTATAATATGTTTTTTGTTATAAAAAACAGTAAAGTTTTTAACAAAATAGTATTCTTAAAGCTAGGAGGTGTATAAATTGGCGAAGTTAAAAAACTATTTCCAATGTGAAAAATGTGGATATGAAAGTGCAAAGTGGTTAGGAAGATGTCCTGATTGCGGAGCATGGAATAGTTTTGTAGAGGAAGTAAAGGACACTTCTAGAGCTGCTAAGCTAACTACTAAAGCTAATTCAAGTACACCTAAAAGTATAACCAGTATAAAATCTAGTGAATATGAAAGATATGATACAGGTATAAGAGAGCTGAATAGAGTATTAGGAGGAGGATTGGTTAAAGGATCTTTAGTACTTATTTCGGGAGATCCAGGTATAGGTAAATCAACTCTTTTACTTCAAACAGCTAGTAATATTGGAGAAAAGTACGGAAAGGTGCTATATGTATCTGGAGAGGAATCCGAAGAGCAAATAAAGATGAGGGGTGATAGACTAAAAACTACTTCCCCCAATTTATATGTGGTATCAGAAACAGACATAGAATCAATTAAGGTACACATAGAAGATATAGAACCCTCATTTGTTATAATAGATTCCATTCAAACTCTTTATAATACTGAAATTAGTTCTGCGCCAGGTAGTGTTTCACAAGTAAGAGCATGTTCTAATGAACTTATGAGGACTGCCAAAGGCAAAAATATACCTTTTTTTATAGTAGCTCATGTAACTAAACAAGGGGAATTAGCAGGCCCTAGAGTGCTGGAGCATATGGTAGACACGGTTTTATATTTTGAAGGAGAGAGAACTCAAGAATTTAGAATATTACGTACCATGAAAAATCGTTTTGGAACTACTAGTGAAATAGGAGTTTTTGAAATGAGAGATGTGGGTCTAAAGGAAATATATAATCCGTCCGAAGTATTTCTTGAAGAGACAAATTTTAATCAAGAAGGTTCAGCGGTTATAGGGATAATGGAAGGTACTAGGCCTCTTTTAGTGGAAATTCAAGCGCTTGTCAGTGAAACTAAGGCTCCAATGCCTAGAAGAACTGCTGTAGGAATTGAAAATTCCCGGTTAAGTTTAATCCTTGCAGTGTTAGAAAAAAAACTTAGAATACCTTTCTATAAATATGATGTATACATTAATGTAGTTGGAGGACTGAATATTGATGGAACTTTTGGTGATTTAGGGTTAGCTTTAGCCTTAGTGTCAAGTGCCACAGGAAGACCTTTTAAACTAGATAGAATGATAGTAGTAGGAGAAGTGGGACTTACTTCAGAAGTTAGGCCAATTTCACATTGTGAGAAGCTTGTAAATGAAGGTGGCAAGATGGGATTTAAAAATGTTGTTATACCTTACAGAAATTTGGAAAAGATAAGAAATGAAGAAATAAATATAATAGGAGTATCTTCTCTAAAAGAAGCTATAACTAAAGTTTTTTAGATAAGGGTGAGTAAAGTGAGACTTAAAAAAGATAAAGAATTAATGGAAATTTTAAAAATAATGGCTCCAGGAACGCAACTCAGAGAAGGTTTAGAAAACATATTAAGAGCGAAGACTGGGGGACTTGTAGTATTAAGTGACAAAGAAGAGGTATTACAGTTAGTAGATGGTGGATTTAATATTAATTCAGAATATAGTCCTTCATATATATATGAATTAGCTAAAATGGATGGGGCAATAATAGTAAGTAGTGATCTTAAGAGAATATTGGTAGCTAATGCACAACTTATACCTGAATCCTCTACACCTACTTTTGAAACTGGAACTAGGCATAGAACGGCACATAGAATAGCAAGGCAAACAGGAGCTATAGTAGTGGCTATTTCTCAAAGAAGAAACGTAATAACCATATATAAGGATACTATAAAGTATGTACTTAGGGACAGTAGTGCTATACTTGCTAGAGCTAATCAGGCTCTTCAGACTTTGGAAAAATACGTATCTGTATTAGATAGAGTAGTAAGCAATTTAAATTTACTTGAATTTCAAGATTTAGCTACTTTGTTTGATGTTATAACTGCTATCCAAAGAACTGAAATGGTAATGAGAATTGTTAGTGAAATAGAGATGTATATATGTGAACTAGGGAATGAAGGAAGACTTATATCTATGCAACTTAGTGAACTTATAAAAAATATTGAGGAAGATGGAATACTTCTTATAAGAGATTATTGTGAAAGCGATATGGATTATAATGAAATATATAAGCAAATTCAAGACATGTCTTCAGAAGAATTAATAGATTTAGATGGTATTTCAAAATTATTAGGATATACTGGAGTGCCACTAGTAGATACATTGATATCACCTAGGGGGTATAGGATGTTAAACAAGATTCCTAGACTTCCAGTAAATGTAATAGAAAACTTAGTTAATAATTTTAAAGAGTTAAAATCTGTTATAGAAGCAAGTTATGAACAATTAGATAATGTAGAGGGTATAGGTGAGGCTAGGGCTAAAGCTATAAAAAATGGCCTTAGGAGATTGAGAGAACAGTTTATGCTTGATAAGCAATTATAGCACAAAATTAAATTTGTGCTATAACATGTAATTATTTAAGAGAATATTTACCTAGAGTATTTATTCGATTGTATTCCTTTAGCAATACATCATAAAGGTTTAAATCCAGTACATCACAAAGTGATGCAATGTAAAATAGATTATTTCCAATTTCTTTTTCTATCACATCTCTGCAGTTTTCACACATTTTACCTTTTAAATGTGTTTCTAGCAGAGATTGAAGATCATTAATATTTTCATAAGAGTCGGGGATTTTTTGCTTTTCTACATTTATTTTTATGCAACCACAAGTAGTGGCAGATTTAGCAATTGCTCTATTTATCCTAGACTGTGACTCTTGAAGTTTGGTCATTATATCTAAAATACTTTTATGCCTTAGAAGGGACTCAGATACGGAATTTTGGAAATCATCGAATATAACATCTTTCATGAAACTCAGCTCCTTACAAAAAATTCAAAATCCATTATTAATGTAATTATAGTTTTATTCACACAATTTTGTCAATAATACTATAGAAGGATTTTGTATCATAATAGATTATTTTATTATTAAGTATATTTATATAATAGAATAAAAACGCTAAAAAATATAGGGGGATTTGTAGAATAAAAATGTTAAAATGTACATTGAAATAAAAAGTTAATTAATATATATTATTTATATAAAAATATAAAAAACAAAAGGTGTTTAATTTCTTATATTCTAGGAGGTGAACAAGTGTTAAAAAAGATATTAAGAATTTTATTTACAATTATTGGACTTGTATTGGGATTTATTTTGGGTAAGGGGTTACTTAAAACGGATTATATAGGTAAAGTGGAGTATTTTAAAACTAATCCAGTATTATCTATAGTGTTTGTTGTTTTTTGTGTTTTGTTATTTGGATTCATTATGTTTTTAATTTCTCCTATAATTAACTCTGCTATTATGAAAGTAATGGAGTACGTTGAAAGCAATTTTCAAAGAGTGCCGGCTAATGATATTTTGTTTGGAACTGTAGGAGCTATTCTTGGGCTTATAATAGCGGTACTTATAACTTCAACTTTTTCTAATTTTGGAGCATTAGGTACTATATTAAGTATACTTATAGCTGTTATAATGGCTGCTTTAGGAGTTAATATTTCTATAAGGAAAAAGGAAGAGATAACTAATTTTTTCTCTAACTTTAAAAAAGTAAATGCAGGTAAGGATAAAAAGTCTAAGACTTCACATAAGGTTACTCCAAAAGTTTTAGATACATCTGTTATTATTGATGGACGTATATTAGACATATGTCAAACGGGATTTATAGAGGGAACATTAGTTATACCAACATTTGTTTTAGAAGAATTAAGACATATAGCTGATTCCTCTGATTCTTTAAAAAGAAATAGGGGTAGAAGAGGCTTAGATATACTAAATAAGATACAAAAAGAACTAAAGATTGATGTTCAAATATATGAAAAAGATTTTCCGGATATAGCAGAGGTAGATAGTAAATTATTAAAATTGGCTCAAGTATTAGAAGGAAAGGTAATAACTAACGACTACAATCTAAATAAGGTAGCACAATTTCAAGGGGTGGATGTATTAAATATAAATGAACTAGCTAATGCAGTTAAACCTATGGTATTACCAGGAGAAGAAATGTTGATACCAATAGTTAAGGATGGAAAAGAGTCAGGTCAAGGTATTGGATATCTAGACGATGGTACTATGATAGTAGTTGAAGGTGGAAGAAAATACATGGGTGAAACAAAGTATGTAACAGTTACATCTGTTCTACAGACAGCTGCTGGAAGAATGATATTTGCTAAGCCTAAAGATTAATGGTTTAGGTATTATGAAAGGAATTTGATATGAGCAAGAACTGTGCAATTATTTTAGCTGCAGGTAAGGGTGTAAGAATGAAGGCTGACATAAACAAACAATATATAGAATTAGGTGATAAGCCAGTCATTTATTATACATTAAAAGTCTTTGAACACAGTGATATTATTGATGATATAATCATTGTTGCAGCTAAGGATGAAATAGAGTATTGTAGAAAAGAAGTAGTTGAAAAATATAAGATAGGGAAAGTTTCTAAAATAGTAGAAGGTGGAAAAGAAAGGCAAGACTCGGTAATTAATGGATTAGAAGAAGTAGAGGAATGTGGCATAGTGCTGATACATGATGGTGCAAGACCTTTTGTTAATAAGAGAATTGTGGAAGATGGTATAAAATATGCTGAAAAATATGGAGCGGCAGCTTGTGGAGTTACCCCTAAAGATACTATAAAAATAAAGTGTCAGAATGGATTTTCTAAGGAAACTTTAAAGAGAGATGAATTGTTTTGTGTTCAAACACCACAAACTTTTCAATACGAATTAATATTGAATTGCCATAGAAAATTAAAGAAAGATGATATAAGGGTTACTGATGATACTATGGTAGTAGAGAGATATGGACATAAAGTGTATCTTTACCAAGGTGATTATAATAATATAAAGATAACTACTCCAGAGGATTTAATAATATGCAAGGGATTATTAGATTAACTATTGACATAAGCAAAAACTATAAGTATATTAATAAGTAAAATAAAATATTAAGCTATGATGAAGACTAGTAGAAACGCACATACAGAGAGAGAATCCTGGGCTGAAAGATTTTCAAATGTTTTGAACCTACTTTGGAGCTGTAGATAAAAACTACCGGTGTGAGCCGTTATTTAATTAAGTATAAATTTAGGTGGTACCGCGAAAAACTCGCCCTAATAATAGGGTGAGTTTTTATTTTTATATAAAATTATAAATTTAACACATTATATAGAAGATGAATAAGGAGGAAAAAATTATGAAAATGTCAAATATGCTTATAAATACTTTAAGAGAAGTGCCAAAGGAAGCAGAACTTCCAAGTCATCAACTAATGCTAAGAGCTGGAATGATGAAAAAAATGGCATCAGGCATATATAATTTTATGCCATTAGGACTTAGAGTGTTAAAGAAAATAGAGAATATAGTAAGAGAAGAAATGGATAATGCAGGGGCGCAAGAATTTTTAGCATCAGCTATTATTCCAGCAGAACTTTGGAAGGAATCAGGTAGATGGGAAGTTTTTGGCCCAGAAATGTTTAAACTTAAAGATAGAAATGAAAGAGAATTTTGTTTAGGACCTACTCATGAAGAAGTGTTTACAGATATAGCTAGAAATGAAATAAATACATATAAGCAGCTTCCATTAAACCTATATCAAATTCAGACTAAATATAGGGATGAAAGAAGACCAAGATTTGGAGTTATGCGTTCTAGAGAATTTGTGATGAAGGATGCTTATAGCTTTGATAAAAATTATGAAGAGTTAGATGTGGCATATAATAAAATGCATAAGGCATATGAAAATATATTTAATAGATGTGGACTTGAATACAGCTGCGTAGAAGCGGATTCAGGAGCTATGGGTGGAGCAGGTTCAGCAGAATTTATGGTTAAGTCAGAGTTTGGAGAAGATGAAATAGTATTTTGTTCTTGTTGCGATTATGCAGCTAATATGGAAAAAGCACCTTCTACTGCAGAAATAAGTGATAAAGAGGATATGAAGGATTTAAATAAAATAGCTACACCAGATGTTAAAACTATTGATGATTTAGTTAGTTTCTTTAAAACTACTCCTAAAAAATTTGCTAAAACTATAATATATGAAGCTGACGGAAGAGTAGTAGCAGTTATGGTAAGAGGCGATAGAGAAGTAAATGAAGTTAAGGTTAAAAATGCTATAGGTGGAGCTGTGAACTTTGATATGGCTAGTGAAACAATTGTAAGAAAGGCTACCAATGCTGAAGTTGGATTTGCTGGACCTATAGATTTAAGAGCCGATGTGCTTTTAGTGGATGAAGAAGTCAAGAATATGTATAATTTTATAGTTGGTGGAAATGAAACAGGATACCATTATGAGAATGTAAATTACGATAGAGACTTTAAAGGAAAAGTTGGAGACTTCAGAAATGTTATAGAGGGAGACAAATGTCCAAAATGTGGGGCGGCACTTACTATAGCAAGAGGTATAGAAGTTGGACACATATTTAAATTAGGAACAAAATACTCAGAATCTATGGGAGCTACATTTATTGATGAAGATGGAGAAGCTAAGCCATTGGTTATGGGATGCTATGGTATAGGAATAAACAGGACTATGGCTGCTGTAATTGAACAAAATAATGATGAAAATGGTATAATATGGCCTTTGAGTGTGGCGCCATATAGTGTAGTTGTTATACCAGCAGTTCATAAAGATGAAGAGCAAATGAGAATTGCAGAGGATATATATAATAAATTAAAATCAGAGGGTATAGAGGTTATATTAGACGACAGAAAAGAGCGAGCTGGAGTTAAGTTTAAGGACGCAGATTTAATAGGAATTCCAGTTAGAATAACTGTAGGAAAGAAAATAAAAGATGGAGAAGTGGAATTTAAGTTAAGAAAAAATGCTGATCTTGAGGTTATAAAAATTGAAGAGGTTCTATGCAAAGTAAAAGAAACAGTAAAAAAGTAAATTCTAAAATAATGTCTTTTTAGTATAATTATATATTAGAAAAACAAGCGTATATACTATATAATTAAGTTATGTGGTATATACGTATTTGCTAAAAAAGGAGGGCATTAGTATGAAAATTTTTAATTCCATGACTAGAAAAAAGGAAGAATTTATACCAGTAAAACCTGGAGAGGTAAGGATGTATGTTTGTGGTCCTACGGTATACGACTTTTTTCATATAGGAAATGCTAGAACTTTTGTTATATTTGATACTATAAGAAGATATTTAGAATATAGAGGATATAAAGTGAAATTTGTACAAAACTTTACAGACATAGATGATAAAATGATAAGAAGAGCCAATGAAGAAAATGTAACAGTAAAGATGCTAGGAGATAAATTTATAGAGGAATATTATAAAGATGCAGATGGATTAAACATAGAAAGAGCTACTGTTAATCCTAGAGCCACTGAGTATATGGAGCAAATAGTGGATTTTGTTAAAGAATTAATGGATAAAGGATATGCTTATGAAGTGAATGGAGATGTTTATTTCCATACTAAAAAGTTTGATGAATATGGAAAGCTTTCAGGACAAAACTTAGATGATTTACAAGCTGGAGCTAGAATAAATGTAGATGAGAGAAAAAAAGATCCTATGGATTTTGCTATATGGAAAAGTCAAAAGCCAGGAGAACCTGCTTGGGAAAGTCCTTGGGGTATGGGAAGACCTGGGTGGCATATAGAGTGTTCTTGCATGTCGTATGATTTATTGGGAGAAACTATAGATATACACGGTGGCGGAATGGATTTAATATTCCCTCATCATGAGAATGAAATAGCCCAAAGCGAAGCAAGAACAGGAAAAAAATTTGTTAAGTATTGGATGCATGCTGCTTATTTGAATATAGATAATAAAAAGATGTCTAAATCTCTAAAAAACTTTTTTACCACTAGGGATATATTGAAGCAATATGATGTTGATGTAATAAGATTTTTTATGCTATCAGCTCATTATAGAAATCAGCTTAATTTTAGTAAAGAGCTATTGGATTCAGCAAAATCTTCCGTTGAAAGAATATATAATACTGTAAGTAACTTAGAAAGTTTATTAGAAGAAGTTAAAGTTGAAAATATTTTATCTGAGGAAAAGAAATTTGAAGATACATTAAAGGAACTTAAAAATAGATATATTGAAAAAATGGACGATGATTTTAACACAGCCGATGGAATAACGGTAATATTTGATTTAGTTAAAGAAATTAATTTAAATGTTAACGTAAATTCATCAAAGGAATTGGTGAAAAAATCTTTGGATTTAATAAGAGAATTAGGGTCACCTTTAGGGATATTCCAAAAGAGCACAAAAACTAAATTGGAAAATGAGATTGAAAAACTTATAGAAGATAGACAGAAGGCTAGAAAAGAAAAAAATTGGGCGTTAGCAGATGAAATAAGAGATAATTTAAGCAAAAGAGGAATTATTTTAGAAGACACTCCACAGGGAGTGAGATGGCATTTGAAATAAAGAAGTCAATAGATAAGACATAAATTGTAAACAATAAATATTAAGCAGATGTAAATTGCTTATAAGAAAATAAATAGTCATATTGTAAATGGCGACTTAGGAGATAAAAATGGAATTTGATATATTGAACAATAAATTGAATGAAAATGACATTAGAGCGTTAAATCCATTAGTTTTGGCATTTATAGGAGATGCAGTATATGAAGTGTTTGTAAGAACTCATTTAATTGAAGAAAATAAAGATATGTCTGCACATAAGCTTCATGTGAAAACTGTATCTTTTGTAAAGGCTAATGCTCAGAGCCAGATAATGAAACAAATAATGGATAGCGTTACAGAAGAAGAAATGGCTATTTTTAAAAGAGGAAGAAACTCAAAATCAGCTACAGTTCCTAAAAATGCAAATGTGCAGGACTATAGAATGGCTACTGGATTTGAAGCATTAATAGGTTATTTGTACCTTATGGAGAGAAAAAACAGATTGAATGAAATAATGAGTTTTATATTTAAGCATTCAAATTAATTTAAAAGATACATTAAATAATGTGTAAAGGAGAATTTTATATGGCTTTAAAGGTTAAATTAATAGAGTATACTCCTAATCCTGAAGGGGTAATAGCTTCTGCGGCAAAACTTTGTTATAGCCCAGTGGGTATAGATGAAATACAGGAAAACTTAACAAAAGAAAACACAGAGAAATTTTTAAATATATTGGTTTCTTATGGACATTATTCTCCTATAGAACATGTTTCTTTTACTTTTGCAGCAGAAGGAGTTTCTAGAAGCTTAACTCATCAATTGGTGAGACATAGAATTGCATCCTTTTCTCAGCAAAGCCAAAGATATGTGAGATTAGAACAATTTGAGTATATTATACCGGAAGCAATAGAAAAGGATTCAGAAGCGCGAAAGGTTTTTATAGAAACCATGGAGCAATGCCAAAAGTCTTATGATATCCTTGCAGATAGATTAAAAGATAAATATATAAAACAAGGTATAAAACCTTTAGCTGCAGAAAAAAAAGCAATAGAAGATGCTAGATATGTATTTCCTAATGCATGTGAAACTAAAATAGTTTTTACTATGAATGCTAGGAGTCTTATGAATTTCTTTAATCATAGATGTTGTAACAGAGCACAATGGGAAATAAGAGCTTTAGCTAATGAGATGTTAAAGCAGGTAAAAGAAGTTGCACCGGTACTATTTAAATATGCCGGACCAAGTTGTTTGAAAAGTACTTGCCCAGAAGGAAAGATGACTTGCGGAGAATTTGAAAAAATGAGAGAAAAGTATTTATCAAATAATGAATCAATGTAAAGTTATACAAATGTAAAAATTTGAAGGAGTGTATATATGGAAAGTGGAAATAATGCACCTATAAGAGAGGATTTGATTGAGGGAAGAAATCCTGTGATGGAAGCCATAAAGAGCAGAAGGACTATAGAATATATAATGGTTTCAAAGGGAGAAAAAACAGGAAGTATAAGAGAACTTATAAGGGTTGCAAGAGATAAAAGGATAGTAATAAAAGAAGTGGATAAGAAAAAATTAGATAGTATAAGTCAAACAGGAGCTCATCAGGGGGTTATCGCAGTAATTACTCCGTATAAATATTGTGATTTAAAAGATATATTAGACTACGCAAAAGAAAAAGGGGAAAAACCTTTTATAATTATTTTGGATGAAATAGAAGACCCTCATAATTTTGGTTCAATTATAAGAACGGCAGAGGTTTGTGGAGTACATGGAATAATAATACCTAAAAGAAGAAATGTGGGGGTAACTCCAACAGTATATAAGTCTTCAGCAGGTGCTATTGAACACGTTAAAATTGCTAAAGTAACTAATGTGAATAATGCAATTGATGAACTTAAAGAACATGGAGTTTGGGTTTATGGAGCTGATATGTCAGGAAAGGATTATTGTTTTAATGTAGACTTCTCCGGTGCAGTGGCATTGGTTATAGGAAGTGAAGGACATGGAGTTTCAAAGCTTACTAGAAAGAAATGTGATATATTAGTAAAAATACCTATGACAGGACAAATAAATTCATTAAATGCATCAGTGGCTGGTGGAATAATAATGTATGAAATATTGAAACAAAGGATAAAATGAGGTACGTTTATATAGATGGCTATAATGTAATAAATAGCTGGCCAGAGCTGAGAAAAATTAAAGACCATAGTTTAGAAGGAGCAAGAAATCAACTAATAGATACCATACAAGAATACGCTGTTTATAGGGGACATAAGGTTTTTATAGTTTTTGATGCTCATATGGTATTAGGTAGTATTGAAAAGAGAGAAAAAATAGGTGATGTCATGGTTGTTTTTACTAAAGAGGGAGAGACAGCAGATAGCTTTATTGAAAAAAGTGTAAATAATATAGGAAGAAAAAAAGACGTTTTAGTAGTTACTTCTGATTCACTAGAACAACAATTAGCATTTCAAAGAGGTGCTACAAGAATGTCGTCTATAGAATTTAGGTGTGAAATAAATAATATAAGAAGTAAAATTAATCTAAGAACTCAAAAAGATTATTCTAGAAACAGAACTTGGTTAGAAGATGTAGTTGACAAGGAAACATTGGAAAAACTTGAAAAAATCCGCAGAAATAATTGAAATTACTTGACTATAGAAAAAGCCTTAATGTATAATGATGAGTGTGGTGTATATTTGGCTTGGAGGGGATTTGGGTGAATAAAATGCCAGAGATTCAGCAATCTAATTCTTCATTTGAAAATAAGTTAGATGAAGAGATTGTTATGGAAGCTAAACAAGGGGATAGTATGGCTCAAGAATATTTAATAAATAAATATAAAAATTTTGTTAAAGCTAAATCTAAATCATATTTTCTCATTGGTGCAGATAAAGAAGATATTTATCAAGAGGGAATGATTGGATTTTACAAAGCTATTAGAGATTTTAAGCCAGATAAGCTTTCTTCTTTTAAAGCTTTTGCAGAATTATGTGTAACTAGACAAATAATCACAGCTATTAAGACAGCCACAAGACAAAAACATATACCTTTAAATACGTATATATCTTTAAATAAGCCAATATATGATGAGGAATCTGATAGAACGCTATTAGATATATTATCTGGAATAAAAGTTACAGATCCTGAAGAGTTAGTTATAAGTAAAGAAGAGGTTAATCATATTGAAACCGAGATAGGTCAAATACTTTCAGATCTTGAAATGGAAGTTTTAATGTCCTATTTAGATGGTAAATCTTATCAAGAAATAGCTTGTGATTTAGATAGGCATGCTAAATCTATAGATAATGCTCTTCAAAGGGTGAAAAGAAAATTAGAAAAATGTCTTAGTAAAAGGTAAAATTAAATATTGACAAAGAAAATTTCCAATAGTAAAATTAATAATTGGTATAAATAATATTTTAAAAACTAGCGGGAGTAGCTCAGTTGGTAGAGCACTAGCTTCCCAAGCTAGTGGCCGCGGGTTCGAGCCCCGTTTCCCGCTCTTAATATAAATTGCCCATATAGCTCAGTAGGTAGAGTGCTACCTTGGTAAGGTAGAGGTCACCGGTTCAATCCCGGTTATGGGCTCCAGGTTACAAAACTATACAACACACCAGGGCAAGTTTATTTATAAGGTAAGGAGGAAGAACAATGTCAAAGTCAAAATTTGAAAGAAGTAAACCACACGTAAATATAGGAACAATAGGTCACGTAGACCACGGTAAGACAACATTAACAGCAGCAATTACAACAGTATTATCAAAAACAGGAAAAGCAGCAGCAACAAAATATGACGAAATAGACAAGGCACCAGAAGAAAAAGAAAGAGGAATCACAATCAATACATCACACGTAGAATATGAAACAGACAACAGACACTACGCACACGTAGACTGCCCAGGCCACGCTGACTATGTAAAGAACATGATAACAGGAGCAGCACAAATGGATGGAGCAATCCTAGTAGTAAGTGCAGCAGATGGTCCAATGCCACAAACAAGAGAACATATACTACTAGCATCAAGAGTTGGAGTTAACCACATAGTAGTATTCTTAAACAAAGCAGACATGGTAGACGATCCAGAATTATTAGAACTAGTAGAAATGGAAGTAAGAGAATTACTAAGTGAATATGGATTTGACGGAGACGGATGTCCAGTAATAACAGGATCAGCATTAGAAGCATTACAAAACTCAGACGATGAAGGAAAAACAGCATGCATCTATGAATTAATGGCAGCAGTAGATGAATATATACCAACACCAGAAAGAGCAACAGACAAAGAGTTCTTAATGCCAGTAGAAGATGTATTCACAATAACAGGAAGAGGAACAGTTGCAACAGGAAGAGTAGAAAGAGGAGTATTACACGTAGGAGACGAAGTAGAAATCGTTGGACTAAGTGAAGAAAAGAGAAAAGTAGTAGTAACAGGAGTAGAAATGTTCAGAAAGTTACTAGACGAAGCAATGGCTGGAGATAACATAGGAGCATTATTAAGAGGTATCCAAAGAGCAGACATCGAAAGAGGTCAAGTATTAGCAAAACCAAATACAGTACACCCACACAAGAAATTTGTAGGTCAAGTGTACGTATTAAAGAAAGAAGAAGGTGGAAGACATACACCATTCTTTAATGGATACAGACCACAATTCTACTTCAGAACAACAGACGTAACAGGTTCAATCGCATTACCAGAAGGAACAGAAATGGTTATGCCAGGAGACCACATCGACATGAATGTTGAATTAATAACTCAAGTAGCTATGGAAGAAGGATTAAGATTCGCTATAAGAGAAGGCGGAAGAACTGTAGGTTCAGGAGTTGTTACTACTATAGTTGAATAATACTAAAGAGTCAACATTGGGACTAGGTTTCTAGACCTAGTCCTTTATAATGATATAATTATTATAGTTTAGTATAAAATTATCAAATTTAGTTAATGTATTATAAAATTGTTAAAAATGCAAATACTTTAAAACATAACTTATGTTGACATAAAGGCTAAGTTGTGATAAATTAACTAAGTACCTTAATTTTATAGTAAAATACGTTTATGTATGCTAGAAATAATATGTTTTTAAAGTACATTAAAAGTACATTATTTAAAGTATTGTGTTAACTCTAATGCTTGATATGTTATTGTTTTACAACTAAGATTAAGCGTTTTACGTTTAGCTATATACGTAAATCGGGAGGTGGAAATAATGAGAGTTAAAGTAACTTTAGCTTGCACAGAGTGCAAACAAAGAAATTATAATACAATGAAAAACAAGAAAAACAACCCTGACAGAGTTGAAATGCAAAAATATTGTAAATTCTGCCATAAGCATACACTTCATAAAGAAACAAAATAGTGTATTGCAAAAAGGATGTGAAATTAATGGCTAGTAATGTAGAAATGAAAGATAAATCTCATATAACTGACAGAGGGATAATAGGCTTTTTTAAAGGTTTGAAAGCTGAATTTAAAAGATTTACTTGGCCAACAAAAGAAGATATTAAGAAGTCAACTATAGCAGTATTAGTATTTTGTGCTATATTTGTAGCAATTACAGGCTTAATGGATAAAGGTTTTGCCAGCCTCTTTAATTTGGTGTTTTTAAATAAGTAAAAAAAAGGAGGTAGGGGTTAGGTTACACCGAACCCTTGAATTATGCCAGAAGAAGCTAAATGGTATGTAGTTCATACATATTCAGGATATGAAAATAAAGTAAAAGTGAATTTAGAAAAAACAATAGGAAATAGAAATTTAGAAAATTTAATACTTGATATACAAGTTCCTATGGAGGAACAAGTTGAAGAAAAAGATGGAAAGAAAAAAGTTACTTTAAAGAAAATATTCCCAGGATATGTATTGATTAAAATGATAATGAGTGACGAATCTTGGTATGTTGTAAGAAATACTAGAGGAGTTACAGGGTTTGTAGGCCCAGGATCAAAGCCGGTGCCTCTTACTGAAGAAGAGATACGAACAATGGGAATAAAAGATAAGCCGGTGGATATTGACTTAGAAATTGGCGAGAGCGTAAAAGTTGTATCAGGACCACTGGAAGAGTTTGTAGCTTCAATCCAAGAAATAAATATAGAAAAAGGTACAGTAAAAGGATTAGTTAATATGTTTGGCAGGGAAATACTTGCTGAACTTGAATTTAATCAAATAAAAAAAATTGATTAACACTTACAGATGAAGTTGAATAAGTGGGAGGATTTTATCCGTATCACCACATTATAGGAGGTGTCAATTCATGGCTAAAAAAGTAATGGGATTAATAAAACTTCAACTTCCTGCAGGTAAGGCGAGCCCAGCACCACCAGTTGGACCAGCACTAGGACAACACGGTGTTAATATAATGGGATTCTGTAAAGAATTTAACGCTAAAACTGCAAATCAAGCAGGAATGATAATACCAGTTGTTATAACTGTATATCAAGACAGATCTTTCAGTTTTATTCTTAAAACTCCACCAGCAGCAGTATTATTAAAGAAAGCTGCAGGAGTAGAAAGCGGTTCTGGAGAGCCTAACAAAAAGAAAGTTGCTAAAGTAACTAAGGCTCAAGTAAGAGAAATTGCTGAAGTTAAAATGCCAGACTTAAATGCAGGATCAGTTGAAGCAGCTATGAGAATGGTTGAAGGTACTGCAAGAAGTATGGGCATAACAATAGAAGAGTAATTTAATTATTTTTCTAATTAAGGTGGGAGGTAAAACCGTTAAAACCACAAAGGAGGAATAAAGATGGCAAAAGTAGGTAAGAAATACCAAGAAAGTTCAAAACTAGTGGATAGAAATACTCTATACACTGCTGGAGAAGCATTGGATTTAACTGTTAAAACTTCAAAAGCTAAATTTGATGAAACAGTAGAGTTAGCTGTAAGACTTGGAGTAGACCCAAGACATGCAGATCAACAAGTTAGAGGAGCAGTAGTGCTTCCACACGGAACAGGTAAAACTGTTAAGGTTTTAGTTTTTGCAAAAGGTGACAAAGCTAAAGAAGCAGAAGCAGCTGGAGCAGAATATGTAGGAGCTGAGGAATTAGCTCAAAAAATACAAAGCGAAAACTGGTTTGATTTTGATGTAGTTGTTGCAACTCCAGATATGATGGGTGTTGTTGGTAGATTAGGTAGAATTCTTGGACCTAAGGGATTAATGCCAAACCCAAAATCAGGCACAGTAACATTTGATGTAGCTAAAGCTATAAACGAAATAAAAGCTGGTAAAGTTGAGTATAGAGTTGATAAAACTGCTATAATCCACGTTCCAGTAGGAAAGTCTTCATTTGGTGTTGAAAAATTATCAGAAAACTTACGTGCTTTAATGGAAGCTATAATAAAAGCTAAACCAGCAGCTCTTAAAGGACAATATATTAAGTCAATTTCTGTATCAAGCACAATGGGACCAGGAGTAAAAATTAATCCAGCTAAAGCACTAGATTAATTATTGACATAAATTTAAATTGATGATATAATCATAAAGTCTTAAAAGTGAATAAGTAATAATTCCGTAGACAGTAGGTGCAACGAACGCATAACGGTTAACAACCTACCGAGGATTCCAATATATGAAATATATGGTCTCTTCGCGTCTGCGGAGAGGCTTTAATTTTTATACACAGTTCTATACTGTAAGGAGGTGGACTCTGTGAGCAAGAATAGACAATTAAAAGAAGAAAAAGTTCAGGAAATTAAGGGAAAATTAGAAAAAGCTCAAGGAATAATCCTTGCTAAATATCAAGGTTTGACAGTTGAGGAAGATACTGAACTAAGAAAAAGATTAAGAGAAGCTGGTGTTGAATATAAAGTTTATAAAAACACATTAGTAACTTTGGCTGCGAAAGAATTAGGACATGAAGGAATAGTTGAATACCTAAATGGACCACTTTCAATAGCTTTTGGATATGAAGATCCAACTGCTCCAGCAAGAGTATTGAATGATTTTGCTAAGGACCATAAAAAATTGGAACTTAAAGCAGGAATAGTTCAAGGTGAAATATTTGATGAAGCTAAAGTTAAAGAGCTTGCATCAATACCACCAAAAGAAGTTTTACTTGCAAAACTTCTTGGAAGCTTCAAAGCTCCATTATCAAATCTTGTTTACTTACTAAATGCTGTAAAGGAAAAACAAGAATCTGAACAAGAATAATAAATTAAGAAAATTTGGAGGTGCATTTTAAATGACAAGAGAAGATATAATTCAAGCTATAAAAGAAATGTCTGTTTTAGAATTAAATGAATTAGTAAAAGCATGTGAAGAAGAATTCGGAGTAAGTGCAGCAGCACCTGTAGCAGTTGCTGGAGCAGCTGGAGCAGCAGCTGGAGCAGCTGAAGAAAAAACTGAATTCGAAGTTGTATTAGCTAGTGCTGGTGGACAAAAGATCAAAGTTATCAAAGCTGTTAGAGAAATAACTGGTCTTGGATTAAAAGAAGCTAAAGAAATAGTAGACGGAGCTCCTAAGACATTAAAAGAAGGCGTATCTAAAGAAGATGCAGAAGCTATGAAAGCTAAATTAGAAGAAGTTGGAGCATCAGTTGAAATAAAATAATATTTCTATAAAAAAGGCACTTTTATGAGTGCCTTTTTTTATTCTCAATATTCCATTCTTTTCAAAAAAATATATTGACATGAAGGTCCATTTGTGATAATATAACTAAATGCATTGATAATTATCGAAAAATGAAAAATTGTATTTTTTTATACAAAATGGTTATAATAACTAGATGGTAATGTTTTAATCCATTTACACTAATTACTAATAATGTTGGTGTTTATGGTTATTTTAGTATATACAAGGGGTGAAATTTGATGGTACATCCTATCCAGGTTGGTAAGAGAACAAGAATGAGCTTTTCAAAAGTTAAGGAAACGGCAAAAATGCCAAATCTAATTGAAATTCAGTTAGATTCCTACAATTGGTTCTTAGAAGAAGGACTTCAAGAGGTATTTGACGATATAAATCCTATTCAGGACTACACAGGAAATCTTGTTCTAGAATTCGTAGGTTATAAGCTAGACATTGATAACATCAAGTATTACGTGGAAGAATGTAAAGAAAGAGATACCACATATTCAGCACCGTTAAAAGTTAAGATAAGATTACTTAACAAGGAAACAGGAGAGATAAAAGAGCAGGAAGTTTTCATGGGAGACTTCCCTTTAATGACGGAACAGGGTACTTTTGTAATAAATGGTGCCGAAAGAGTAATTGTAAGCCAATTAGTTAGATCTCCAGGGGTATATTATGCTCTATCGTTGGATAAGACTGGAAAAAAATTATTTTCTTCAACAGTTATACCAAACAGAGGTGCATGGTTAGAGTATGAAACTGACTCTAACGATGTAATATATGTAAGAATTGACAAAACTAGAAAATTACCTATATCAATTCTTGCAAGAGCAATGGGTTGCGGATCAGATATACAATTAACTGATTTCTTTGGAGAAGAAGAAAGATTAAAAGCAACTATAGAAAAGGACAATACAAAAAATACCGAGGAAGCTTTATTAGAAATATATAAGAGATTAAGACCAGGAGAACCACCAACAGTAGAGAGTGCAATATCTCTTATTGATTCGTTATTTTTTGATGCTAAAAGATATGATTTGTCTAAGGTTGGAAGATACAAGTTTAATAAAAAACTTGCATTAAACTTAAGAATAGCTAATGCGCTAGCAGCTAATGATATAGTTAATCCTTCTACTGGAGAAATCATTGTAGAGAGCGGAGAAAAAATAGATAGAGAAGCTGCTAAGAAAATACAGAACCTAGGTATTAATGTAGTAGACATAAAAGTAGAAGACAGAATTATAAGAGTTATAGGAAATAACTTTGTAGATATACATGAACATATAAACTTTAATATTGATGACTTGAATATAAGAGAACTTGTACACTATCCAACTTTAAAGGAAATACTAGAAAGTTATAGTGATGAGGAAACTATAAAAGCAGAAATACGAAAAAATATATCTAAACTTATTCCAAAGCATATAACTAAAGATGATATATTCGCAACCATAAGTTATCAATTAGGATTGCCTTATGGAATAGGAGATACAGATGATATAGATCATTTGGGAAATAGAAGATTAAGGGCTGTAGGAGAATTATTACAAAATCAATTTAGAATTGGTTTATCTAGAATGGAAAGAGTAGTTAAAGAAAGAATGACTATTCAAGACCAAGAAGGAATAACTCCTCAAGCGCTTATCAACATAAGACCAGTAGCTGCGGCTATTAAAGAGTTCTTTGGAAGTTCTCAGCTTTCACAGTTCATGGATCAGACTAATCCACTATCAGAGTTGACACACAAGAGAAGGTTGTCAGCATTAGGACCAGGAGGTCTTTCAAGGGAAAGAGCGGGATTTGAAGTAAGAGACGTTCACTATTCTCATTATGGTAGAATGTGTCCAATAGAAACTCCAGAAGGACCAAACATAGGTCTTATAAACTCCCTTGCTGCTTATGCTAGAGTAAATGAATATGGATTTATAGAAACACCATATAGAATTATAGATAAGAAAGCAGGAAGAATAACTGATGAAATTAGATATTTTACTGCTGATGAAGAAGATGGATTCTTAGTAGCTCAAGCTAATGAACCTATTGATGAAAGTGGGCATTTTGTTGACGACAAAATAACAGTTAGATATAAAGAAGAAGTTTTAATAGTGCCTAGAGAAGAGGTTGATGTAATAGATATATCACCAAGACAAATAGTTTCTGTTGCTACTGCTATGATTCCATTCCTAGAAAATGATGACGCCAGCCGTGCTCTTATGGGATCAAACATGCAACGTCAGGCAGTACCACTATTAAAGCCACAGGCACCTATAGTAGGAACTGGAATAGAATTTAAAGCTGCCGTAGACTCAGGAGTTTTACCAAAAGCTAAAAATGCTGGAACAGTAGTTTATGTGGATGCTGAAGAGGTAAGAGTTAAAAGAGATAAAGATGGCGGTATCGATAAATATAAATTACTTAAATTCAAAAGATCTAACCAAGGAACGTGTATAAATCAAAGACCTATAGTCGATAAAGGAGATAAACTAGATATTGGCTCTGTTTTAGCAGATGGACCATCTACTGACTTAGGTGAAATAGCTTTAGGTAAAAATATACGTATGGGCTTTATTACTTGGGAAGGATATAATTACGAGGATGCTATGCTAGTTTCAGAGCAATTAGTTCGTGATGATGTGTTTACATCTATTCATATAGAGGAATATGAAGCAGAAGCTAGAGACACTAAACTAGGACCAGAAGAAATTACAAGAGATATACCAAATGTAGGAGACGATGCGCTTAAAGATATAGATGAAAGAGGAATAATAAGAATAGGTGCAGAGGTAAGGTCTGGAGATATCTTAGTAGGAAAGGTTACTCCAAAAGGAGAAACTGAATTAACTGCTGAGGAACGACTTTTAAGAGCTATATTTGGTGAAAAGGCTAGAGAGGTTAGAGATACTTCACTTAGAGTGCCACATGGAGAAGCTGGTATAATAGTAGATGTAAAAGTATTTACTAGAGAAAATGGAGATGAGCTTCCACCAGGAGTTAATGAGCTTGTAAGATGTTATATAGCTCAAAAGAGAAAGATATCTATAGGAGATAAAATGGCAGGAAGACACGGTAATAAGGGTGTTATTTCTAGAATTTTACCAGAGGAAGATATGCCTTTCTTACCAGATGGAAGACCACTTCAGATATGCTTAAATCCACTAGGCGTTCCTTCACGTATGAATATCGGTCAGGTACTTGAGGTTCATTTAGGATGGGCAGCTAGTAAATTAGGATGGCATGTAGCGACTCCTGTATTTGATGGTGCTATGGAAGAAGATATAGTAGATTGTTTAAAACAAGCAGGATATGCTGAAGATGGAAAAACTTATTTATATGATGGAAGAACTGGAGAACCATTTGATAGTAGAGTAACAGTAGGTTACATGTATATACTAAAACTTCACCACTTGGTTGATGATAAGATACATGCTAGATCTACAGGACCATACTCTCTAGTAACTCAACAACCTCTAGGTGGTAAAGCACAATTTGGAGGTCAAAGATTTGGGGAGATGGAAGTTTGGGCACTTGAAGCTTACGGTGCAGCATATACTCTACAAGAAATACTAACAGTTAAGTCTGACGATGTAGTGGGTAGAGTTAAGACTTATGAAGCTATTGTTAAGGGAGAAAATATACCTGAACCAGGTGTACCAGAATCATTTAAGGTTCTTATAAAAGAACTTCAAGCATTGTGCTTAAATGTAAAAGTTCTAAATGATGAACAGCAAGAAATAGAGATAAAAGAATCCGTAGATGAAAAATCTGATGAAGATTTGGATATAAATATAGAGGGAAATGAAGATTCGATGCCTGTAGGTATTGAAAAATCAGAAGCTAGTGAAGAAGAGATTGAAGTAGACGAAAAAGATTTAGAAGAAGATGAGTTAGACATAAATGAAGAAGAATATGACTTATCTTTTGGAGAAGACTTTAGCGAATTAGAACTTAACGATTTTAATGATGAACATTAATCTATAATTCCATACTATGAAGGGAGGATGTACCCTTGTTTGAATTAAATAATTTTGATGCTATACAAATAGGCTTAGCTTCACCAGAACAAATCAGAGCGTGGTCAAGGGGAGAAGTTAAGAAACCTGAAACTATAAACTATAGAACTTTAAAACCTGAAAGAGATGGATTGTTCTGCGAAAGAATATTTGGACCTATAAAGGACTGGGAATGTCATTGTGGAAAGTACAAAAGGGTAAGATACAAAGGTATTGTTTGTGATAGATGTGGAGTAGAAGTAACTAAGGCAAAAGTTAGACGTGAAAGAATGGGGCATATAGAACTTGCAGCCCCTGTTTCCCACATATGGTATTTTAAAGGCATACCATCACGTATGGGACTTATACTGGATGTATCCCCAAGATCTTTGGAGAAGGTGTTATACTTTGCATCATATATAGTTTTAGATCCTAAAGAAACACCTCTTCTAAAGAAACAGCTATTAAATGAAAAAGAATATAGAGAAGCTGTGGATAAATATGGTGAAGAGAGCTTTGTTGCAGGAATGGGTGCAGAAGCAATAAAGGTTTTACTTGGAGAATTAGACTTAGAGAATTTGTCTATAGATCTTAAGGAAGAGTTAGAAACAAGTACAGGACAAAAGAGAGTTAGAATTATAAGAAGACTTGAAGTAGTAGAATCATTTAGAAAATCTAATAATAATCCAGAATGGATGATAATAGATGTGATTCCAGTAATACCGCCAGATTTAAGACCTATGGTTCAGTTAGATGGTGGAAGATTTGCAACTTCAGATTTAAATGACTTATATAGAAGAGTTATAAATAGAAATAATAGATTGAAAAAGCTGTTAGATTTAGGAGCACCAGATATTATAGTAAGAAATGAAAAAAGAATGCTTCAAGAGGCAGTGGATTCACTTATAGACAATGGTAGAAGAGGAAGACCTGTTACAGGTCCAGGAAATAGACCATTAAAATCTCTATCTGATATGTTGAAAGGTAAACAGGGAAGATTCAGACAGAACCTACTTGGTAAACGTGTTGACTATTCAGGACGTTCCGTTATAGTTGTAGGACCAGAACTTAAAATGTATCAATGTGGTCTTCCAAAAGAAATGGCTTTAGAATTGTTTAAACCTTTTGTAATGAAAAAGTTAGTTGAAAAAGGTGTAGCTCATAACATAAAGAGTGCTAAGAGAATGGTAGAAAGAGTAATGACGGAGGTTTGGGATGTTTTAGAAGAAGTTATTACAGATCATCCGGTGTTATTAAACCGTGCTCCGACTCTTCACAGATTAGGAATTCAAGCTTTCCAACCAGTGCTTGTAGAAGGTAGAGCTATAAAACTACATCCATTAGTATGTACAGCATACAATGCTGACTTTGATGGAGACCAGATGGCTATACACGTACCTTTATCTGTTGAAGCACAAACAGAAGCTAGATTCTTAATGTTAGCAGCTCATAATATACTTAAGCCTTCTGATGGTAAGCCAGTTTGTGTTCCTACTCAGGATATGGTATTAGGTTCTTACTACTTAACATTAGATAAAGATGGAGCAGAAGGAGAAGGTAGAGTATTTTCAAATTTTGAAGAAGTCTTAATGGCATATCAATTAGGTCAAATTGATATACATGCTAAAATTAAAGTTAGACTAACAAAAGAAATAAATGGAGAAGAATTTTCTCGTATTATAGCAACTACACCTGGTAAATTAATATTTAATGAATGTATACCACAAGATTTGGGATTTGTTGATAGAAGTATACCGGAAAATGAATTTAAATTAGAAATTGATTTCCTAGTTAGTAAAAAGAATTTAGGAAAAATAATTGATAAATGTTATGCTAAATACGGACCAACAGGAACATCAGTAATGTTAGATAAGATAAAAGCTACAGGATATCATTATTCAACTATAGGTGCTATTACAATTTCTACATCTGATATGACAGTACCTGAAGCTAAGAAAACATTATTGGGAGAAACTGATAAAGCAGTTGAAAAGATTGAAAAAATGTACAGAAGAGGTTTCATATCAGAACAAGAAAGATATGAAAGAGTAATCGATAAATGGACTAAGACTACAGAGGATGTTGCGAATGCATTGATGGATAACTTTGATAAGTTTAATCCTATATATATGATGGCAGATTCTGGAGCCAGAGGTTCTAAGAGTCAGATTAAACAGCTTGCAGGTATGAGAGGATTAATGGCTAGTCCATCAGGTAAGATACTAGAATTACCTATAAGATCTTCCTTCAGAGAAGGTCTAGATGTATTAGAGTACTTTATTTCAACACATGGAGCTAGAAAAGGTAATGCCGATACTGCGTTAAAAACAGCAGACTCTGGATATCTAACAAGAAGACTTGTTGATGTAAGTCAAGATGTAATAGTTAGAACTGAAGACTGTGGTGCAGAAGAAGGCCTTGAGGTTTCAGAAATAAAAGAAGGAAATGAAGTAATAGAAACTCTAGAAGAAAGACTTACTGGAAGATATAGTGCTGAGGATATACTAGATCCTGAATCAGGAGAAGTGATTGTAAGTAAAAATTCTTATATAGATGCTAATACGGCTTCTAAGGTAGTAAAAGCCGGTGTTAAAAAAGTTAATATAAGATCAGTATTTACATGTAAATCTAAGTTTGGAGTTTGTGCTAAATGTTATGGGATGAACATGGCTACAGCTAACAAGATAAATATTGGAGAAGCAGTTGGTATAATAGCAGCTCAATCAATAGGTGAGCCGGGAACTCAGCTTACCATGAGAACATTCCACACTGGTGGAGTTGCTGGAGCGGATATAACCCAAGGTCTTCCAAGAGTTGAGGAATTATTTGAAGCAAGAAAACCAAAAGGGCTTGCTATAATAAGTGAAATGCCAGGTACTGTAAGAGTGGAAGAAACTAAAAAGAAGAGAGTAGTATATGTTAAGAATGAAGCAGGAGAAGAAACTAGCTATGATATACCATTTGGTTCAAGATTAAGAGTAGCTAATGGGCAACAAATTGAAGCTGGAGATGAAATAACAGAAGGTTCAATAAACCCTCATGATATTTTAAGAATTAAAGGTATAAAAGCAGTTAAAAATTATCTTCTTTCAGAAGTGCAGAAGGTATATAGACTTCAAGGTGTTGATATAAATGATAAGCATCTTGAGGTAGTTGTAAGACAAATGACTAGAAAAGTTAAAATAGAAGATTCTGGAGATACAGAATTATTACCAGGTACTATGATAGATATATTTGACTTTCAAGAGCAAAATAGCAAGGCTTTAGATGAAGGAAATAGGCCAGCTGATGGTAAGGTGACTTTACTAGGAATTACAAAAGCTGCTTTAGCTACAGACTCATTCTTATCTGCAGCTTCATTCCAAGAAACTACTAGAGTACTTACTGATGCAGCTATTAAAGGAAAGATAGATCCTTTAGTAGGGTTAAAAGAGAATGTTATAATTGGTAAGTTAATTCCAGCGGGTACAGGAATGAATAAGTACAGAGGAATAAAAATGAACCTAAATCGAGAAGATTTGGAAGAAGATGAAGAAAATAATATAGAAGCTTAAGTTTAATTTGTTGACATCCATATTTTAAAATGTTAAAATACACTTTGTGTAGTTTTGTTACAAGAATAAAGTTTTAAACTTTATTCTTGTAATACAGTATATAAAGGGGGTTTCACTATGGCCAGTAGGCTTATAGGGAAAAAATCAGTAGGTATAAAACAAACATTGAAAGCTGTAAAGGGAAATCAATGTGAAAGATTATATGTAGCAAAAGATGCTGAATCTAAGCTTATACAGCCATTAATTAATTTAGCCAAAGATAAATCCCTTGAAATAGTATATATAGACACTATGAAGGAATTAGGACGACTTTGTGGAATTGATGTAGGTGCGGCAGTAGCATGTACATTAAAGGAAAATTGCTAAAACTATAATTTATATATAGCTAAACATCAAAAGGAGGTGTAAAAATGCCAACTATTAACCAATTAGTGAGAAAAGGCAGACAGACAGTAGTTACTAAATCTGGTTCACCAGCTTTAAAAGAGTGTCCACAAAAAAGAGGAGTATGTACAGTAGTTAAAACATCAACTCCTAAAAAACCTAACTCAGCGTTAAGAAAAGTTGCCAGAGTTAGATTAACAAATGGATATGAAGTTTCAGCTTACATACCAGGTATAGGACATAACTTACAAGAGCACAGTGTTGTTCTTATAAGAGGAGGTAGAGTGAAAGACCTTCCTGGTGTAAGATACCACATTGTAAGAGGTACTCTAGATGCTGCTGGTGTTGCAGATAGAATGCAAAGCAGATCTAAGTATGGAGCTAAAAAACCTAAGAAAAAATAGGTTCATTTATTGATGGTGCAATGTCATCAGCATTTATATAGATTATAGATTGTATTTTGTGCGGTTGGCAGAGCGCTTTGCGGCAATAGCCGAGTACCGATGAACTTAAATATTTTATGTTAAGGAGGGAAGAAAAGTGCCAAGAAAAGGACATATAGCAAAAAGAGATGTATTACCAGATCCATTGTACAATAGTAAGGTTGTTACTAAATTAGTAAACCAAATAATGTTAGATGGTAAAAAAGGTGTTGCTCAAAAAATTGTTTACGGTGCATTCGATATAATGGCTGAAAAATCAGGTAAAGAGGCTATAGAAGTATTTGAAACAGCTATGAACAACATCATGCCACTTTTAGAAGTAAAAGCAAGAAGAATAGGTGGAGCTAACTATCAAGTTCCAATAGAAGTAAGACCGGAGAGAAGACAGACATTAGGTCTAAGATGGTTGGTTGACGCTACTAGAAAAAGAAACGAAAAATATATGAAAGATAGACTTGCAGCAGAATTATTAGACGCATCTAATAACACTGGAGCAGCTGTTAAGAAAAGAGAAGACACTCATAAGATGGCAGAAGCAAACAAAGCTTTCGCACATTACAGATATTAGTAGAAAACTGTTTTGGCCTTGCCAAAACAGTTTTCTAAAATTTGAATCGTTCATAGGATAGAAGGAGGAAAGTACATGGCAAGAGAATATTCCTTAGAGAAATTCCGTAATATAGGAATCATGGCTCATATAGATGCGGGAAAAACAACAACTACAGAACGTATATTATTCTACACAGGAATAAATCATAAAATTGGAGAAACTCATGATGGTAGTGCTACAATGGACTGGATGGAACAAGAGCAGGAAAGAGGAATAACTATAACTTCTGCTGCAACAACATGTCAATGGAAAGATCATATAATCAATATAATTGACACACCAGGACACGTAGATTTCACTGTTGAAGTTGAAAGATCATTAAGAGTACTTGACGGTGCTGTTGGTGTATTCTGTGCTAAAGGCGGAGTTGAGCCTCAATCTGAAACAGTATGGAGACAGGCAGATAAGTATAATGTTCCAAGAATAGCATACATAAATAAAATGGATATACTAGGAGCAGATTTCTACAGAGCAGTAAGCATGATGAGAGAAAGATTACATGCTAATGCAGTTCCTATACAGTTACCAATAGGTAAAGAAGAGAACTTTGTAGGAATAATAGATTTAATAGAAAATAATGCTAGAATATATAAAGATGACTTAGGAAAAGAATTTGAAACAACTGAAATTCCTGAGGATATGAAGGAAATAGCAGAAGATTACAGATCACAGATGCTAGAATCAGTTGCTGAATTAGATGAAGAATTAATGATGAAATACCTTGATGGAGAAGAATTGACAGTAGAAGAAATTGACGCTGTTATAAGAAAAGGTGTATGTAATAACGAAATAGTTCCAGTAATATGTGGATCGTCATATAAGAACAAAGGTGTACAAATGATGATTGATGCTGCAGTTAAATACTTACCATCACCATTAGACGTACCATCAATAAAAGGTATGGATGTAGAAACTAAAGAAGAAGTAGAAAGACACAGTGACGATAATGAGCCACTTGCAGCTTTAGCATTTAAGATTGCTACAGATCCATTCATAGGAAAACTAGCTTTCACAAGAGTTTATTCTGGAGTAATGGAAAGTGGTACTTACGTATTGAATTCTAATAAAGGTAAAAGAGAAAGAATAGGAAGACTTGTTAAAATGCACTCAAATCACAGAAAAGATGTAGATGAATTAAGAGCTGGTGATTTAGGAGCTGTAATAGGTCTTAAGAACACAACAACTGGAGATACTTTATGTAGTGAAGAAAGTCCAGTAATATTAGAAAGTATGGAATTCCCAGAACCAGTTATATCTGTTGCTATTGAGCCTAAGACAAAAGCTGGTCAAGAAAAAATGGGTATTGCTCTTCAAAAGTTAGCAGAAGAAGATCCAACTTTCAGAACATTTACTAATCAAGAAACTGGTCAAACAATTATAGAAGGTATGGGAGAACTTCACCTTGAAATAATTGTTGACAGACTTCAAAGAGAGTTCAAAGTTGAATGTAACGTAGGTCAACCACAAGTTGCTTACAAAGAAACTATCAGAAAAGCTGTTAAAGCTGAAGGTAAATTCGTTAGACAATCAGGTGGACGTGGACAATACGGTCACTGTTGGATTGAAATGGAACCATGTGAAGAAGTATTTAAATTTGAAGATGCTATCGTTGGAGGGTCTATACCAAAAGAATACATTGCACCAATAGAAAATGGTATAAAAGAAGCAGCTAGAACAGGTGTCGTTGCTGGATATCCTGCAACAAACTTTAAAGTTAGATTGTTTGATGGATCATACCATGATGTTGACTCTTCAGAAATGGCCTTCAAGATAGCTGGTTCTATGGCATTTAAAAATGCTATGAGTAAAGCAGAACCAGTATTACTTGAGCCAGTTATGAAAGTTGAAATTGTTATCCCAGAAGAATACATGGGAGACGTTATGGGAGATGTTAACTCTAGAAGAGGTAGAATAGAAGGAATGGAACAAAGAGCAGGAGCTCAAGTTATTAGAGCATTCGTTCCACTATCAGAAATGTTTGGTTATGCAACATCATTAAGATCAAAAACTCAAGGTAGAGGAAACTACTCAATGGAATTTGATCACAATGAAGAAGTACCAAAGAGTATACAAGAAAAAGTAATTAGTGAAAGAAAATAATATTAGTAGGTTTAAAAAAGCTTAAAGATAAATGATTAATACATTTATTGTAAGGAGGAAGAATAATGTCAAAGTCAAAATTTGAAAGAAGTAAACCACACGTAAATATAGGAACAATAGGTCACGTAGACCACGGTAAGACAACATTAACAGCAGCAATTACAACAGTATTATCAAAAACAGGAAAAGCAGCAGCAACAAAATATGACGAAATAGATAAGGCACCAGAAGAAAAAGAAAGAGGAATCACAATCAATACATCACACGTAGAATATGAAACAGACAACAGACACTACGCACACGTAGACTGCCCAGGCCACGCTGACTATGTAAAGAACATGATAACAGGAGCAGCACAAATGGATGGAGCAATCCTAGTAGTAAGTGCAGCAGATGGTCCAATGCCACAAACAAGAGAACATATACTACTAGCATCAAGAGTTGGAGTTAACCACATAGTAGTATTCTTAAACAAAGCAGACATGGTAGACGATCCAGAATTATTAGAACTAGTAGAAATGGAAGTAAGAGAATTACTAAGTGAATATGGATTTGACGGAGACGGATGTCCAGTAATAACAGGATCAGCATTAGAAGCATTACAAAACTCAGACGATGAAGGAAAAACAGCATGCATCTATGAATTAATGGCAGCAGTAGATGAATATATACCAACACCAGAAAGAGCAACAGACAAAGAGTTCTTAATGCCAGTAGAAGATGTATTCACAATCACAGGAAGAGGAACAGTTGCAACAGGAAGAGTAGAAAGAGGAATATTACACGTAGGAGACGAAGTAGAAATCGTTGGACTAAGTGAAGAAAAGAGAAAAGTAGTAGTAACAGGAGTAGAAATGTTCAGAAAGTTACTAGACGAAGCAATGGCTGGAGATAACATAGGAGCATTATTAAGAGGTATCCAAAGAGCAGACATCGAAAGAGGTCAAGTATTAGCAAAACCAAATACAGTACACCCACACAAGAAATTTGTAGGTCAAGTGTACGTATTAAAGAAAGAAGAAGGTGGAAGACATACACCATTCTTTAATGGATACAGACCACAATTCTACTTCAGAACAACAGACGTAACAGGTTCAATCGCATTACCAGAAGGAACAGAAATGGTTATGCCAGGAGACCACATCGACATGAATGTTGAATTAATAACTCAAGTAGCTATGGAAGAAGGATTAAGATTCGCTATAAGAGAAGGCGGAAGAACTGTAGGTTCAGGAGTTGTTACTACTATAGTTGAATAATTAATATTTTAAGTTAACTCAATTGACTTTTAATTAAGAGTTTTATAGGGGAGGAGAGTTTATATCTTCTCCCCTATAATTTAAAATACAAACAAAAAAATACTTGTCAAACAAAAAAAATTAGTGTATACTAAAAGAGTTGTAATGTGTAACAGTAGTGTGATAAGAGGTTGCCGAACTTCCGGGGAATTCTTATCATATAAGTTCGATCAAGAATCGGGCGACGGAAAGCCTGTTTATTTGTTTTCGGTACATCATGAAACACCCGGAACAGTTTACAGAGTATCCGCTGTTGTACGTAAAGAAGTAAAGCGTGCGATGAAAAGGAGGGAAAGAAAAATGGCAAAACAAAAAATAAGAATCAGACTTAAAGCTTTTGATCACAATATTTTAGATCAATCAGCAGAAAAAATAGTAGAAACTGCAAAAGCTACAGGAGCTAGAGTGGCAGGTCCAGTACCTCTACCAACAGAAAAAGATGTGGTAACAATATTAAGAGCTCCACATAAGTATAAAGATTCAAGAGAGCAGTTTGAAATAAGAACTCATAAAAGATTAATAGACATAATAAGTCCTTCACCAAAAACTGTAGATTCTTTAATGAAATTGGATTTACCAGCAGGTGTTGATATCGAGATAAAACTATAATTTGGTAATAGAGGTCTATTACGAACTGTTATGATCACTTATGTGATCCGCTAATTAGTTGAGGAGGTGTAATTAATGAAAAAAGCAATATTAGGTAGAAAGTTAGGTATGACTCAAATATTTGCAGAAAATGGTGCTGTAATACCAGTAACAGTGGTTCAAGCAGGACCTTGTGTTGTTCTTCAAAAGAAAACTGTAGAAAAAGATGGTTATGAAGCAATTCAAGTTGGATTTGAAGATATAAGAGAAAAATTAGTTAATAAACCTGTTAAAGGACAATTTGCAAAAGCTAATGTTTCTTTAAAAAGATTTATTAAAGAATTTAAATTGGAAGACACAGCTGCATATGAAATTGGAGCAGAAATAAAAGCAGACATATTCAATGTTGGAGATAAAATAGATGTATCAGGAGTTTCTAAAGGTAAGGGATTCCAAGGTACAATTAAGAGATGGAATTTCCAAAGAGGACCAATGAGTCACGGTTCTAAATACCATAGAGCAGTTGGTTCAATGGGAGCATCTTCTGATCCATCAAGAACATTCAAAAACAAGAAAATGCCAGGTCATATGGGAAACGAAAATGTTACAGTGTTAAATCTTGAAGTAGTAAAAGTAATGCCAGAAAACAATGTAATATTGATAAAAGGCGGAATACCAGGACCAAACAAAGGATTAGTATTATTAAGAGATACAATAAAAGTTAAATAAGCAGTTCTAAAGGAAAGGAGGAATTAGAATGCCTACAGTAGGATTATTTAATAGAGAAGGACAAAAGGTTGGTGACATTGAGTTAGCAGCTAACGTGTTTGGTATCGAAGTAAATAAAGAAGTTATGCATCAAGTTGTAGTAGCACAACTTGCTAATAAAAGACAAGGAACTCAATCAGCTAAAACAAGAGCTGAAGTTTCAGGTGGTGGAATAAAACCATGGAGACAAAAGGGAACAGGTAGAGCAAGACAAGGTTCAATAAGAGCTCCACAATGGATTCATGGTGGTGTTGTTTTTGCACCAAAGCCAAGAGATTACAGTAAGGATGTTCCAAAGAAAGTTAAGAGATTAGCTCTTAAATCTGCTCTTTCATCAAAAGTTGCAGATGAAAACATATTAGTTTTAGAAAGTTTACAAATGGAAGCTCCTAAAACTAAAGAAATGGTAAAAGTGCTAAATGCATTCGAAGCTAAAAAAACATTAATAGTTGTAGCTGAAAAAGATGTAAATGTATATAAATCAGCTAGAAATATTGAAGGGGTATCAGTAATCCCTGTAAATAACTTAAATGTTTATGATTTGTTAAGATATGAGAGATTATTAGTAACTAAAGATGCGGTTGCTAAAATTGAGGAGGTGTATGCATAATGAAATTAACAAGCCATGATATAATAAGAAGACCAGTTGTAACTGAAAAAAGTATGGCTGAAATGGCTGATAAGAAATACACCTTTATAGTAGAAAAAACTGCAAACAAATACCAAATAAAAACAGCAATAGAAGAAGTTTTTGGTGTTAAAGTGCTAGAAATTAAAACTGCAAATGTAATGGGAAAACCAAAGAGAGTTGGAGTTCACTTTGGGAAAAGACCAGATTACAAGAAAGCTGTTGTTAAGTTAACAGAGGATAGCAAAGCAATAGAATTCTTTGAAGGAATGTAGTTTTAAACTATAATAAAGCAATTATTGGCGATAGCCAGAAAAGCTAATGCAAGGAGGGAAATTAAATGCCAGTTAAGGGTTTTAGGCCTACTACTCCTTCTAGAAGACAAATGACTATGGCTACTTTTGAAGAAGTAACAACAGATAAGCCAGAAAAGTCACTTCTTGTTTCTCTAGGAAAGAAAAATGCGGGTAGAAATGGTCAAGGAAAAATAACAGTTCGTCACAGAGGCGGCGGAGCTAAAAGAAAATATAGAATAATAGATTTTAAAAGAACTAAAGATAATATACCAGCAACTGTTGCTACAATAGAATATGATCCAAACAGATCAGCATACATTGCTTTAGTTGTATATGCTGATGGTGAAAAAAGATACATAATTGCTCCAGTAGGATTAAAAGTTGGAGATGTAATTATGTCTGGCGCAGAAGCTGATATTAAAGTTGGAAATGCTCTTCCTTTAAAGAACATTCCAGTAGGTACTGTAATTCACAATGTTGAATTAGCAAAAGGAAAAGGTGCTCAATTAGTAAGAGCTGCAGGTTCTTCTGCACAGTTAATGGCTAAAGAAGGCGGTTATGCTACATTGAGATTACCAAGTGGTGAAATGAGATATGTTAGAATAGAATGTAGAGCTACAATAGGAACAGTTTCTAACTTATCACACGAACTAGTTAACATAGGAAAAGCTGGTAGAACAAGACATTTAGGATTCAGACCAACAGTAAGAGGTTCTGTAATGAACCCTAACGATCACCCACATGGTGGTGGAGAAGGTAAGGCACCTATAGGTCATGCAAGTCCACTTACTCCTTGGGGTAAACCAGCACTTGGATATAAGACAAGAAAGACTAAGAAATATTCTGAAAGATTAATAATAAAGAAAAGAAAATAGTGGAGAGAATTTAAAATTCTCTTCCTAGTTTGCCAATGAACTGTATGAAAGGAGGCCAATACAAGTGAGTAGATCAATAAAAAAGGGACCTTACATTGAAGAGATACTTTTAAAAAGAATTAATGAAATGAACAAAAACGGAGAGAAAAAGGTTATTAAAACTTGGTCAAGAAGTTCAACAATATTCCCTCAAATGGTAGGCCATACAATAGCAGTACACGATGGAAGAAAACACGTGCCTGTATACTTAACAGAAGATATGGTTGGACATAAATTAGGAGAGTTCGTTTTAACTAGAACATTTAAAGGTCATAAAAACACTGAGAAAAAATCAGCTGTAAGATAGTGACTGGGGAAGGAGGTAATAGTAATGGAAGCTAGAGCTAAAGCTTGTTACGTGAGAATGTCTTCAACAAAAGTAGCAGTTGTACTTGACTTAATAAGAGGTAAAGATGTTAATGAAGCTTTTGCAATATTAAAATACACTCCAAAAAGAGGAGCAGATGTTATAAGCAAGGTTTTAAAATCAGCTGTTGCTAATGCAGAAAATAACTTTGATTTAGATAAAAATAGATTATATGTAGCAGAAGCCTATGCTAATCAAGGACCAACTTTAAAGAGATTTAGACCACGTGCTCAAGGTAGAGCATATAGAATATTAAAAAGAACTAGCCATGTAACATTAGTGGTTAAAGAAAGAGCGTAAGGAGGGACGTAGATTGGGTCAGAAGGTAAATCCACATGGTTTAAGAGTTGGAGTTATTAAAGATTGGGATGCAAAATGGTATGCTAATGATAGAGACTTCGCTGATAACCTAATAGAAGATAACCAAATAAGAGAATTTGTTAAACAAAAACTTTACACAGCTGGTATTTCAAAAATAGAGATTGAAAGAGCAGCTAAAAGAGTTAAACTCAACATACAAACTGCTAAACCAGGAATGGTTATAGGAAAAGGCGGCCAAGGAATCGAAACTCTTAAAGGTGAGTTGAAATCAATAGTTGGCAACAAAAACATATTAATAAATATAATAGAAGTTAAAAAGCCAGAAGGCAATGCTCAATTAGTTGCTGAAAACATAGCTTTACAATTGGAAAAAAGAATATCTTTCAGAAGAGCTATGAAACAATCAATACAAAGAGCTATGAAGTCTGGAATAAAAGGAATTAAAACATCTTGTTCAGGAAGACTTGGCGGTGCTGAAATAGCAAGAAATGAACAATATCATGAAGGAACAATTCCACTACAAACATTAAGAGCAGACATTGATTATGGATTTGCAGAAGCAAATACGATATATGGAAAAATAGGTGTGAAAGTTTGGACATATAAAGGAGAAATTCTTCCAACAAAAAAAGTAAATAAGGAAGAAACTGAAGCATAGAAAATTTTGTGTTCAAGGAAGGAGGAATAAGTTATGTTAATGCCTAAAAAAGTTAAACACCGTAAGGTACAACGCGGTAGAATGAAAGGTAAGGCAACAAGAGGTAATTTCATAGCATATGGTGATTTCGGTATACAAGCAACTGAATGTGGTTGGATAACAAACAATCAAATAGAAGCTGCCAGAATAGCAATAAATAGATACGTTAAAAGAGGCGGAAAAGTTTGGATTAAAATATTCCCAGATAAGCCTGTAACAGAAAAACCAGCAGAAACTCGTATGGGTTCAGGTAAAGGTTCACCAGAACATTGGGTAGCAGTAGTAAAACCAGGTAGAGTGCTATTTGAAATATCTGGAGTTCCAGAAGAAGTAGCAAGAGAAGCTATGAGACTTGCTTCACATAAGTTACCAGTGAAGAGCAAGTTTGTTACAAGAAGAGATTTTGAAGAAATGGGTGGTGAAGTAAATGAAGGCTAAGGAATTACAAGAGCTAAGACAAAGTACTCCTCAAGAGTTAAATGCCAAAGTTGGGGACTTAAAGGCTGAGTTATTCAACTTGAGATTCCAATTAGCTACTGGGCAGTTAGAAAATCCAATGAGAATAAGACAAGTCAAAAAGTCAATAGCCCAAATCAAGACCATCCTTAGAGAAGAAGAGTTAAAGGCTGTAAGACAGTAAACTGTGAAGGGAGGTTTAGCCTAAATGGAAAGAGGAAACAGAAAGACTAGAATAGGAAGAGTCGTATCTGATAAAATGGATAAGACTATTGTAGTTGCTGTAGAAACAAAGGTGCGTCATCCACTATATGGAAAAACAATAAACAGAACTACTAAATTTAAAGCTCATGATGAAAATAACGAAGCTAATATAAATGATAGAGTAGAAATAATGGAGACTAGACCATTATCTAAAGACAAGAGATGGAGATTAGTTCAAATAGTTGAAAAAGCTAAATAGTGTATTAACGAAAGGAGGTACTTACTATGATACAACAGCAAACATTATTAAAGGTAGCTGATAACACTGGAGCAAAAGAAATAATGTGTATCAGAGTATTAGGTGGATCTAAGAGAAAATGGGGAAACATCGGTGATATAATAGTTGCTAGCGTTAAAAGTGCAACACCAGGCGGTGTTGTTAAAAAAGGTGACGTTATTAAAGCCGTTATAGTTAGATCTAGAAAAGGTGTAAGAAGAGCCGATGGAACATATATAAAATTTGATGAAAATGCAGCAGTTATAATAAAAGATGATAAGATGCCAAAAGGTACTCGTATATTTGGACCAGTAGCAAGGGAGCTAAGAGATAAAGAATTTAATAAAATATTATCACTAGCACCAGAAGTTCTATAATTAAGGAGGTGGCTACGGATGAAGGTACACGTTAGAAGAAATGACACAGTAATGGTTATTTCAGGTAAAGACAAGGGAAAAACAGGCGAAGTTATAAAAGTTTATCCTAAAACTGGAAAAGTTTTAGTTAAGGGCGTTAATATAGTTACAAAACATCAAAAGCCAAACAGACAAAATATGCAAGGTGGAATAATACAACAAGAAGCTCCAATATATAGTTCAAAAGTAATGCTATATTGCACAAAATGTAATACTGTTACAAGAATAAGCAAAAAAGTATTAGAAGATGGAACTAAGGTTAGAATATGCAAAAAGTGTGGAGAAACATTCTAGAATTCGAAAGGAGGTCTAATTAATGAATCCAAGACTACAAGAAAAATATATAAAAGAAGTAGTTCCAGCATTAATGGAAAAGTTCGGATATAAAAATGTAATGGAAGTACCAAGATTAGAAAAAATAATAATAAACATGGGAATCGGAGAAGCAAAAGATAATCCAAAGGTTTTGGAAGCTGCAGTTGGTGATTTAAAACTTATATCAGGACAACAGCCAATAATTACAAAAGCTAGAAACTCAGTTGCTAACTTTAAAATAAGACAAAACATGCCTATAGGATGTAAAGTTACATTAAGAAAAAACAAAATGTATGAGTTTGCTGATAAGCTAATAAATGTAGCGTTACCAAGAGTTAGAGACTTTAGAGGAGTTTCATCAAAGTCATTTGACGGAAGAGGAAACTACGCTCTTGGAATAAAGGAGCAATTAATATTCCCAGAAGTTGAATATGATAAGATAGATAAAGTTAGAGGAATGGATGTAGTATTCGTTACTGATGCAAAAACTGACGAAGAAGCTAGAGAATTATTAAGATTCTTAGGAATGCCATTTGCTCAATAAAGGAGGGAAAACTAGTGGCACGTAAAGCGATGATTGAAAAGTGGAAAAAAGAACCAAAATTTTCATCTAGAGCGTATACAAGATGTAGAATATGTGGTAGACCACATGCTGTACTAAAAAAATATGGAATCTGCCGTATTTGTTTTAGAGAATTAGCATATAAAGGACAAATCCCTGGCTGTAAGAAAGCAAGCTGGTAATATAAAACTGTTCACGAAAGGAGGCAAAATAAATGATAATGACAGATCCTATCGCAGATTTGCTAACACGTATAAGAAATGCAAATATAGTTAAACATGAAGTTGTTGAAATACCTTCATCAAATATAAAGAAAGCTATAGTTAATATATTGCTTCAAGAAGGTTATATAAAAAATGTTGAGGAATACACTGACGGTTCTGTTCCAATGTTAAGATTAACAATGAAATATGGACCAAGTAAGGAAAGAGTTATAACTGGTTTGAAAAGAATATCAAAACCAGGTTTAAGAGTATATTGCAGACACGAAGAAATACCAAGAGTTCTAAATGGTTTAGGAACCGCTATAATATCTACTTCAAAAGGAATTGTAACTGATAAAGAAGCTAGAAATTTAGCAGTAGGTGGAGAAGTAATTTGCTACATATGGTAGTGTAATGAAGAGGAGGTGCGATTATGTCAAGAATAGGAAAACTTCCAGTAGCTATTCCAAATGGTGTAACTGTTAATGTAACACCAGACAACGTTGTTACTGTTAAAGGTCCAAAAGGTGAATTAACAAGAAAGATGCATGCTGATATGCTAATTAATATAGAAGATAATTCTGTTATTGTGAAAAGACCAAGTGAACAAAAGGAGCATAGAGCCCTTCATGGATTGACAAGAGCTCTAATAAACAACATGGTTACTGGTGTAACAGAAGGATATCAAAAAACATTAGAATTAATAGGTGTTGGTTACAGAGCACAAGTTAAAGGAAAAGGACTAGTTCTTAACCTTGGATTCTCACATCCAGTTGAAATAGATGCTATTGATGGAATTCAATTTGAAGTTCCAGAAACAACAAAAATAGTTGTAAAGGGCATAGATAAAGAATTAGTAGGAGAAGTTGCTGCGGTAATAAGATCTCATAGAAAACCAGAGCCTTACAAAGGAAAAGGAATAAAATACCAAGGCGAAGTAATCAGACGTAAAGAAGGTAAAACTGGTAAATAGTAAATAATATCTAGAAAGGAGTGAAACGAATGTTTAAGAAAATTGACAAAAAAGCAGTAAGAAAAAGAAGTCATCTTAGAGTTCGTAAAAAAGTTTTTGGTACTCCAGAAATACCAAGACTATGTGTATATAGAAGTGAAAAGAACATATATGCTCAAATAGTGGATGATATCAATGCAACAACGTTAGTAGCTGCTTCAAGTTTAGAAAAAGATTTCCAAGTTAAAAATGGCGGAAATAAAGAAGCTGCAAAAACAGTTGGTGAAATGATAGCTAAGAAAGCTTTAGAAAAAGGAATAAAAAATGTAGTATTTGATAGAGGCGGATATATATACCACGGAAGAGTTAAAGAACTTGCTGAAGGTGCGAGAGAGGCAGGATTAGAATTCTAAGAGAAGGAGGGAAAGTAATGAGAATAGAGCCTGGCAAATTAAACTTAAAGGAAAAAGTTGTATTCATAAATAGAGTTGCTAAGGTTGTTAAAGGCGGTAGACACTTTAGATTCAGCGCTTTAGTTGTAGTTGGAGACGAAAATGGTCATGTTGGCGTTGGAATGGGAAAATCTATTGAAATACCTGAGGCAATAAGAAAAGGCATCGAAGATGCTAAAAAGAATTTAGTAGAAGTACAAATGGTAGGAACAACTATTCCACACGAAATATATGGTGAATTTGGAAGAGGAAATGTTCTTTTAATGCCAGCTTCAGAAGGTACAGGAGTTATAGCTGGTGGACCTGTTAGGGCGGTACTTGAGCTTGCAGGAATTAAAGATGTTAGAGCTAAATCATTAGGATCTAACAACCCAAAAAATATGGTTAATGCTACACTAAATGGATTAGCAAATTTAAAAACTGTTGAGCAAGTTGCTAAGCTTAGAGGCAAAACCGTAGAAGAGATTTTAGGTTAGGAGGGATAACCTTGGCTAAGCTTAAGATTACATTAAATAGAAGTCTTATAGGAAGAAAAAAAGATCATATAGCTACAGTAGATGCTTTAGGTTTAAGAAAAATAGGAAAAACTGTAGAACATGAAGACACTCCTCAAATAAGAGGTATGATAAAAAAAGTTGAATACTTATTAAAAGTTGAAGAAGTATAATATAAGGAGGTGTGAAAATGAAACTTCATGAATTAAAACCGGCAGCAGGTTCAACAAAAACACCTAAAAGAGTTGGAAGAGGATATGGTTCAGGTCTAGGTAAGACATCTGGAAAAGGTCAAGACGGACAAAAGAGTAGATCTGGTGGCGGCGTAAGACTTGGTTTTGAAGGTGGTCAAATGCCACTATACAGAAGACTTCCAAAGAGAGGTTTTACAAATATATTTGCAAAGAAATTTGCTGTTATTAATTTAGATAGATTAAATGAATTTGAAGATGGTACTGAAGTTACTCCAGAAGTTTTATTAGAAAAAGGAATAGTTAAAAAATTATATGATGGAGTAAAAGTATTAGGAAGCGGAAATATAGAAAAGAAGCTAAATGTTAAGGCTACAAAATTTTCAAAATCTGCGGTAGAAAAAATTGAAGCAGTTGGAGGAAAAGTTGAGGTGATATAGGTGCTATCAACCCTACGTAATGCCTGGAAGGTAAAAGAGTTGAAACAAAGGATGATATTTACTTTACTAATGATAGCAATTTTCAGGATGGGAAACTTTATTCCTGTTCCTGGAATTGATACTAGTAAGTTGACTACTTTGGCGAAGTCTGGAACGTTATTTGGCTTTTATGATCTACTATCTGGAGGTGCATTTAGTAGATTTAGTATTTTTGCAATGGGGGTAACTCCATACATTAATGCATCAATCATAATGCAGCTATTGACATTTGCGGTACCTTCATTAGAATCTCTTTCTAAGGAAGGTGAAGAAGGTAGAAAAAAGATACAAAATTATACAAAAGTATTCAGTATTGTATTAGGTTTTCTTCAAGCTTTCGGTACGTACGCAATAATAACAGGATATGGTGCGTTAAAACCAATGTCAGCCTTTAATATATTTGTTATAATGTTAACTTTAACTGCAGCTTCTACTTTTTTAATGTGGTTAGGTGAGCAGATCACAGTTAAGGGTTTGGGAAACGGTGTTTCAATATTAATTTTTGTTAACATCATATCAAGGTTACCACAGACCGTGTTTAAACTTTCAGAATTAGAAAGTACTGGTTCAGTAAATATGGTACAAATAATAGTATTTGTAGTAGTAGCATTACTACTTTTAGTAGGTGTTGTTATTACCAATAAGGGAGAAAGAAGAGTTCCTGTACAATATGCTGGAAAGACTACTGGAAGAAAAATGATGAAGGGTGGTTCATCCCATATTCCTATAAGCATGAGTTCTTCAGGGGTAATTGCAATAATATTTGCAATGTCAGTTATGCAGTTTCCAGCAACGATAGCTCAGTTTATACCAAATTCTAAATTCGCAAAAATTATACATGGCCCATACAGTTTATTTAAGCCAAACTCTTGGCAATATGCTGCAATGTATGCCATACTAATAATATTCTTTAGTTGGTTTTATACTGAAATTACTTTTAAACCAGATGAAATGGCAGAGAATATGCATAAATCATCAGGATTTATACCAGGAATTAGACCAGGTAAACCAACACAGGAATTTTTAGAAAAGGTACTATTAAGGGTATCAATAATTGGAGGTGTTTTTGCCTCTATAATAGCTGTATTACCTATAATAATTGATGGATATACAAGTTTTAAAGGAATATCTTTTGGTGGAACTGCTTTATTAATCGAAGTAGGCGTTGCACTAGATACTATGAGACAACTTGAGTCTCAACTAGTAATGCGTCATTATAAAGGATTCTTAAAATAGGTATATAACTTAATATGGAGATGATTTTTAGTGAAGATTATTTTATTAGGTCCTCCTGGAGCTGGTAAGGGAACACAGGCTAAGTCAATAAGTCAGAAGTATTCCATACCACATATATCAACAGGAGATATTTTCAGAAAAAATATTTCTGAAAAAACACCTTTAGGTGTTAAGGCTAAAGAATATATGGATAAAGGTTTGCTAGTACCTGACGAGTTAACTATAGATTTAGTTAAAGATAGATTATCACAAGAGGATTGTAAAAACGGATTTCTTCTTGATGGTTTTCCAAGGACAGTTAAACAAGCAGAAGCCTTAGATGAATTCATTAATGGTAAAGGTGAAAAAATAGACACTGCATTGTTAATTGAAGTGCCACGAGAACTTATTTTAGAAAGAATGACTGGTAGAAGAGTTTGTCCATCATGCGGAGCAAGTTATCACATTAAGTTCAACCCTCCTAAAAATGAAGGTAAATGTGGTATTTGTGGAGCAGATTTAATACAGAGAAAAGATGACAATGAAGAGACTGTAAAAGACAGATTAGATGTATATGATAAGCAAACTCAACCATTGATAGCATATTATAAATCCCAAAACGTATTGTCCGTTGTTGATGGTACTTTAGCCATAGATAAAGTATTCGAAGACATATGTTCAGTATTGGGAGAGCGATAAGTAAATGATTATAATTAAAAACAATTCAGAAATTGAATATATGAGACGGGCAGGTAAAGTTGTAGGAGATACACTTGCAATGCTTGAAGACGTAGTAAAACCTGGAATAACTACTAAAGAATTGGATAGAATAGCAGAAGACTATATGAATAAGCAAGGAGCTAAACCATCTTTTAAGGGTTATTACGGTTTTCCAGCCTCATTATGTACTTCTATTAATGAAGAAGTAGTTCATGGTATTCCTTCTGATAGAGTTCTTCAGGAGGGAGACATAATAAGTGTGGATTGTGGTGCTATTTTAAATAATTATCATGGTGATGCAGCTAGAACATTTGCTGTAGGAAATATCTCAGACGATGCCAAGAAATTAATACAGGTAACTAGGGAATGCTTTTTCAAAGGAGTGGAATATGCAAAGGTTGGGAATAGATTAACAGATATATCCCATTCTATTCAGTTATATGCAGAAAGCTTTGGATATTCTGTTGTTAGAGAATATGTAGGTCATGGTATAGGTCGTGAAATGCATGAAGATCCTGAAGTTCCTAATTATGGACGGGAAGGAAGAGGACCAAAACTTACACATGGCATGATGTTAGCCATAGAACCTATGATAAACTTAGGTGAATATCATGTGGTGACTAAGCCAAATGGCTGGACAGTAGTAACTGTAGATGGAAAACTATCTGCCCATTATGAAAATACAGTTGCTATTTTAGATGAAGGTCCTGAAATATTAACATTAAGTTAATAGAGGTGAAAAATTTGGATAGTAAAAGTTTTATTGGTCGAGTGGTTATTTCCAAAGCCGGTAGAGATGCAGATAGAAAGTTTATAATAGTTGATGTAATAAATCATCAATATGTAAACATATGTGATGGAGATTTGAGAAAAATCGAAAGTCCTAAAAAAAAGAAAATAAAACATCTGAATTTAACGAACACTTTTGCAGAAGAGATAACTCAGTTATTAGCAAATGGTGATAAGGTTAGTAATTCAAAAATAAAGAAGTTTCTACAGTCCATTGATGATAATGAGGAGGTTTGATTACCTTATGTCAAAACAAGATGTTATAGAAATGCAAGGTACAGTTTTAGAAGCTTTACCTAATGCTATGTTTGAAGTTGAACTTGAAAGTGGTCACAAAATATTGGCTCATATATCAGGTAAACTAAGAATGAATTTTATAAGAATATTGCCAGGTGATAAAGTTACAGTGGAGCTTTCTCCATACGATTTAACTCGTGGGAGAATTACTTGGAGGGCAAAGTAAGTAAGGAGGGTTAGTAATGAAAGTAAGACCATCTGTTAAACCAATTTGTGAAAAATGCAAGGTTATAAAGAGAAAAGGTAGAGTAATGGTTATTTGTGAAAATCCAAAACATAAGCAAAAACAAGGTTAGTAATAACTTTACAATAAATATATAATAGGTATTAACAAGTAATATAAAGTCATTAATCTTAGGAGGTGTAAAATTAGATGGCAAGAATAGCAGGAATTGACCTACCAAGAGATAAAAGAGTTGAAATAGGTCTAACATACATTTACGGAATAGGTCTTTCAACTTCACAAAAAATACTTGCATCAACAGGTGTAAATTCTGACACAAGAGTTAAGGATTTAAGTGAAGAAGAAGTAAATGCTTTAAGAGATTATATAAATAAGAATATAATTGTTGAAGGTGACTTAAGAAGAGAGGTAGCTTTAAACATTAAGAGATTAATGGAAATCGGAAGTTACAGAGGAATAAGACATAGAAAAGGTCTTCCAGTAAGAGGACAAAAAACTAAGACAAATGCTAGAACAAGAAAAGGCCCAAAAAAGGGAGCAGGTAGTAAGAGAAAATAATAAGTAAGGAGGGACAAAACGGATGGCAGCTCAAAAAGTTAAAAGAAGTAGAAGAAAAAAAGAAAGAAAAAACATTGAGCACGGTTGTGCACATATAAAATCAACTTTCAACAACTCAATTGTTACAATAACAGATGCAGTTGGAAATGCACTTTCATGGTCAAGTGCAGGTGGATTAGGATTTAGAGGATCAAGAAAGAGTACACCATTTGCAGCTCAAATGGCAGCAGAAACTGCAGCTAAAGTAGCAATGGAACACGGATTAAAGAGTATTGAAGTATACGTAAAAGGACCAGGTTCAGGAAGAGAAGCTGCAATAAGATCACTTCAAGCAGCTGGTTTAGAGATATCTTTAATAAAAGATGTTACTCCAATACCACATAACGGATGTAGACCACCAAAAAGAAGAAGAGTGTAATTATAGCAGTAATAGGAGGTGTAATTTAAATGGCAAGATATACTGGAGCTTCTTGCAAACTTTGCAGAAGAGAAGGAATGAAGTTATTCTTAAAATCAGATAAATGTTATACAGATAAGTGTCCATTCACTAAAAGAAGCTATGCGCCAGGACAGCATGGACAAAGTAGAAAGAAATTATCTAACTATGGAGTTCAATTAAGAGAGAAACAAAAGGCAAAGAGAATCTATGGTGTTTTAGAAAGCCAATTCAGAATTACATATGAAAAGGCTGAAAAAATGAGAGGAATCACTGGTGAAAACTTACTAGTAATCCTTGAAAGCAGATTAGACAACGTAGTATTTAGATTAGGTTTTGCTGGCTCAAGAAAAGAAGCTAGACTTTTAGTTACTCATGGACATTTCTTAGTTAATGGTAAGAAAGTAGATATTCCATCATACATAGTATCAGCAAATGATGTTATATCTGTACGTGAGAAGAGCAAAGGAACTGAGAAATTCAAAACTTTTGCTGAAAACCCAAAAACTTTACCAAAATGGTTAGAAGCTAATGCTGAAAAACTAGAAGGAAAAGTTGTTGCTATTCCATCAAGAGAAGATATTGATGTACCAGTAAATGAAACATTAATCGTTGAGTTATACAGCAAATAATAGGTTGTAAATGCGTGTAAAATCAGTTGCCCTCAATATAAGGTCGTTATTAAAAGAAAAAGGAGGGTTTATCTAGTGTTAGAGATAGAAAAGCCAAAAATAGAGTGCGTGGAAATTTCTGAAGATAATGTCTATGGTAAATTTGTTGTAGAGCCATTAGAAAGAGGTTATGGTATTACACTTGGCAATTCCTTTAGGAGAATACTTTTATCTTCCTTACCAGGAGTTGCTGCTACCTCAGTTAAAATCGATGAGGTTCTACATGAGTTTTCAACAGTAAAAGGAGTAAAGGAAGATGTTACAGAGCTAATCTTAAATATAAAAGGATTAGCTTTCAAGATGACAGGAGATGGACCAAAAACAGTTTATATTGATGCTAAAGGACCAGGTGTGGTTACTGGTGATGATATTATTACTGATGGTTCAGTAGAAGTAGTTAATAAGGATCTATATATTGCAACTTTAGATGAAAATGGAAGATTGCATATGGAGATTAATGTTGATAGGGGAAGAGGCTATGTGTCTCAAAATAAAAACAAATCATTAGATTTGCCTATAGCAACTATTCCTGTTGATTCAATATACACTCCTGTAAAGAGAGTTAATTACACTGTAGAAAATACAAGAGTAGGCCAAATCACTGACTATGATAAGTTGACTATAGAATTGTGGACTAATGGTACTATAAGACCAGAAGAAGCAATAAGTCTTTCAGCCAAAATACTTATAGAACATTTTAAATTATTTATGTCATTAACAGATCATGCTGATGACATGGAGATAATGGTTGAAAAAGAAGAAGATAAAAAAGAAAAAGTTCTTGAAATGACTATAGAAGAGCTTGATTTATCTGTAAGAAGTTATAACTGCTTGAAGAGAGCTGGTATAAATACAGTGCAAGAGCTAACTGAAAGAACCATGGATGATATGATGAAAGTTAGAAATCTAGGTAAGAAGTCATTAGAAGAAGTTCAGAAGAAATTAGACGATTTAGGCTTGAAGTTAAAACAGAGCGAAGAGTAAGGAGGTAAAGACATGGCAGGATATCGTAAGTTGGGACGTCCAACTGATCATAGAAGAGCAATGCTAAGAAACTTAGTTACTAGCTTTTTAAAGAATGAAAAAATAGAAACAACTGAAACAAGAGCTAAAGAAACTAAAAAACTAGCAGAAAAAATGATAACTCTAGCTAAAAGAGGAGATCTACATGCTAGAAGACAAGTAGCTGCTTTCGTACAAGAAAAAGAAGTAGTTGAAAAGTTATTCAGTGATATTGCACCAAAGTATACTGAAAGAAATGGTGGATACACAAGAATATACAAAGTAGGACCAAGAAGAGGAGACGCTGCAGAAGTAGTAATTCTAGAGCTAGTTTAATATAAAATAAGGGATTAAGTTTCTTAATGCTTAGTCCCTCTTTTGCTATATAAAGGAATAATTACATATATAAATAAGTAGATAAGCTCTAATGATAAGGAGTCATGAAATGGAAGCTAATATGATTGAATGTAAAAATTTAACTTTTGAGTATTCTGCAAGTAGTGATGAAAATATAAAAAAACTAGCTATAAATGGAGTGAATTTAAATATAGAAGAGGGCGAGTTCTTAGTTGTTTTAGGTCATAATGGTTCGGGAAAGTCCACATTAGCAAAACATATGAATGCCTTGTTATTACCTACTAGTGGCAAAGTGTATGTGAGTGGTATGGACACAGAAGACGAAAATTTTTTGTGGAAAATAAGAAATACAGCAGGAATGGTTTTTCAAAATCCAGACAATCAATTAGTAGCCACTATTGTGGAAGATGATGTGGCTTTTGGTCCAGAAAATATAGGAATAAAACCGGAAGAAATAAGAAGACGAGTAGAAGAGGCTTTAAAAAAAGTAGACATGTATGATTATAGAAATCATGCACCACATCTTTTATCTGGTGGTCAAAAGCAGAGAGTTGCTATAGCAGGTATATTAGCTATGAGTCCAAAGTGTATAATATTTGACGAACCCACTGCTATGTTAGATCCATCAGGAAGAAAAGAAGTCATAAATACAATAAAAGATATAAATAAGAATTATGGAATAACAATAGTATTAATAACGCATTATATGGAAGAAGCAGTAGAAGCAGATAGAGTAATTATAATGGATGAAGGAAAAGTAATAAAGGAAGGTACTCCAGTCCAAATTTTTAGTGATGTTTCTACCATGAAAAGAGTAGGACTTGATGTTCCGCAGGTAACAGAATTGGCTTATGAATTGAAAAAGAGTGGCATAAACATAGACACTAATATATTAACGATAAATGAGATGGTGAGTAGATTATGTCAATTAAAATAGAGAATTTAACACATATATATATGCCCAATAGCCCTTTTGAAAAGAAAGCTTTAGATGATGTCTCATTAGAAATAAACGATGGTGAATTTTTAGCCTTAATTGGTCATACAGGTTCAGGAAAGTCCACTTTGGTTCAACATATAAATGGACTATTAAAACCGTCTAGTGGAAAAATACTAGTAGATGATATAGATATAACAAGTAAGGATATTAAATTGAGTCTTATAAGAAAGAAAGTAGGACTTGTGTTTCAATATCCTGAATATCAGCTTTTTGAAGAAACTATTGAAAAGGATATTGCTTTTGGACCTAAGAATCTAAAGTTAGATGAAAAAGAAATAGAAATTAGAGTAAAAAGAGCTATGAAAATGGTAGGTTTAGAATATGAAATTTATAGAAATAAGTCGCCATTTGAATTAAGTGGTGGGCAAAAGAGAAGAGTAGCTATAGCAGGAGTTGTGGCTATGGAGCCTAAAGTGCTTATATTGGACGAACCAACAGCTGGATTAGATCCAAAAGGTAGAGAAGAAATTCTTAGTCAAATAATTGCTCTTCATAGGGAATATAAAATGACGATAATTTTAGTATCTCACAGTATGGAAGATGTAGCTAAGGTTGCAGAAAGAATTATTGTTATGCACAAAGGTAAAAATATTTTAGATGGAAAACCAAGTGAAGTTTTTAAAAATGTAGAAGTCCTAGAAAAAGTAGGATTAGCAGCTCCACAGGTGACCTATTTAATGCTAAAACTTAGAGAAAAGGGTATGGATGTATCAGATGAAGTCTTTACCATAGATCAGGCTAAAAGAGAAATTCTTAGAGTATTGAGAGGTGCTGAAAATGATTAAGGATATCAGTATTGGACAATACATACCTGGAGAATCTTTTGTGCACAAATTGGATCCAAGAGTAAAAATTTTAATATCTTTTATATTTATAATAGACTTATTTATAGTAAAGAATTTTAAAGGATATATATTCGTAGTGGCTTTTATATTAGGCGCTATAGTTATATCTAAAATCTCTTTTAACTATATATACAAAAGTATAAAACCAATTTTTATACTTTTATTGATCACTGCTATATTAAATGTATTCATGACCAGAGGTTCTGGAGAACCTTTATTTGCGTGGAAATTTATAAAGATTTATAGTGAAGGATTAAGGTTGGCTGCTTTTATGATAATAAGGTTAGTACTTTTAATAATAGGTACATCACTATTAACTTTAACTACTTCACCTATACAGCTTACAGATGGAATAGAAAAATTATTAAATCCTTTTAAAAAATTAGGTTTACCTGCTCATGAGTTAGCCATGATGATGACTATAGCTCTTAGATTTATACCTACACTTATAGATGAAACTGATAAAATAATGAAAGCTCAGAAGGCAAGAGGGGCTGATTTTGAATCAGGAGGAATAATTGATAAGGCAAAAAACCTTATACCACTTTTAGTACCTTTATTCATAAGTTCTTTTAGAAGAGCAGATGAACTTGCCATGGCAATGGAAGCTAGATGTTATAGAGGTGGAGAAGGAAGAACTAGAATGAAACAGCTAAAATTAACTTATAGAGATTCGGTGGCAGCTGTGGTGACGTGCGCTTTAGTCATTATATCTGTGTGGAGTAGATTTTGGTAATGAAAAATATTAGAATTAAGATAGAATATGATGGAACAAACTATTTTGGATGGCAAGTGCAAAAGGATAGAGTAACGGTGCAGGGAACTCTAGAAGAAGCCATAGCTTCTTTAACTAAAGAAAAAATAAAGTTGATAGGGTGTAGTAGAACAGATACAGGAGTCCATGCAAAAGAGTATGTGGCTAATTTCTTTACAAGTAGTACAGTGCCATCTGATAAGTTTAGGGAAGCATTGAATTCTAGGTTGCCTAAAGATATAGTTATATTAGAATCTAAAGAAGTTTCAGAGGATTTTCACGCTAGATATAATAGCAAAGGAAAGAAATATATTTATACTATTTATAATAGAAAACAACCCTGTGCAATCTATAGAAATTATATGTACAGTTTTTCTAGAGAATTGCAACTAGATAAAATGGAACATGCATGCAAATATATAATAGGAACTCATGACTTTACAGCTTTTAAAACAAAAGGCAGTTCAGTGAAAAGTTCTGTAAGAAATATAAATGAATTATATATTAATAAAAAAGAAAACATAATCAAAATAGCTGTTTCAGCAGATGGATTTCTATATAATATGGTTAGAATAATAGTAGGTACTTTATTAGATGTTGGAACAGGAAAAATAGAGCCGGAATATGTAAAAAAAATAATAGATAGTAAAGATAGAACAAAAGCAGGAAAAGTCGTACCAGCTTGTGGATTATGTCTTGAAGAAGTTTTTTATTAAAAATTATTTATAACACATATAAGTCGTTGACACGCCCGGGAGAATGTATTATAATATAAGAAGTTTGTATTGCATATAAGATCCACTAGCCCCGGATCTTCATGATAGAACGAAATACAACAAGAAGACTTTTTAGGGAGGGAAAATGATGAAATCATATATTGCAAAACCGCAAGAAGTTGAAAGAAAATGGTATGTAATAGATGTAGCAGGAAAGCCACTAGGTAGAGCTGCTAGCCAAATAGCATCAATATTAAGAGGAAAAAACAAACCTACATATACTCCTAATGTTGATACAGGAGATTATGTAATAGTTTTAAATTCTGACAAGATTCTTTTAACAGGAAAGAAACTTGAGCAAAAAATGTTAAGACACCACTCATTATATCCAGGTGGATTAAAGGAAATACCATACAAAGATGCAATAGCTAAAAAACCAGAATTTGTTTTTCAAGAAGCTGTTAGAAGAATGCTTCCAAGCGGTCCATTAGGTCGTCAAATGCTAGCTAAATTAAAAGTATACAGAGGTGAAGAGCACGATAATCAAGCTCAAAAACCAGAAGTATTAGAATTAAGATACTAATTGGAAGCGGAAGGAGGATATGAAATGGCTAAGGTTCAATATTTGGGAACAGGAAGAAGAAAAAAATCAATAGCAAGAGTTATACTTGTACCAGGAGAAGGTAAAGTAACTATAAATAAAAGAGATATGGACGATTACTTCGGATTAGATACTTTAAAAGTTATAGTAAACCAACCACTAGTATTAACAGGAACAAAAGAAAAATATGATGTATTAGTTAATGTACATGGTGGTGGATTTACAGGTCAAGCTGGAGCAATAAGACATGGTATATCAAGAGCTTTGGTAAAAGTTGATGAAAACTTAAAACCAGAACTTAAGAAAGCTGGATTCATAACAAGAGACCCAAGAATGAAAGAAAGAAAGAAATACGGTCTTAAAAAAGCAAGAAGATCTCCACAATTCTCAAAAAGATAGTATTTTATACGGATATATGGAAAGAGAGGTATGTACCTCTCTTTTTTTTTGTTGCAATAAGATACATGAAAAGAAATAGCAAGTCGAAGATGCTGGTATATTTTGTGTCAGACAAGGAAGCAGAACCCGCCGCTAGTAGGACTATCGGTGGGTTCTGCTGACGCAGTATGATGCAAAATAGACTAGCATACTGAATTGTTATTTATTTGAATGTGCCTAAATTATAAAAGTTAAAAAGACACTTATAATATATTAAAATTTTTAATATGTAGCCATATATTAAAAATTTATAATTTAAAATGTTTTATAGTTCAATGTTAAATCGATGTTAAATAATTAATAAAATTGTTACTAAATCGTAATTTTTGTAGTATTATTTAAAATGGTGTAAATATTTAATGACTTATTAATATAAAATTAATATTAAGTAAGTGGAGGTAGAGTATGAGTATTGTCAATATAATTATTGGACTCATGGGTGGACTTGGAATGTTTCTTTATGGCATGAAACTTATGGGTGATGGACTTGAAAATGCATCTGGAGAAAAGTTAAAAGTATTTTTCGAAAAAATAACTTCCAACCCAGTAAAGGGAATTATGACAGGAGCTTTGGTTACAGCTGTAATTCAAAGTAGTAGTGCAACTACGGTAATGGTAGTTGGATTTGTTAATGCTGGACTTATGAATTTATATCAAGCAGCAGCGGTAATAATGGGAGCTAACATAGGAACCACAATTACAGCACAAATAATAGCATTTAAACTAGATGCCATAGCACCTATTTTTATAGGAGTAGGAGCAGGAATTGTATTATTTTCTAAAGCTAAAAAGAGTAGAGAAATAGGAAATATTATATTAGGTTTTGGTATTTTATTTTCAGGAATGGAATTAATGAAAACAGCAATGGAACCAATTGCTGCATCACCGGCTTTTGTAAGTTTAATGGGAACATTAAAAGGAAATATATTCTTAGGTGTGCTTACAGGACTCTTAATGACTGCAGTAGTACAGAGTTCTTCAGCAACTACAGCTATACTTATTGCATTAGCATCCACAGGATCGGTACCACTAGAAGCAGCAGTACCAATACTATTTGGTAATAATATAGGTACATGTGTAACTGCTTTATTATCTAGTGTAGGAACTTCAAAGACAGCAAAAAAAGCAGCACTAATTCATTTATTTTTTAATTTAATAGGAACTTTGATATTCTTACCGTTTACTCATCCATTTGTAGGACTTGTAAAAAGTATAACACCTGTAGGAGGAGAAGTGGTTAAGAGGCAAATAGCCAACGCCCATACAGTATTTAATATTGCTAACACCATAATAATGTTGCCATTTATAAAATATCTTGTAGCATTAGTTAATAGAATAATTCCAGGTGAAGATGAAAAAGAACCTATGAAGCCTAAATACATAGATGATAGACTTTTAGAGACACCTGTTATAGCAGTTGGTCAAACCACAAAAGAATTAATAAGAATGGCGAATAAAGCTAAGGATAATTTACAGATATCTATGGATGCTTTTAAAAATAACGATGAAACTTTGGTTAAAAAAGTTTATAAAAATGAAAAATTAATAAATTTATTAGAGGATGAAATAACTGTTTTCTTAGTGAAATTGTCTAAAGAAGAGTTATCAGAAGAACAATTAGATATAGTAACATCTATGTTCCATATGGTAAATGATATAGAACGTATAGGAGATCATGCGGAAAATGTTGTAGATTTAGCCAGTGAAAAAATTCAAAAGGGAATTAAATTCTCAAAAGTTGCAGAAGCAGAATTACAGGGTATGTATAATGAAATCATAAATGCGCTAAATGGAAGTATAGAGAGTATAGAAAATAGAGACATAGAGACCGCTAAAAATGTATTGAGCATAGAAGAAAGAATAGACTCAATGGAAAAACAATTAAGAGCATCACATATAAAGAGACTTAATGAAGAGGTATGTAATGCTACTGGAGGAGCTATATTCTTAGATATAATAAGTAATTTTGAAAGAATAGGGGACCATTCTACTAATTTAGCACAAGCGGTTTTAAATATGTATAAGTAGAGATACTAGATGTTGAAAATAATTAATATAAAATACCTAACATATTTTATTATGCTAGGTATTTTTATTTTTGTTTTCTTATATAGATAATATGAGAGCTATAAAGGAGGCAAAAATAGTGAAAAATAATAAATTAATATCTACCATATGTGTTATATTGTTAGGTGCTTTTTTAATAGTGCTAACAAATATTCAATTTGGAAAAACACTTATAGTAAATAGAGATTTACAGAAAAAAATTGTATTAATTGATCCAGGACATGGAGGAATTGATGGAGGAGCTGTATCTAAAAATGGTACTGTAGAAAAACATATAAACTTAAACATATGTTTGCAATTAAAAGAGAAATTAGAGAAAAAAGGATATAAGGTTATAATGACAAGAGAAGAAGATAAAGGCTTATATTCAGAAAACAGTAGAAGTAAGAAAATGGAGGACTTAAATAAAAGATGTGAAATAAAAGAAAAGTGTAATTGTGATATGTTTATAAGTATTCATTTGAATAAATTTCCACAAAGTAAGTATTACGGGGCACAGGTATGGCATTCTAGGAATACTGAAAGTAAAGAATTGGCTGATATAGTACAAAAAAATTTAATAGAGGATTTGGATAAAGAAAATAAAAGACAACCTAAAGATGCAAAAGACATGTATAAGATATTAAGATGCAACGATACTATACCATCTGTAATAGTTGAATGTGGGTTTTTATCCAATGAAAGAGAAGAACAACTTTTAAAGGATGAAGGATATCAAGAGAAGATAGCTAAATCTATAGCAAAATCTGTGGATGAATATTTTAATTTTAAAAAGGAATGAATATATTTAAAGAAATTAAATAGAGAGTGAGTAGTTTTTGTTTACAATAAACTTCATAAAATTAGGTGTAAGTTATTTTAACTACACCTAATTTATTTAATTATTAGAAGTTTAATAAAAAAATTTTAGTTATAAACTACAGAAGAATTTTCATCTAATATAATCCACCAGGTGCTGCCACGAATTAATGAAATATCCTTTCCATTTTTATCTTGTATTTTTATAGGTGAATCTAAGTTTTTGTTCCATTCAATATCTATGGCTTTCCCACCAGAAAATAGAAGTCCATTTCCAGAGCCAATTGGAAATTCTTTGTTAGATTTTGAATTTACTATTTGAATTATTATGTTTGAAACATGAATAGGAGCATTGTAATAAGCATCAATATGCTCTTTAGAAGGATTATGATGATAATATTGACCTTCCTTATATAAAAAATTAGACGAAAAGAATTCATTAAAGTCTATAAATATATTGTTAGCTTTTTTGCTTTTTTTTAATTTTATATCTTGAGAATCTAAAAAATTAAATTTAGGTAAGTAAGAGATATCCATAAGTTTTTTTCCAGAAGAAGACTGAATTTTTTTAGGAATCTCATTTAAGTAAATACCTTTATAAATAAGTTTGTTTTGAGAATCAACGTACTGAAGTATAATATCTGCTTTGCTTAGTCCACCAGTATTGTCCGTCATTTCATTTAATTTATATACAACTTCTATGGCATTTTTAAATTCCTTATTATTTTTATTTCTTAATATTTCACCGGTATAGGGCGAAATATCTATATTTGGAATCTTATTGTAAATAATAAGCCTATAGGATATGAATATTATTAGGATACAGCATAAAGAAGATAGTATTAAAATAATATTATTTACTAAATTACTTTTTTTCATGCAATTTTCACTCCTTATATACTACTACATTAAAATAATAGTATTATTCTATTGTTTTTATGCAAATAAATTGAATTTATATAATAGTTAAAAAAAATGTTGATGTGTAAAATGACCTATGATATTATATTAATGGAATATGGATTAGTCCATTAATCCATGTTGAGAGGGAGGGATAGTTATAGAAATTAAGATAGATAAAAAAAGTGGAGTACCTCTTTACATACAGGTGAAAAATCAAATAATGGAATCCATAAAACATGGACTATTGAAGGTTGGGCATAAGATGCCTACTGAAAGAGAATTGGCTCAACAGCTGAATGTTAGTAGAAATACTGTAAGTTCTGCATACAATGACCTAGAGCAAGAAGGTGTTTTAAAATCCTATCAAGGCAAAGGGACTTTTGTGGCTGAAGAAGCTGTAACATGGAAAGATCAAAATATAAAAGACAGAATCATTAAATTCATAGATTTAGGTTTAGAGGAGTCCATGGAGATAGGAATGGATCCAGATAGTTTTTTAGAATTAGTAAAGCAGAGAGTAAAAGAGAAGAAAGAGCTTATGAGCAAATTAGCTGCCATTTATGTAGAATGTAATATTGAGCAAGCTAGAATGTTTAGTAAGCAGTTGACTAAAATTTCTGGTGTCCGAGTGGAGCCATTGACTATAAATGATTTAAAAGAAATGAACGAGAATACGAAGGAGAAAGTCGAACAAGCTCAAATAATTATAGCTACATTTAATCATGTAAATGAAGTTATTGAGCTGACTAGAGAAAAGAGAAAAGAAGTGCTTGGGGTTGCAATAAATCCTAATTTGGGCACTATAGTTAAAATAGCTAGATATCCTGAACACACAAAGTTTGGGTTTATATGTATATCAGAAGAGTTCATGTTTAAAGTAAAAGGGGCTTTAGACGGAGCAGGGTTAGGTAATATTAATATAACGTACTCTAACTCTAAAGATGAGGGAGAAATTAGGAAAATAATAGATAACAGTGAAGTGCTAATTGTATCACCAGGTAGACACAAAATGGTTAAAAGTTTAAATAAAGATGGAAAAGAAATGATTGAATTTTTGTATAACCTAGACAGCGACTCTGTAAAGGCTTTAAAGTCTAAAATTATAGAGTTGAAATATAAAGATATCTAATTTAAGGTGGGAGGCATTTATAAATGGAGAAGAAAACAGTTGTTATAGGTGTAATTGGTTCTGACTGCCATGCAGTAGGAAACAAAATAATAGATTACGCCTTGACAGAATCAGGCTTTAATGTTGTAAATATTGGAGTTTTATCACCACAAGAAGATTTTATCAATGCAGCAGTAGAAACTAGTGCTGACGCAATACTTGTTTCATCACTTTATGGTCATGGAGAAATAGACTGTAGAGGACTTAGAGAAAAATGTGATGAAGCTGGATTAAAGGACATAAAATTATATGTTGGTGGAAACATAGTTGTAGGAAAGCAAGATTGGAATGATGTAGAAAAAAGATTCAGAAATATGGGATTTAACAGAGTTTATGCACCTGGAACAGATATAGAAATAACTATAGAAGATATTAAGAAAGATTTTAATCTTAATTAAAAATATGCTAACTAGGCCAAATGATAATTAGTTGATTGGAGTGGTATCAGTGGATGCATATTTACTTATAGACTTTGGAAGTACCTATACTAAGTTGACAGCAGTGGACATTGAAAATGAAGAAATATTAGCCACAGCAAAAGATATTACTACTATTGAAGACGATATAATGATAGGATTCGACAAAGCTTATAGTAAACTAAATGACGCATTAAAAGGTAAAGAAGTTAACTTTGTTAATAAATTAGCTTGTTCTTCAGCAGCAGGCGGATTAAAGATGGTAGCTATTGGGTTAGTACCAGAGCTAACAGCAGAAGCAGCTAAAAGGGCAGCACTTGGAGCAGGTGCTAGGGTACTTAAAGTATATACTTACGAATTAACTTCTAGAGAAATAGAAGAGATAAGAAATTCTAAATTAGATATAATTCTTTTAGCAGGAGGAACAGATGGAGGCAATAAGGATTGTATAATTCACAATGCTAGAATGATAGCAAAAAGTGGATTAAAGCTTCCAATAGTAGTGGCAGGTAATAAAGTTGCTTATGATGAAATAGAAGAGGCGTTTAGTGGAACAGATATATATTACAGAATAACTGAAAACGTTATGCCTAAACTAAATGTTCTAAATGTGGAACCAGCTAGAGAAGAAATTAGAAAAATATTTATGGATAAAATAGTAGAAGCTAAAGGAATGAGTAATGCTGAAAATTACATAAGTGGTATATTGATGCCTACACCTGCGGCAGTGCTTAAAGCTGCTAGAGTTTTAAGTGAAGGCAGTGATGAAGAAGAAGGTGTAGGAGATTTAATAGTTGTAGATATAGGTGGAGCTACTACAGATATACATTCAATAGCTGAAGGAGCACCAACTAAATCTGGAGTAACTATGAAAGGTCTTGAAGAACCAGTTGCTAAGAGAACTGTTGAAGGAGATTTGGGAATGAGATATTCAGCAGTTTCACTTTGGGAGGCAGCAGGTACAAGGAAAATAAGAAACTACTTAAATGATAAAGATAGAAACATAGATGTAGAAGGCAACTGTAAAAAAAGATCTGAAGACATAAAAATGGTTCCGTGTACAGAAGAAGAAATAAAGTTTGATGAAGCCATGGGTAAAGTGGCAACAGAAATAGCTATGGAGAGGCATGCAGGCATAGTAGAGAGTGTTTATTCTCCTATGGGTGTTGTGTTTACTCAAACAGGAAAGGATTTAATGGAAGTTAAGTACATGATAGGAACTGGGGGAGTACTTATTCACAGTGAAAACCCAGGAGGAATATTAAAAGCAGGTACTTTTACCATGGAAAGTCCTCAATCTTTAAAGCCTAAAAATCCTAAGTTTTTAATTGATAAGACATACATATTATCATCTATGGGTCTTTTAGCACAAGAACTTCCAGATATGGCTGTAAGAATTATGAAAAAATATTTAGTAGAAGTTTAATATTCAGGGGGAATAAGAATGAATATAAAAAATAAAAAGTGGACTGAAGAAGAATTTTTCAAAATGAGAGAAGAGGTTTTAAGTCAATGGCCTACAGGTAAAGAAGTTGACCTTAAAGAAGCAGTTGACTACCTTAAGAAAGTTCCAGAGCATAAAAATTTCTCTTTTAAACTAAAAAAAGCTAAAGAAGAAGGCGTTACATTAGCTCAACCAAGAGCAGGAGTTGCTTTAATAAATGAACACATAGAATTATTAACACACCTACAAAATGAAGGTGGAGCTGATTTACTTCCATCAACTATAGATAGTTATACAAGACAAAATAGATATGATGAGTGTGAAATTGGTATACAAGAAAGTAGAAAAGCAGGAAGATCTCTACTTAATGGATTCCCAGGAGTAAACCATGGTGTGCATGGATGTAGAAAAATCTATGAGGCAGTAAATTTACCACTAGAAGCAAGACACGGTACACCAGATGCTAGATTGCTTTCAGAAATAATTCATGCAGGTGGATGGACTTCTAATGAAGGTGGTGGAATATCATATAATGTTCCTTATGCTAAAAATGTTCCACTAGACAGAACTATAAGAGACTGGCAATATTGTGACAGATTAGTTGGTTTTTATGCTGAGCAAGGAATAACTATAAATAGAGAGCCATTTGGACCTTTAACAGGAACTTTAGTACCACCAAGTACTTCAAACACAGTTGCTATAATAGAAGGATTATTAGCAGCAGAGCAGGGAGTTAAAAATATTACTGTTGGATATGGACAATGTGGTAACATAGTTCAAGACGTAGCTGCTATAAGAGCACTAGAATCACAAATGGAAGAATACTTAAGAGAATATGGATATCATGATGTATATGTAACTACAGTATTCCATCAATGGATGGGAGGATTCCCACAAGATGAAGCTAAAGCGTTTGGAGTTATATCTACAGGCTCAGCTACAGCAGCTCTTGCAGGAGCAACAAAGGTAATTGTTAAGACTCCACATGAAGCTATAGGAGTTCCAACTAAAGAAGCTAATGCTCAGGGTATAAGAGCCACTAAGATGACATTGAACTTACTAAGAGGTCAAAGACTTCCAATGTCAAAAGAATTACAAGAGGAAATAGCTCTTATAAAGGCTGAAACAAAATGTATGATGGATAAAACTTTTGAATTAGGTAATGGAGATTTAGCTATAGGAGCAGTTAAAGCTTTTGAAGCAGGAGTTATAGATATACCATTTGCTCCAAGCAAATATAATGCAGGAAAAATGATGCCAGCTAGAGACAATAATGGTGCTGTAAGATATTTGAATTTTGGAAATCTACCAGTAACTGAAGAAATAAGAGAAATAAATAGAAGAAAATTAGAAGAAAGAGCTAAATTTGAAGGAAGACCAGTAAGCTTTAAGATGACAGTAGACGATATATTCGCTGTAAGTAGGGGAGTACTTGTAGGAAGACCTCAAAAATAGTTTAAATAAATATTAAGTTAGATAATTTTAGTTTTATAAATAAATTAAATTTAATGTTCGAATTTAGAATTTATATAGTATATGTTAAGGAAAATAGTTTATAATGGAGTATTAAAAACAATTTATTATATACGTTTAAAACTTGAAAAGGGGACAGGTGAAAAACTATGAAAATTATTGATGTAATATGTTCTGAAGGAAAAACAGGATTTTATTTTGATGACCAAAGAGCTATAAAAAAAGGAGCTAAACATGATGGATTCACATATGTAGGTGAGCCAGTAACTGAAGGATTTAAATCTGTAAGACAAGCAGGAGAATCTATATCAGTAATGTTAGTACTTGAAGATGGTCAAGTGGCTTTTGGAGATTGTGCTGCAGTTCAATATTCAGGAGCAGGCGGAAGAGATCCATTATTCTTAGCTAAAGACTTTATTCCAGTTATAGAAAAAGAAATAGCTCCAAAGCTAATAGGAAGAGAATTAGATAGCTTCAAATCATTAGCAGAAGAATTTGATAAAATGCAAGTAAACGGAAAAAGATTACATACTGCTATAAGATATGGAATAACTCAAGCATTACTTGATGGTGTAGCAAAAGCTAAAAAAGTTACTATGGCAGAAGTTGTTAGAGATGAATACAACACAGGAGTTGACATAAAGAGAATTCCTATATTCACTCAATCAGGTGACGATAGATATGACAATGCAGACAAAATGATAATAAAAGGCGCTGAAGTAATGCCTCATGCTTTAATAAACAACGTAGAAGAAAAATTAGGAAAAGATGGATCAAAATTATTAGAATATGTTAAATGGTTAAGTGAAAGAGTACAAAAACTAAGAACTTGTGAATGTTATTCACCAGTATTCCACATAGATGTATATGGAACAATAGGAGTGGCTTTTGATTATGACACTGATAAAATGGCTAATTACCTAGAAAAATTAGGAGAAGCTGCAAAACCATTTAAATTAAGAATAGAAGGACCAATGGACGTAGAGGATAGACAAAAACAAATGGAAGCTTTAAGAGACTTAACAGCAGAAATAGACAAGAGAGGAATAAACGTAGAATTAGTTGCAGATGAATGGTGTAATACATATAACGACGTTAAATTCTTTGCTGATAACAAATCAGGACATATGCTTCAAATAAAAACTCCAGATTTAGGCGGAGTAAACAATGTTATAGAATCAATTCTATACTGTAAGAAAAATGGAATAGGAGCATACTGCGGAGGAACTTGTAACGAAACTAACAGATCATCAGAAGTTACAACTAATATAGCAATAGCTTGTGGAGCAGACCAATGTCTTGCAAAACCAGGTATGGGCGTTGATGAAGGATATATGATAGTTAACAATGAGATGAACAGAGTAGTAGCTCTTGTTAATAGAAGAAAATAATATAATCCATTAATACTTAAAAGGCGGTTTGTGCAGGAGTGCATACTGCCTTTTAAGTGCATATAAACCTTAATGGTATAAAACCTTTATGATAATATATTTAATTAATATATACTATGATTAAATCACAAAAAGGTACAATGTAATGGAATTATGAAATTTCTCCTCCATGACTTGCATAAGAGCTCGGAACAATAAATTTAATTTAAGAAATTCTAATCTTTTAGCCATATAAAATTATCTAACGCTCACATTCAGCGTCCTGCTTCAGGTTCGCTAGCCTGGCGTCCTTGCCAGGTTTACGATAATTTTATCTGTCTAAAAGAAGAATTTCTAAAATTAAATTTAAACAGTTCCTTTGCTTCTTATGCAAGTCATTCCAGAGAAATTTCATAATTCAGGTAATATAATGCTTATTGTGGTATAGTCAGTTAATACTTTAAAATATGTTTAAGGTTTTAAATTTAAAAAAGCTAGGAGGGCAATGTCAATGAGAGAAATAAATGTGGAAAAAATCACAGAAGCATTAGCTAAAATGTGTATAGATGCCAATTATTATTTAAATGATGATATAAAAAATACTATTAAAGAAGCTAAGGAAAAAGAAGATTGGGATATAGCTAAAGGAATATTAGATAAAATAATAGTAAACTCTGAAATAGCTAGGGATGAAAAAATGCCTATGTGCCAAGACACAGGAATGGCTTGTGTATTTGTAGAAATAGGTCAAGAGGTACATATAGTTGGAGGAAGTCTAGAAGAAGCTATTAATAAAGGTGTAGCAGAAGGATATGTAAGTGGATATTTAAGAAAATCAGTGGTAAAAGATCCATTAGATAGAGTAAATACAAAGAATAATACTCCTGCAATAATATATTATGATATAGTTCCAGGAGATAAACTTAAAATAACTGTAGCTCCAAAGGGATTTGGTTCTGAGAATATGAGTCAAATAAAGATGTTAAAACCAGCAGATGGATTAGAGGGTGTTAAGGAATTTATATTAAAGGTTGTTAAAGAAGCAGGCCCTAATCCATGCCCACCAATAGTAGTAGGTGTAGGTATAGGAGGAACATTTGATAGAGCTGCTAATCTTGCAAAAAAAGCATTAATAAGACCAGTGTCAGAAAAAAATTCAAATAAGTTTTATGCAGATTTAGAAGAAGAATTATTAGAAAAAATAAATGCATTAGGTATAGGACCACAAGGCTTTGGTGGAAAAACTACAGCATTAGCTGTTAATATAGAAACCTATGCAACACATATAGCAGGACTTCCAGTAGCAGTAAATATCAATTGTCATGCTACAAGACATGCAGAAGTAGAACTTTAATAAGGGTAAGGGGGAGACAAAATGGAAAAGAAAATAACTACTCCTTTAACTGAGGAAAAAGTTAAGGATTTAAAAATAGGTGATGCTGTTCTTATATCAGGAACTATCTATACAGCTAGAGATGCTGCTCATGCAAGACTTGTAAATCTAATAGAAGAAGGAAAAGAGCTTCCTATGGATATAAAGGATGCTATAATATACTATGTTGGACCAACACCAGCAAAACCAGGTAAGGCTCTAGGTTCAGCAGGTCCTACTACTAGTTATAGAATGGACCCATATGCTCCAAAACTTTTAGATAATGGATTAAAGGGTATGATAGGTAAAGGACTAAGGTCTAAAGAAGTTATAGATGCTATAATTAGAAATAATGGAGTATATTTTGCAGCTATAGGTGGAGCAGCAGCTCTTATAGGACAATGCGTTAAAAAGGCAGAGCTTATAGCTTATGAAGATTTAGGAGCAGAAGCTGTAAGAAAATTAGAAGTAGAGGATTTACCTGTAGTTGTGGTTATAGATAGCCAAGGAAACAACCTTTATGAAAAAGGACAAAAGGATTATTTAGATTCTGTAAATAAATAGTAAAAAGTAATAATATTTATATTACGTTTTAATTTATTCCATAGCTTAGCTATCGAAATATTTCTATCTTATGTTAGGACAGTTAAATAAATAATAAGTCAGTATGCTAGTATATTTGACTTGTTTTCTATTTTCACGTACCTTAAGGAGCAGGGATATGACGGTAGCTTATTGCCTTGGATTACAATTAGAAATAAGAATTAATTTGCTAGATGTGCTAAGAGATTGCACATTAAAAGAAAATATAGATTTTAAATTAATATAAAAGTAGGTGGAAACATGAAAATAGAAAAGGTAGCAAAAGCAGGTACACTAGAATCAAATGATGTGATGATAACAGTTATGCCAAACATGGCTGGCGGTATAGAAGTGGAAATTGATAGCATTGTTATGAAACAATTTGGTGAAGCCATAAAAGAAACTATAATGAATACTCTAAAGGAATTGGGAGTAGAAGAAGTTAAGATAAAAGCAGAGGATAAGGGAGCTTTAGATTATACAATAAAGGCAAGAGTAGAGACTGCCATTAAAAGAGCTACTATTTAAGAAATAGAAGTAATGCTGAATTAGCAGCACTTAATTGTATGAAGTGAACATATTTTAAAATTTATCGAGTTAAAATACTTTTTATAAAAAGTAGATAAAATTTGGGTGTTAGTGATTAAGAAATAGATATTGAAAAAACAATGAGAAGGTGAAAATATGAAAAGATTAAGAAGAACTATGTTATTTATGCCTGGAAACAATCCAGGAATGCTTCAAAACGCGGGCATTCTTGGTTCAGATTCTATAATATTAGACTTAGAAGATGCAGTTAGCATAACTGAAAAAGATGGAGCTAGAATACTTGTAAGAGAGGCTATTAAAAATGTAGATTATTCTAATGTAGAAGTGGTAGTTAGGGTAAATCCTTTAGATACAGAATTCGGACCAAAGGATTTAGATACTATAGCTAGAGTAAAGCCAGATGTAATAATGGTTCCTAAAGCTACAGAAGAACAAATAAAAGAAGTGGACAGCAAGCTTTGTCAAATAGAAAGAGAAGAAGGATTTGAAGAAGGTAGCATAAAATTATTTGCCTTAATAGAAACTGCCTTTGGACTTGAAACTGTTTATGATGTAATAAGAGCCTCTAAGAGAATAGAAGGAGTTCTTTTGGGAGGAGAAGACTTAACTTCAGACTTCGGAGTAAAGAGAACTAAACAGGGTGATGAGATTCTTTACGCAAGAAATAAAGTGGCTACAGCTTGTAGAGCCATGAAAGTGGATGCTATAGATACTCCATTTACAGATACAAATGATTATGAAGGACTAAGACTAGATACAATGAAAGCTAAAGGATTAGGTATGACAGGTAAGTCATCTATAAATCCAAGGCAAATAGACACAATTCATTCAGTATTTGCACCAACAGAGGATGAAATAAAACATGCCGTAAGAGTATTAGAAGCTAAAGAAGAAGCAGAAAGCGAAGGAAAAGGCGTATTTTCTTTGGATGGAAAAATGGTAGATGCTCCAGTTATAAATAGAGCAAAAACTACTTACGAATTGGCTAAAATGTTAGGACTTGTTTAGAATTGAGAATTGAAAATTAAGAATTAAAAATAAGAAATTGAAGATTAAAAATAGAGTGATTTTGCAAAGTTACAATATGTAGAGGTAAAATACAATTGAAATTATGTTGAATAGAGACAGAGGAGTTAAGGATTTATTTAACAGAATTTAGAGGTGATAAAATGAAAAATGTATTGGGTAGAGAAATACCTGAAAAAATAGAAGGATATAAGGAAGTAAAACCTTTTAAAGGCGCTTTTGCTGAAGATGGAGAAAGGACTATAAAATCTGTAAAGGTAAAGACAGTAAAACCAACAGATTCTAAAGTTTTAAATAGTATAGAAGAAGCCCTAGATAAAGTAGAAATAAAAGATGGAATGACTATTTCCTTTCACCACCATTTAAGAAATGGAGACCATGTGCTTAACATGGTAGTGGATGCTATAGCTAAAAGAGGAATAAAGGACATAACAATAGCAGCTAGTTCTATATTCCCTACACAAGCATCATTAGTAGAGCATATAAAATCAGGAGTAGTAACAGGAGTGTATGCTAATTACATGTCAGGACCTGTGGCAAGAGCTATTTCCTTAGGCTTATTAAAGAAACCAGCTGTAATGCATACTCATGGAGGAAGAGCTAGGGCCATTGAAAGTGGAGATTTACATATAGATGTGGCATTTATAGCAGCACCTACAGTAGATACTTACGGAAATATAAATGGAGTAGAAGGACCAGCAGCTTGTGGTTCTTTAGGATATGCAGCGCCAGATGCAGAATATGCTGATAAGGTAGTAGCTGTAACAGATAATTTAGTTCCATATCCAGCATGTCCAATAGAAATAAGTCAGCATCATGTAGACTATGTAGTAAAGGTAGAAAGTATAGGGGATCCTAAAGGAATAGTTTCAGGAACTACAAGAATAACAAAGGATCCTGTGGGACTTAAAATAGCTAAGATGGCTTCACAAGTTATAAAGGCATCAGGACTAGTTAAGGATGGATTATCATTCCAAACTGGAGCTGGTGGAACATCTTTAGCAGTGGCAGCAGAATTAAAGGAAATAATGAAGAAAGAAGAAGTAGTAGGAAGCTTTGCAGCTGGCGGAGTTACTGGATATATTGTAGAAATGCTACAAGAAGGTTTATTTAGAAATATATTTGATGTACAATGCTTTGATTTAAAAGCAGTAGATTCTTATAAAAATAATCCAAAGCATCAAGGTATGTCTGCATCCATGTATGGAAACCCTCATAACAAAGGATGTGTAGCTAATAATCTAGATGTTATGATTTTAGGTGCTACAGAAATAGACACTGATTTCAACGTTAATGTTACTACAGGTTCTGATGGAATCATAATGGGAGGTTCCGGTGGACATAGTGATACAGCAGCAGGTGCAAAACTTGCCATAGTAGTTACAAACCTAATGAAAGCAAGACTTCCAATAATAAAAGACAGAGTAACTACTGTAACTACCCCAGGAGAAAGCATAGATGTAATTGTAACAGAAAGAGGTATAGCAGTAAATCCAAATAGAAAAGACTTAATGGAAAAATTACAAAAGACCAATTTACCAGTGATGACTATAGAAGAATTAAAGGATATTGCAGAAAAAATTACAGGAAAACCAAAGCCTATAGAACTTACAGATGAAGTGGTGGCTGTAGTTGAATACAGGGATGGTACTGTAATAGACGTAGTGAGAAAACCAATAATTTAATAATTGAATAAAGTAAAAAGTGCTAGTTAATAAACTCATATCAAAGCTAGCACTTTTTTATTATTTAAATAAGGATAAAATATATTGTAATTTAGTTTGAGTTAAGGAAAATATTTTACAAATTAGTATTTAGATCTAATAGTTAAGTTATCTATTTCTTATAAATCAATGTTATAATTGTTATATGATTATCCCACATAAGCATTACATTACCTGAATTATAAAATTTCTCTAGAATGACTTGCATAAGAAGCAAAGGAACTGTTTAAATTTAATTTTATATGGCTAAAAGATTAGAATTTCTTAAATTAAATTTATTGTTCTCAGCTCTTATGCAAGTCATGGAGAAGAAATTTCATAATTCCATCACATTATACCTTTTTGTGGGTTAATGGCTATATAAATTTTTATTTACAGCTAGATTTATTTATGGAGTTGAATTGTATGAAAGAAATTATATTTGTAACAAGTAATAAAGGAAAAATTGCATCAGCCCAAAGAGAACTTGAAAATATAAAAGTTTTACCATATAATGCTGAGCTTATAGAACCTAGAGGCGATGATATAAGCGAGATAGCTAAGGAAAAAGTTGTACAGGCATATAAAATTGTAAAAACACCATGTATAGCATTAGATGCGGGATTTTTTATAAAAGAATTAAATGGATTTCCAAAAGCATATGTTAATCATACATTAGAAACCATAGGAATAAATGGGATATTAAAATTAATGGAAGACATTGGAGATAGATATTGTGAATTTAAATCTTGTTTAGCGTACTATGATGGGAAGAATATGAAGTTTTTTGAAAGTAAATCACCAGGTAGTATATCTAAAGGTATAAGAGGAGAAGACAACGAAAATAAATGGTCAGATTTGTGGTACATATTTGAGCCTCTAAATTTCAATAAAACATTAGCAGAGTTTAGTGAAAAGGATTTTGAAATGTATAATAGTTTGAAAGAAGAGAGTTGTATAAAAAAATTTGGCATATGGTATAGGAGGGAAACAAATGAATATAGATGAAAAACATAGAAAGATTATAAAAATTGTTCAAGAAAAGTTGACTTGTTCAGCTCATAATTTAGATCATGTATTTAGAGTTTATAATCTTTGCTTATTAATTTCAAAATACGAGAAAGACGCCGATTTAGAAGTGCTTATTCCAGCAGCATTATTACATGATATTGCAAGAGTAGAAGAAAGTAAAGATAAAACAGGAAAAGTTGATCATGCTATTTTAGGCAGTGAAATTGCAGAGGGCATATTAAAAAACTTACAATACGAAGAGGAAAAGATAGAAAGTATAAAGCACTGTATTGTAGCGCATAGATTTAGGACTGGAAATGAGCCTAATACAATAGAAGCTAAAATACTTTTTGATGCAGATAAGCTTGATGCTATAGGTGCAATCGGAATTGCTCGTACTTTTATGCTAGCGGGACAATTTGGACAAAGATTAACAGTAAATGAGTCACTAAATGATTATTTAAATAAAAATACTGTTGAAAATGGAAGGTTAAAGGATGTTTCAAAGCATACACCTTTTATAGAATACGAAGTGAAGTTTAAAAAGATTCCTAGTAAATTGTATACGAAAAAGGCAAAAGAAATAGGAAAAATAAGACTTAAATTTATGGAAGAGTATTTTACTAGATTAAAGTTAGAAATGAAGGGTATTGAATAAAATTAATTTAGTAGCCTACTGAGAGTGAGATATGGGTTTAACATGAGTAATAAATTAATTTATATAATTTAAGAGGGCATGATGAGTATTGATAGGCATTTTACAGTATCCGTATATATAGTACATAAAGATAAAATATTATTACATTTGCATAAACGTGCTAAAACAATACTTCCATTAGGTGAACATATTGAAGCTAATGAATTACCCGAAGAAACATGTATTCGTGAAGCAAAAGAAGAATGTGGATTAAATATAAATTTATACAATGCAAATACAAATTTAATTTTTTCAGAAAGTTAAATAACGGACAAGTAAACGAGTGTGATTTCAATTATTTTTTACTTGGAAGTATCAAATCAGATTACTATATAAATTTATGCCATGACAAAAATGGATGAATAAGTCTTTAGAGTAAGGCACATTCAAATAAATAAAAAGTAAGTATGATAGTATTTTGCGTCATACTGGTTCAAGCGTAATCTACTGATAGTCCTACTAGCGACGGAATCAGCTTCCATATCTGACCCAAAATATATTAGCAGCTTTGACTTATTATTTCTTTTCATGTACCTAACTAATAGAGTTGTAAGATATATGTGATTTTTAGAGGACTAGTTTAAAATGGTTCTTTTTCTATTTTGTAAAAAATATAATAATTAGAAGGAATTCACGTAATAACAGCTAATATAGTACCATATTAGTTAAATATTTACAAAAACAACATGCCTTGATGAAATAATTCCACTAAAATTAATATTTAATGGAGCAGCTTCCGTAGATTCTATTTATTAGAAGGTGATAGTACTACGGTAGGGAGGCACTGAATAAAGAATAGAAATACTAAAAAATTTAAAGAAAGGAAGGGAGTAGCAGTGTTTTTAATAGGCATAGTAGAGATGATAATTAAGCTAATGGCTTATATAGCTATTATTTTGGCAGCATCTAAGTTAATTCGTGCATTAGATATTTATATAAATAAAAATAGTTAATAATTTTAGGTATCATTAGTTCATTAATATTATATAATATAGCTGTTTGGAGTAAATAAACTTATATTTTGGAGTGAAATTGTTATATCAACGTGTATAATGCTTGTAATCGATTTATCATTTGATAAATACTTTTTGAATTTAGATAGTAATAGAAGTAAAAACATAGAAATTTGCTAGTTTAATTTAAACTAGCTTTTTTGTTTACAGTGAAGGTAGACAACATGTATAATTAGTTATATATGGTATTTGGTTATATAAAATGGGGGAAAGATTATGGGGACTTTTGAATTAGAATATAAAATCTTTGGTCAGGGTAAAACATTTCTCATTATAGAAACTGGTATAGGCAGTTCTTTTTATGATTGGTATTCTATTTTGGAAGAGATAAAAAAATATTTTACAGTTGTATTATATCATAGAGCCGGCTACGGAAAAAGTCAGGTTTCAGATGAATCACGTACCACAAGAAATATGGCAAAAGAACTTAATGAACTTATAGAGAAAATTGGTATAGAAGATAAATTTATTCTAATGGGACATTCCTTTGGTGGATTATGTGTGCAGCAATATGCAAAAATGTATCCTAATAAATTGAAAGGAATAGTACTAATTGACTCTACTTCATATAATTTTAAAAAGTTGTATAGACTTAATACACCTATTATGAGTGATTTTATTGCAATAGATAAAATGATACAATGGAATGTGGATGCTTCCAAAAAATCTAAGGAAGAACTAAAGATTCAGAATGAAAATATTATTTCAAGTTATATAAAACGCATGTCCTGTAGTGATATGAAAAATGTAGAGGAGTTTTTTACAAGTACTGTACTTCACAAAACTATAGCAGAGGAATTTGAAAATTGGGATAGGGATAGTAAAGACATAAAAAGTATTTCAGAGTTTCCTAATGTTCCGCTTATAGTAATAGCAAGGGATAGTAAGGTAGGAGTGGAGAGCTGGATTAAGTATCAGATTCCAAAGAAAGAAGCTGTATTATATGAAGCTCAGTGGCGTGATTTGCAAATTGAGTTATCAAAGCTTTCAAATAAGGGAAAGCTAGTAATTGCGGAAAATAGTGAACATGAAGTTTATATAGATAGACCGGATATAGTGATTCAATGTTTGAAAGCACTAAGATAACTTAAAAAAATTAATAAAAGGGAATAAAAGAATATAGAGATATAAAATAAATAAGTTTTATAATAAAGAATACTATAAAAAAATAAATAGAAGATGTGAAAAAAGCTTAATTAAAGGGGAAATTACAATGAAAAACATAAGAAAAGTTAGTTTTAAAAAAAGTTTACCGGTAATATTAATACTTATTAATGGTACAATTATCACTCCATTTTTATTGAGTGATTTTAGTTTAAAATTTTTAAACACAGCAAAATATTGGGTAAGTATGGTGCCGATGATACTGTTATCTCCGATTTTACTTATGGCAAGTATTGAGGAAAATAAGAATTTAACTTAACTTCTTTAATTTTAAAAGCTAAAAACCCAAATATAGATGTAAGTTCTTTAATAGGAATATAGTTACAGCATTTAATTCTATACTTTCCCTATAAGTAACTTACAAAATTTTTTAAGAAACTAATTTTAATTCAGCAAGTATTGTGTCTAAAGGTATATCATTTTTAGCTTCCTCATAAACAAAACGCACCAATTCTTTAGCCGATAGGCTTTTTATAGACTTTATAGTATCACCAATGGTTTCAAGTTTTTTAGGATTATATAATCTATAAATCTCTAAAAAATTGATTGCTAAAAATGTAAGTAGAAAATACCTCTCGATAGAGAGTATACATTGAACTTTATATTCGTCAAAACCTAAGTGTGTTTTAAGATATTTGTAATTAGTTTCAATGTTCCATCTATATAGATAGTATTTTATTATAGCTTTATTACTAAGTTCTATGTCTGTAGACATTAGATATACTGGTTCTTTAAAGCTGTCCCCATCAACTTCATAGCAAATTAAGGCTAATGCATTTTCAATCTTTGAAACTTTGCCTTCGTATTTATATACTCTATAATCCTTACCTTCGACGGTAACTACATCTAAGGTAGATGGATTTATATATTTAGCAAATTCCTTAATTTGCATTGAAATTCCTAATGGAGAGATTTTTCTATTAGATTTTAAAGCCCCAATAAAGTTAAAACCTTTTAAAATACAACCATTAATTAACTTTTCGCTAGTGTACCAACTATCAGTAAGACAATATATTTTATCGCAGTTAGAAGGTTTTTCAAAAGAATTAATAAAACCTAAAGCTATATCTGGTTTACTCATAAATTTTTTATTATGATTTTTGCAGTTTTCTTCGTTAAAATAAGACTTATAGTTTAGCGGAATAGACATATCCTCTGCTACAAAATTAGAAGTAACTACACAGTGGGACCAAAGATTTTTACCTTCTGTATGGCAATGATTATAGCTTAATCCTTGCATCTTCTTTGCTTGAGTTTTTGGATTAACAGTATCATCTATAACTAAGAATCCTACGGATTTAGGCTTTATGAGTTTATTAAAATGTAGTTTTAAATAATTAATACGATTTCTATCTATGAGACTATCGTCCCATTTAGAGTTACTCAAAAATCTATATATGGAACTGCTGCTTTTAGCAGCTAGTATATATTCTGAAATCTTTAATAAAGATTTAGTGCCATCTAAATTTATTAATCCATTAATAATAGTGGATATATGATGAAATTGAGGTTTACTCATTCCATAATTTACATCATTTAAGTAATTGTAAAGTTCATCATTAATGGATACAATATGATTAGTAAATTTACTTGGCATACTGACAACCTCCCGTGTTTTAATTGAGTAGTAACTTTTATATATCACGGATAAGGTCAGTGTGCCATATTTATTTTTTGGTAATACTACCAATTTAACTTTTTATTTTGCAGAAGTTAAGAATTTAATTAAAAAATAAGGGTGATTTTATATGTATGACTTAAAACTATCAAAAATAAATTTAAGAAAAGAAGAAGAAAGAAAAGAAGTGGAAGAGTTTTTAAACAGTTTTGCTTTAATTCTGGATAAAGATGTGGATTATACTTTAGTTTTGAGAAATAATGTGGATAAAATAGTGGCTACTTGTTCTAAAGCTAAAAATGTGTTTAAGTGTTTTGCGGTATCTCCTGATTTGCAGGGGGAGGGGGTTAGCTCTACACTTATAACTAATTTAATAGATAAGTCTTTTGATCAGGGGATTTATCACAATTTTATATTTACTAAGCCTAAAAATGTAGATATATTTTCATCACTAAATTTTAATACTGTTACTAAGGTGGAAGAAGTGGCTTTATTAGAAAGAGGTATATACGATATAAAGGGCATACTTAAAAACATAATTAAGAAATATGGAATAGATGTGTATAAAAAAAGATCTGCCATAGTTATGAATTGTAATCCTTTTACAAAGGGACACAGATATTTAATAGAAAAAGCAGCTATGGAAAGTGAAGAAGTTTTAGTTTTTATAGTAGAAGAAGATAAATCACTTTTCCCTTTTAAAGAAAGATACGAATTGGTTAAAAAGGGAGTAGGAGATTTAGAAAATGTAAAAGTCATACCTGGAACGGAGTATATAATATCTTCTGCCACATTCCCTTCATACTTCTTAAGAAAGGAAGATGAAAGGCTGAAGGGATATACAAAGCTAGATGCAAATATATTTGGAGAATATTTTTGCAAGGAGTTAAATATAAACAAGAGATTTGTAGGAAAGGAACCCTATTGCAATGTAACCAGAACTTATAATGCTACGTTAAAAGAGGTATTAGAGCATTATGGTGTGGAAGTTATAGAAATTAAGAGAAAAGAGTTTAGTGGTGGGGCTATAAGTGCTTCTAAAGTCAGGGATTTTATAAAGAAAGATAAGATGGATGAATTAAAAAATTTAATACCTGAAGTTACCTTTGAATTTTTAAATACGGAAAAAGGAAAGGAGATAATGGAGAAGATAAAGAAAAGTAATTCTCCACATTAAGCATATGTATAATGCAGAAGATATATTAGATGCTAGAGAAAAAAGAATAGAAAAGCAAAAGAAAATATTAGATAAATATTTAAATACATTAATAGTAGTAAGAGCTAATTACCCAGGGGTTAATAAAGACAATGTATTAACTAGGAAAATAGTTAAGATAATAAAAAATCAATTAATAGAAGAGTTTAATAGAGAAAGTTTATGTGAATATATAGATAAAAAATCACAGTTAGTAGAGATAAGAGAAAAAAGTACAAATAATATATTGTTTAAAAAATTAGAATTTACCCCAGAAGGGCCTATATTTTTTATGGTAATTAATAAACAATTTATAGAAGCAAAAAAACTGTGTATAACTATAGAAGAAAAACACCCATTAGGAAGATTTGTGGATATAGATGTGTACAATGAAAAAGGTCAGGGGATAAGTAGAAGAGAATTGGGGTTATCTAGTAGGAAGTGTTTTATATGTAATGAGGATGCTCACCTATGTGTAAGAAGTAGAAGGCACAGCCAAAAGGAGATAATCGATTTTATAGAGAAAAGTTTTGAGGAATATACAAAAAAACGTATGGAGAATAAGGATGAATAAAGAAAACTGTAGAGAAATATACAAATATAGGGATGAAATTTATAATATAGCTAGTTTTGCGGTAAAGGCAATGCTCTATGAGGTAAGTGCTTTTCCTAAACCTGGTCTTGTAACTCCTGTGAGTAATGGAGCTCACGAAGATATGAATTATTTTACTTTTATAGATAGCACCTGTGCTCTTATGGAAACAATGATCAAGTTTAGTGAAGTTGGATTTAGTTCTAAAGGAGAAAAAGAGATTTTTAAAGAAGCAAGGGAGATAGGTAAAATAGGAGACAAGCATATGCTTCAAAGCACTAATGGGGTAAATACCCATAAGGGCATGATATTTTTAATGGGTTTATGCTGCATAGCGGTTGCAAAGGACATATATGAAGAAAAAAATTTTGATGAAATAGAGAATATTATAAAAAGAATGACTAGGGGAATAGTAAAGGAAGATTTAGAAGAAGCTATTAAAGGAAAAGACCATGAGGCGCTTACTTATGGAGAATTGCTATATAAAAATTATGGTATTAAAGGAATACGTGGAGAAGTAGAAATGGGTATGCCTATAGTTTTTACACATTCCTTAAAAATATATGAAGAAAACAATGATTTAGATACAAACGACAGATTAGTACACACTTTAATTGCTATAATGAGCTGTTGTGAGGATACTAATGTAATACATAGGCACAATATAGAGGTTTTAAAGGAAGTTCAAAATAAAGCGAAATACATAATGAAAATCGGTGGAATGCAAACTAAAAATGGACGAAAAGCTGTAGAGGATTTAAGTACCGAATTTATAAATAGAAATATAAGCCCTGGAGGCTGTGCAGATTTATTGGCAGTAACAGTTTTCTTTTCTTTGGTAAAAGAAAAATATGGTTTCTTAGAAGACTAGAAAATTTTATATTAAGGTTTAAAAAGTTATGATTTTAAATCATAATTATTTAGTATGAAAAAATTAAACATATGAACAAGCTAAAAAAGTATAGTGTAGGTTACTAGTAGTCCTTAAGTGTAGAATATAAGCTTAAGGACTTTTTTTATTATATATTATAATAATTGTTTACCGTAAAGTTTTTAAACCTAAAGTTGCAAAATATACAATATAAAAGTATAATGATATTGATATTCATTATCAATGAAATACATTTTGTTAATACGGAGGGGAAAATATGAGACAAATAAATAATATTAAAGGTTATCGATTTAGTGTTAAAATGAAAATTATAGTACTATTTACAGCAATAATGTTTAGTTTTTTCGTTTCAACTTTTTTAGTAGTTAGATATCAAATGGAAAAAGAAATAAAGGATGATATAGAAACTTATTCTGATTTAATTAGCAATTTAATTGATAGTAAATATGAAGGTGATTGGAAAATAAATGATAATTCATTGTATAAAGGTAATGAAGTTATAAATGATAATGAGGAATTACTTGATAGAATTTATGAAAGAAACAATATTTTAGTTACTATACTTTTAGGAGATACTAGAGTAGCTACTAATATTGTGGATAAAAATGGTAAAAAAGAAACGGGTACTAAAGTTAATGAAGAAGTATCAAAAATTGTATTAAATGAAGGCAAACAGTATAGAGAAAAGGTTGATGTAAATGGTGTGAGTTGTGAAGCAAACTATATTCCATTAAGAAATGCACAAAACAAAGTTATTGGTATGCTATTTATAGGTATAAAATATAGTGATATACAAGCAGAAGTAAATAGCATAACAGGAAAAATAGCCGGAATAGATATGGCATTATTTGGTGGCAGTATATTAATTTTAATTATTTTTGCCAAAAAAGTATCTGAGCAGTTACAACAGTCCGTATATATTTTAGAAAAATTAAAAGAAGGAGATTTTACTAGTGAGTGTGCAAAGATTTCTAATGATGAATTTGGAGACATCAATAGTAATATAATATTGATGAAGGATTCTTTGAAGGAGCTAGTAAAGGGTGTAAAGTCCAGTATAAATAATATGATTGAAAATTCTATGAGTGTATCTTTATCAATAGATGAAACGGTTACTTCTTCAGAAAATATTGCAAATGCTATGGAGAATGTAGTGGAAGATGTGACTTCACAGACTGGAGACGTGGAGCGTATAAATAGTAGATTAAATGTATTTGGAGATAAACTAGATAATGGGTTAAGAAATATCAATAACATTTCTCAAAAGGGAGAAATTATACATAGAAAATCTCAGAAAACTAAAGATGCATTGGAAAAATTAGATGCATCAGAACATAAAATATTTAGTACATTTGAAATATTCATAAACAAGTTGTCTTTACTCACTGAAAATATTGATAAAGTTAATGAAATAACAAGTGTTATTAATGAAATTGCAGGTAAAACTAATTTATTAGCTTTAAATGCTACAATAGAGGCAGCTAGGGCAGGAGAGGCAGGAAAGGGATTTGCAGTAGTAGCAGATGAGGTAAGAAAGTTAGCTGAGCAAACGAAAGATTCTTCAGAAGATATAAATGAGATTGTGGAAAAGATTTTCTATGATACTAGTAATTTAATGGAGAGTACAGGGGCTATGAGGGAAGATTTCTTAGTAAGTCATGATTTGGTAGATAATACAGTGGATGATTCCAAAAAAATAATAAATAATATACAGGAAGTAATACCTAGTATTAAAAAAGTAAGTGATTTGTTTACAGAAATAAGCGGCGATAAAGATAATATAATTTTAGACTTGAATAGTATTTCTTCAACTTCTGGTGAAATTTCAGCAGCTTCTCAAGAAGTATTAGCTTCCTATGAAGAAATAAATGCAGCTTTAAAAGAGATTAAAGAGATAATGGAATATATGGATGGTATATCTAGAAAAACCTTGGATAGTACTGAGGTATTTAAAATTTGTTAGCTAAATAAATTACGAAGCAAGTGTTGCAAGAAAAATCTGTCTTTAAGTCCACAATAAATATATTTTATTAGACTGTTCGCAATACGCCAAGAAATTCTAATGTTTTCAAATTTCAATGCCCTAAAGCTTTCAAACTCGCTTCTGACGGCGCTCAAACATGAAAGCTTCTTAATGGGTATTGAAATTTGAAAACAAAGAATTTCTAAGTCTAGCTCAATAGTCTAAAAAAATATATTTATTGTTACCTTAAAGACAGATTTTTCGGTTCATACGTACATTACTTATGGGGGAGATAGCCTACTGAAGGAGATTTTCCTCCACTATGTTACGGAAAATCTTTAATTAAATAAAAGGGATAGCAAAAAATCTTTTATTGGCGGTAGCCAGCCTAAATACATAGGCATGATTAGGATTTATATATAAGAACTTGTAGATAAGTAAGAGCTCTTATCTGGTCTCCCTTACAAATTTAAGATTTATACAAGCCAATGCCTTACGGCAAAATGAATTAAATTTTAGCTATTATGTTATTTTGATAAGTATCATATAACTTTTCGAAAGGCTACGCCTAAAAAATATCATAAGCGCTCTGTTTTTTATAAATCAAAGATTTTCCATAGCATAGCGGAGGAAAATCATCATTTAGTAGGCTTCACCTCCTAAACCACATACATATTAAACTAAAAATCTGATTTTAATGTAGTAATAAATGTGGAATTTGGGACTATTGAACTAGCCTTAGAACTTCTTATGTCTCACAGTTAAAGACCCGTTAAGAAGCTTTCATGTTTGAACGAGGAACGAGTGAGTTTGAAAGCTTTAGGGTCTTTAACTGTGGGACATTTAGAAGTTCTTGGCGTATTGTGAACAGTCCCAAATTACACATTTATTACGGAATTAAAATCAGATTTTTCTTCAATGTATTGCTTCACAATATTCTTATGTTATGCCATATTTTTTGCATCTTAGTGATACAGTTCTATGAGTAATGCCAAGGGCTTTTCCTGCTTTATTGAAGCTCTTATATTTTTTCATGGCTATCTTTATAATTTCTTTTTCGTATTCTTCTAAAGGTAATAAATCTCCATTAACTAAATTAATGAGTTTTTCTTCTTTATTATCTATACTTCTAATATGAAAAGGCAAATCATTTAAAGTTATTAAATTACCATCACACATATTCATAGCTCTTTCAATTATATTTTCTAGTTCTCGAATATTGCCAGGCCAATGGTATTTTTCTAGATAAATAATACAATCGTTTGTAATACCTTTTATGTTTTTGTTCAGTTTACTATTTAATTTTTGTATAAAGTGCTCTACTAAAAGACTTATATCTTCTTTTCTTCCTCTAAGAGGGGGAAGTGGTATGTTAATAACATTTAATCTATAATATAAATCTTCCCTAAATTCACCATTTTTTATCATGGTTTCTAAATCTCTATTAGTAGCAGCAATAATTCTCACATTTACCTTTTGAGTTTTTAATCCTCCTACACTTTCAAATTCCATGTCTTGAAGTACTCTAAGGAGTTTTGCCTGCATACTTATGGGCATATCTCCTATTTCATCTAAAAAGATTGTTCCACTATCTGCTAAATTAAATTTACCAGGTTTACATTTAATAGCTCCTGTAAAGGCACCTTTTTCGTATCCAAAAAGCTCACTTTCTAAAAGATTTTCAGGAATAGCAGCACAATTTACTCTTACTAAAGGATTATTTTTTCTTGGACTGTTATAATGGATAGCTTTGGCTATGAGTTCTTTTCCAGTTCCGCTTTCTCCTCTTATTAAAACGGTAGAAGTAGAATCAGAAGCTTTTTCTGCAATATATAGTACATCACGTAAAGAACCACTATTGCCTATGATTTCTTTAAATGAGGAATTTAATATAGACTGTCTTCTTATTTCATCTCTATAATAATTAAGTTCTTCCTCAGAACGCTCTAGTTTACTAACTAATTCTTTCATTTCATTAATAGGCTTTGATATGGAGATTATACCTTTAAACTTATCATCAATAAATATAGGTTCTATCGTTGAAACAATTTCTTCATTATCTTTTTTATGAAAGAAGTTTTCTAATTTTTCTTTTGTATTAAAAACTTTTATTCGTAATCCATTAGGAGATATATCCATTAAGTCCATGCCTAGAATGAAATTCTTATTTATGTTAAAATGTTTTTCATAAGCAGGATTTAAATAACTAATCTTTCCATGTTCATCCACGAAACAAATTAGATCATGCGATGCTTCTAATATTTTTATGAATTTTTCATTTAATTCTTCTATACCTATGACTTCGGATATATCTTGAAATATACTGATGGCACCTAATATTTCATTGTTTTTACCTAAAATTGGTGCGCTATTGGTTATAGTAATGTTGTCATTTATGTGTTGAATTTGACCTATTTGATGACTTTTATTTTCAACTACTGATGGAAGTTCTGATGTAGGGATTATATCTTTTATGTATTTGCCATACACTTGTTTTTCAGAGCTATATATTAAATTTAATGCATATTGATTTATTTTAACTATATGGCAGTTTGAATCTATAACGAGTATTCCTATAGGTATATTATTTATTATTTGTTCATTTGCAATAGTATTTTCTTCTATAATAGCGTCAAGTTTAGACATAGTATTATCTGAATTTAGCTCAAAGGTTATAAAGTTAAACATTTCATTTACAGCTTGATAACCAATATCAGAATCATTATTACAAGATATCTCAATAGTTTCACCCTTTTGTATTTTTAAAGAGAGAAGGGCTAGCATACTTATAGCAAAGGGCTCTGATGAAGAATTATTTTTTTTTATAAAAAGATTTATATTATATTTAGATTTTAATTCTGAAGCTTTTAATACAATTGAAGCAGCTATTCTAGTATGAATCCCCTCAGCTATATTTATTTTTAAAGTTTTTTTAGGCAATTTATGACTCTCCTTTCATAAAAAAATAATGGAAATACATGATAGATTTTTATTTTTGGTATAATATATTATATTGCTTGATAAATTTTATCAAGAACACAAATATGTATGATAAAAAATATCAAGTGTAAGTTTTAAATAATGAAGGATAGAATTAATGAGTTTTTTTAATAAAATATTAGTTAAATAGAGGGTAGCTATAATTTAATTATAATTATATAAGAATTTTTAATAGTAAAATTACTATATCAATAAAGATTGCTTGATAAATTTTATCAGTATATAAATTGTATCATAAATATAGGTAGTGAATAAAGAATTATTTGAAAAGATAAATAAATTGCAGAAATATGTAGAATATAAGTGTATATATAAAATATATGTATATGAGAATTGCTAGAAAATTAGCTTTGGCATGTATTTTGCTTTTAAATTTATACAAAAGTTTAAATTGACATAAAATTTATTAAATTTTAATTTATTAATAACAAATGTTTAGGAGGAGTTTTGTAATGTTGAAAAAAGGTATTTCAGCATCAAAAGGATATGCTATAGGAAAAGTTGTTATAAAAAAAGAACAAGAATTAAATGTGGTAGAGGAAAAAGTTCAGGATATAATAGCAGAAAAACAAAGATTAAAGGATGCAGCTGAGGCATCAAGAGATCAGTTAATTAAAATAAAAGAGAAGGCAGAAAAAGAGGTAGGAAAGGATAAGGCAGCAGTTTTCGAAAGTCATATGATGCTTTTAGATGATCCTGAATTTACTGGTGCCATAGAGATGAATATAGAATCAGCAAGTGTAAATGCTGAGAAAGCTCTTAAGGATGTAATTGATATGTACATGGGCATATTTGCAGCTATGGAAGATGAGTACATGAGAGAAAGAGCAGCAGACGTTAAAGATGTAGGAGATAGAATATTAAAAAATTTATTGGGAGTAACTTCTGGAGATTTAAGTGATATAGAAGAAAATACTGTAGTAGTGGCTCATGATTTAACACCATCAGACACAGCGCAGTTAGATAAAAGCAAAGTAATCGCTTTCTTAACTAATATAGGAGGAAGAACTTCTCATAGTGCTATAATGGCAAGAACACTTGAGATACCAGCAGTAGTAGGACTTCAAAATATAACTGAAGAAGTTAAAGATGGAGACTTAGTTATAGTTGATGGTATAGAAGGAATAGTAGAGATTAATCCAAGTGAAGAAACAATAAAAGCTTATGAAGAAAAGAAGGCTAAATTTCAAGGAGAGCAAGAAGAACTTAAAAAATTAATAAGCGTTGAAACAGTAACAAAGGCAGGAAAGCGTGTTGAAGTAGTTGGAAACATAGGAAAACGAGAGGATGTACATCAAGTTATAGAAAATGGTGGAGATGGAGTAGGGCTATTTAGAACAGAGTTTCTATACATGGATAGAAATGACATGCCAACAGAAGAAGAACAATTTGAATCTTATAAGTATGTAGCGGAAAAATTAGAAGGAAAACCTGTGGTAATAAGAACACTTGACATAGGTGGAGACAAAAAGCTTCCATACTTACCATTACCGGAAGAAATGAACCCTTTCTTAGGTTATAGGGCTATAAGATTATGTTTAGATAGAAAAGACATATTTAAGGTTCAATTAAGAGCTTTATTGAGAGCATCAGCTTATGGAAATATTAAGATAATGTTCCCTATGATATCTTCAGTATCAGAGTTTTTAGATGCTAAGGGAGTACTTAAAGAGTGTATGGAAGAGTTAAAGGTTGAGGGAAAAGACTTTAATGAAAATTTAGAAGTAGGTATGATGGTGGAAATACCAGCTGCTGCAGTAGCTGCAGATGAATTTGCTAAACACGCGGACTTTTTCAGTATAGGAACAAATGATTTAATTCAATATACATTAGCTGCAGATAGAATGAATGAAAAGGTATCATACTTATATGATCCATTGCATCCAGCAGTATTAGCTTTAATAAAAAATACAATAGATGCTGCCCACAGAGCAGGTAAATGGTGTGGAATGTGTGGAGAAGTGGCAGGAGATGAAAGGGTTATACCTTTATTAGTAGAATATGATTTAGATGAATTCTCTATGAGTGCAACTTCCATATTAAAAGCTAAACAAATAATAATGGAAACAGAAGTAAAATAGAACAAATAATATGTAACCTAGGCTAAGCATTTGCCTAGGTTTTTTCATGTAGTAAATTTCATATTTTTAAACATAATGTTTTATTTAAATATACATTGTTTCTTTGTAATGATACCTTAAGAATATACCTGATAGTACGATTATATGTTAATATAATATCTATAAGAGATAAAAAAACTAAGTACAAAAAGTTTAAGAGGTGCGAAATGGACAAGTCATCTAAATTGTATAAAAGAGCTGTTAAAACTTTTGAAAAGGGATATATAGATAAAGCATTAAATATAAGTAAAAAAAGTTTGAAGCATAATAATAAAAATAGCTCTACATTAAATTTTATGGGATTACTTTATTATTTTAAAGGAGAATTAGGAAATGCCCAAAAGATGTGGAGTATAAACTATAAATATAATGGAGATATGGTATCTAAAAAATATTTACAAGATAGTAAAGATGATAAGGAGAGATTATCTTTATATATAAAAGGAGTAAAACTTTATAAAGATATAAAGATAAAAGAGTCTCTAGAAATATTTACTCAGTGTGAAAAAAGTGATTTTAATTTTATAAATTTAAATAATTATATAGCTGAATGTTACATAAAAAAAGGTGATTATAAGGAAAGTGAAAATCATATAAATAAGGTGCTATCTATAGATAAAGGAAATGTAGTAGCACTTAAAAATAAAAAAATGCTTCAGGAATATGGTGTCATTAAGAAAGATTATAAAAAACAAATTATTTGGTTAATATCAATAATGTTGATTTTTATAATCAGTGTTCCTATAGTTATTGGATGCAGGTGGTATTTTAATAAAAACAAAGGTAATGATTCACAAAAAATATATGTGAAAAAAGAGTATAAAGAAAAAAGTGAAGCTAAAAATAAAAATAAAATACAAAATCAGCAAAAGAATTCACAAAACAAAAGTAGTGCTAATACCAAGGATAAAAATGTTAATGATACACAAAATACTAATAATACAAAAGATAATGCTATAAAAAAAGAAGGGTTTGACTTAAAACTATTAAATGGATACATGAGTGAAAAAGATTTTTACAAAATATATAACTATATAGAAAATATTAAAGAAGAACAATTGACTATAAATGAAAAATTAGCATATCATAAAAGTGTAGAGTTACTAAAAAATGAGGGAGTAAAGTTCTTTTACGAAAAAGCTTTAGAGGAGAATAAAAATAATAAAATAAAAGAAGCAAAAGAGAATTTAATAAGAGCTAAAAAGTTTTCCCATAATAGTTACTTAGATGAACATATTTTATATTTTTTAGCTACAACCTATGAAAAAGAAGAAGACATACAAAATGCTCTGTTATATTATAATCAATATAGAGATAAATATAAAAATGGGAATTATGAAGAAGTAGTATTATACAAACTTGCTATATTAAATAGATTTAATGATATTAATTTAGCTAAAAAATATGCTAAAGAATTAAAGAGTTCTTATGTTAGTTCAATTTACAATAATTCTAAAATAAATGATATATTAAATGAAAAATAAAAATTATGATTAACCCACAATAAGGTACAATGTGGTGGAATTATGAAATTTCTCCTCCATGACTTGCATAAAAGCTCGGAACAATAAATTTAATTTAAGAAATTCTAATCTTTTAGCCATATAAAATTATCTAATGCTCACATTCAGCATCCTGCCTCAGGTTCGCTAGCCTGGCGTCCTTTTAAGGCTTACGATAATTTTATCTGTCTAAAAGAAGAATTTCTAAAATTAAATTTAAACAGTTCCTTCGCTTCTTATGCAAGTCATTCCAGAGAAATTTCATAATTCAAGTAATATAATGCTTTTTGTGGGTTAATCAAATTATATGTTACTACACAAAATATGTAAGTAATATTATAAAAATGTAACTAAATGTGCTTGACTTTAGGAATATAAAGTTATAAAATGTAAATAGAAAGATACCCTACGGGGGTACAAGGAGGTATATTATGGTTAAGGAAATAAGTTCAATGAATTTTAATACAGAGGTTATGGAAGGGAGTGTTCCAGTAGTAGTAGATTTTTGGGCAACTTGGTGTGGACCATGCAGAATGTTAGGTCCAGTTATAGAGGATGTTTCTAATGAATTATCTGGTAAAGCTAAATTTGTTAAAGTAAATGTAGATGAAAATCCAGATATAGCTCAAAAATACGGAATAGCAAGTATACCAACAGTAATGGTGTTTAAAAGTGGATCTGTAGTTGGAAATATGGTAGGTTTTAGACCTAAAAATGAAATAATGAAAATATTAGAATCACATATTTAATATAGCTAAAATTCATCTCTCATCTTTTATAGATGAGAGATGAATGCATATATAAAACTTGATTATATTTTATAAGTTTTATACAAAAAAATAATTTTTACTAGTGGCATTTGGAGACTATAGTTCACATAAAAGGAAGTGAATAAAGTATATGAATGATAGATATGATATAGCTATAATAGGCAGTGGACCTGCAGGTTTATCTGCAGCTATTAATGCTAAAATTAGAAATAAAAAAGTAATAGTGTTTGGCAATGAACATTTTAGTAATAAACTTATAAAAGCTCCAAAGATAAATAATTATTTGGGGTTTTATAGTATTAATGGGCAAGAACTTAAAAAACAGTTTGAAAATCATATAAAATCTATGAATATAAATGTGAAATTTGAAAGAATAAACAATGTTTATGCTATGGGTGATTATTTTGCATTAATGGCAGGAGACAATACCTATGAGGCTAAAACTGTTATTTTAGCAACAGGTATAGAATTTACAAGACCTTTAAAAGGCGAGGAAGAATTTTTAGGCAGGGGTGTTGGTTATTGTGCTACCTGTGATGCACCTTTATATAGAAATAAGATTGTAAGTATAATAGGCTATAATAGAGAAGCTGAAGAAGAAGCTAATTTTGTTTCTGAATTAGCAGCTAAGGTTTATTATATACCTATGTATAATGGGGAATATGCCTTAAGAGATACTGTGGAACTTGTAAAAGATACTCCTTTAGAAGTAACAGGAGATTTAAAGGTAAAAAAATTAGTGTTGAAAAATAGGCACATAGAAACTGATGGTATATTTCCACTAAAGGATAGTGTTCCACCAAGTCAATTAGTTCCTGGACTAGAAATGGAAGAAGGTCATATTAAGGTGGATAAAAATATGCAAACTAATATACCAGGATGTTTTGCCTGTGGAGATTGTGTAGGAAAACCTTATGCATATATGAAATCAGCTGGAGAAGGCCAAGTAGCAGCGTTGAAAGCTGTAAATTTATTAGACAGTATGACAAAATAATAATTGGTATACTATATTTAAGATAGCATACTGACTTGTTATTTATTTGAATGTGCCTAAATAAAAGTGGCTGTATCAAGGCGATTAAAAATCACTTTGATACAGCCACTTTTACTTATTAAACTTTATTTAACTGCGAAAAATATATGATTTCCTATGGACTTAGGATTCTTTTTATTTATATTTTTCATCCAAGAACAGGTAGCTATTTTAGGATTATAAAAGAATACAGCTTTAGAAGTAGGATCCTTTCCTTTTAAAGCATCTAATACTGCACGGGAACTTTCTTCATCAGGTGTAATGTTAATTTTGCCATTTTTCACACAGGAAAAGGCATTTTTTTGTTTTACAACCCCCGCTACGGAATTTGGAAAATCAGGACTAACCAATCTATTTAATATAACAGAAGCTACTGCTACTTTTCCATTATAGGGTTCCCCTCGACTTTCAGCATAAACTATTTGAGACATTAAAAAGATGTCGTCATTGCTAATATAATAAGCCTGCTTGTCATTAAAAACCGCCACCAATCCTTTTTCTTCTTCTTTGTATAAATTTTTAGTAGAATTTTCGTATTCTAGTGGTGTGCTTTCCTTACCCAGTACTTCGACCTTTGTTAGTCCAATACATAAGACGAAGATTAAAAGAAAAGCTTTAAATTTTTTCATTTTTTTCCTCCTTTTATTCTTGCAAAATATATGGCAATAGGAAAAGGTGAAAGTCTAGTAAATAGACTATTACAAATCCACATAAGGTGAATTTATTGATATTATTCCCCACTAGAAAAAAATAATACAAAAATTTTATGAAATTTTGTATTATTTTTTTATTTTATGAATAAAACGCCAGTTACGGTGGTGTAATTGGCGCTTTAGATTACATACTTTTTAATATAGAGATTTTTTTAATTCTTTATAGAGATTTGTAAAGTTTTCCACATCAATATTTACATTTGCTAGTTTTGCATTTGAAGTATTGTATAAAGAATTTAATGTCTCCATGTTTGCATTTTCATTTTTAATTTTAATTTGTTCTATGCTAATGGTATATTTAAAGTTTTCTAGATAATCTTGGTAGTCATTTAATAATGTCTTTAAAGAATTATAAATATTTGTTTGCTTTTCAGGAATGCTTATTGAATATAAATCCTTACTAACTTTTTTTATTTCTGATAAGTCAGTATCTATTTTTCCTAGTAGATCATCATAAGTTATTTTATTTACTCTAGCTTGTGGTAATAAATTGAAATAATCCTTTTTTATTTGTGAGAAGCTACTGTAAATAGAATCAATTTTCTCAGAGAAATCTATTAGTTGATTTTGTGAAATTTCCTTATCACGGTGTTTTTTGAATTCTTCATAAGTATAATCAATGGAGTTATCTATAAGGTTTTCTAATGCATTTGGTTTATTTAAATACACATTTTTCATTGTAAATGATGAGTAGTATTTTTCGCATTCTCTATAGGAGTATTTTATATTATCAATATTTTTTTGATAATTACTATTTATAGGAGATTTTAATAAATTAATTAAATAATTATATGTGGATATATTTTGATTTAAACCCTTTATTAAATAATTATAAGAATTTTTATATTTGGCTGGAGGAGTTATATTATTTAATTTGTTTTTTACATCATTTAGAAGTTTTGTTTTTCCCCACAGACTCTCTGACACAGTTTTAGGGTCAAATTTATCTTTATTATTTAATTTTTCTATATCAGAATTAACTTTATTTATGGAATTTACAATAGTGCCTATATTACTTTCATAACCATTAAAGGATTTGTTTATGGAAAAATAATATGTAGCAAAGAAAACTAGAGTTATGATTACTATAATTCCTAGTATGATAGAAATTTTTATTAAAGTACTTTTAGATTTGTTTTCCATATATATTTCCTCCTTATATATCATTTATACTTTTATATTACCATAAATCATATAATATTCTAATTATTTTAGTTTAATTTAGTTTATGTTTTTTATACTATAAATAATTCACATAGTGTATAATTGTATTATAATAATGTATTAAAAGAAGGTGGAAGTATGCAGGCAATTAATATAATAATCAAAACTATTAGGGATATAAATATAATTTCCTTATTAGATATAATTGTGGTAGCTTATATATTTTACAAAATATATAATTTAATAAAGGAAACCAGGGCGGAGCAACTTCTTAAAGGTATAATTCTTATATTTTTAATGATACCTGTAAGTAGTTTCTTGCATCTGGATATGCTCAATTGGATTTTAAACAAAACATTGCCTATAGGTTTACTTACTTTTGTTGTTATTTTTCAGCCAGAAATTAGAAGAGCTCTTGAACATATAGGGAGAAGTACTTTTGATAAACATATAATAGAAGATGATGAAACTATGGAGAAGGTTATTACTGAGGTAGTAACGGCAGTAGAAAATTTATCTGAAAGTAAAACGGGGGCCCTAATAGTTATAGAACAAAGAACTGGTTTAGGAGAAATAATTAATACAGGAACAAAGATAGATGCAATTGTTAGTTCAGCTCTTTTAGAGAACATCTTTGTCGTAAATACTCCATTGCATGATGGAGCTACAATAATAAGAAATGATAGAATAGTATGTTCGGGATGTGTTCTTCCTCTTACAAATAATAATAATATAAATAAAAAATTAGGTACGAGACATAGGGCGGCTATAGGAATATCGGAAAATTCAGATGCCTTAACTATAATTGTGTCCGAAGAAACGGGGACTATTTCTTTAGCTGTTAATGGTGGATTAACACGCAATTATGATAAAGATAAGCTAAAGGATATACTTATAAAAATAATGCAGTTTAGAAAGAATAAAAAGATTTCTTTTAAAGAGAAGGTGAAGGGATGGATAAGAAGAAAAGAAAAGACTTCATAATTAAAATATGTTGTTTAATTGTTGCCTTTGGTCTATGGCTTTATATATCAAATATTGAAAATCCTATTAAGACCACAGTTATAAGAAATGTTAAAGTAAATATTATAAATAAAGATATTTTGTCACAATATAACTTAGTGCAATTGCCAAAACAAAGCTACACAGTAAATATAACAGTAAAGGGTGCTACCAGTGATATTTATGCTTTAAAAGCATCTTCATTTAAATTAGAAGCAGATATGAGCAGTTATGCATTGAAGAAAGGAACCATGAGAATACCTGTGGAGGTAAAGAGTTCACCAAGTAATATAAGTATAATAAATACAGAGAGTTTATGGGTTAAAATGGAGTTAGATAATTTTGTAGAAAAGAAGGTACCAGTGAAGTTAAATATTAAAGGTGAGGCAAAAAATGGATTTAAAACAGCATCACCACTAATTACTCCAACTAATGTTACAGTTAGTGGAGCAGAGCAATATGTAAATTACGTAAGTGCTGTTTCTACAGATGTGGATTTGGCAAATGAAGAAAAAAATATAGATGGAACATATAAGGTGAGACCAGTAGATATATCAGGAAATATAGTGGATTACGTTGCAGTGGAGCCTAATGGTATAAAAGTTCAAATTGCTTTAGATAAAACAAAGTATGTTCCAATAGAAGCAAATATTAAATCCTCAAAGGATAAGTTTCTTACAGGTGTATCTATTGTTCCAGAAAGTGTATCTATTTCAGGAGATGAATATAGGGTTAAAAAAATAGAAAAAATACTTACAGAAGAAATTGATTTAAATAATGTAAACAATGGTGCAACTGTTGAAATACCATTAAGAATCCCAGAGGGTATAAAAGCATCTTATAAGGGAAACGTTAAAGTTAAAATAACCTATAATACTATAATTCAGAAAAATATTTCCTTAAAGGTTGATGTTAAAAATTTAAAGGATAACTTAGAAGCAGTTCTAAATAAAGAGGAAGTTTTAGTTACAGTATCAGGGAATGAGGGTAAAATAAAATCTCTTAAAAATACAGATATGAAATGTTCTATTGATCTTAATTCATTAGGAGAAGGTATTCATAATATACCAGTTAAAATAGAATTACCTGATGGAATAAAAAATATTTCATACAATCCCAAAACAATTAGTGTAACAATTAAAAAGAAGGAAGTGACCGAAACAGATGGCAATTCGAATCAATAATGTAGTATTAAATATAGATGAGGATATAAGTAAAGTTAAAGAAAAAGCCTTAAAAAAGTTGAAATTAAAGGAAAAGGATATAGAAAGTTTTAAAATAATAAGAGAATCCATAGATGCTAGAAAAAAAGATAATATTAGATTTAATTACACTGTAGAAGTGAGTTGTGAAAAAGAACAAAGAGTAATTTCTAAGGCCAATAATAAAGATATCAAGCTTGAACATAAGGCATATGATGATCAGATAACTTTTGGCAATGAAAAATTAGTTAATAGACCAATAATTGTAGGTATGGGACCGGCAGGGATGTTTGCCGGTCTTATTATGGCTGAAAATGGGTATAATCCCATTATAGTAGAAAGAGGTGAAAAAGTAGAAGAAAGAACGGAATCTGTTAATGAGTTTTGGAAAAGTGGAAATTTAAACTTAAATTCTAATGTGCAGTTTGGTGAAGGTGGTGCAGGAACTTTTTCGGATGGGAAACTGACTACTAGAATAAAAGATACTAGATGTGATTATATATTAGAAAAATTTGTTAAATACGGGGCGCCAGAAGAAATTATATATAAGGGAAAACCTCATATAGGAACAGATATATTAAAAATTGTGGTTAAAAATATAAGAAAAAGAATAATAGAATTAGGGGGAGAAATTAGATTTAACAGCCTACTCCAAGATATAGTAACGGAAAATGGAGAAATTAAGTATGCTATAGTAAATGGAGAGGAAATACCTTGTGAAGTATTGATATTAGCTATAGGACATAGTTCAAGGGATACATATACTATGTTACATAATAAAAATATATTTATGTCACCTAAACCTTTTGCTATAGGGGTTAGAGTAGAACATTTACAAGAATTTATAAATGTAAATCAGTATGGTAAATATGCTAATCATCCTAGGTTAAAATCAGCAGATTATAGATTAAGTTATACTAGTAAGAATACAAATAGGTCTGTTTATAGCTTCTGTATGTGTCCAGGAGGAGAAGTGGTGGCAGCAGCTTCAGAACAGGGAAGATTAGTAACAAATGGTATGAGTTATTACAAAAGGGATAAGCAAAATGCAAATTCAGCAGTAGTTGTTTCTGTTGGACCAAAAGATTTTGATTCAGGCAATCCGTTAAGTGGAATGGAATTTCAAAGACATTATGAAAGCTTAGCTTATAAGGCGGGTGGAGGTGGATATATTGCTCCACTGCAGTTATTAGGAGATTTTTTTAAAGATCAAAAGAGTCATAAGCTAGGGAAAGTAAAGCCCACATATACACCAGGATATAACTTTACAGATTTAAGAGAATGTTTGCCTAAATATGTGGTAGATACCATGAAGGAAGGATTCAAGGACTTTGATAAAAAAATACATGGATTTGCAGCAGAAGATACTTTATTAACAGGTATAGAAACTAGGACTTCAGCTCCTGTTAGAATTGAGAGAAATGAAAATTTAGAAAGTATATCTGTAAGGGGTCTTTATCCAGCGGGGGAAGGAGCTGGATATGCTGGTGGTATAGTATCGGCAGCGGTAGATGGACTTAAAGTAGCAGAAAATATTATGAAGGAATACAAACCATATATTTAAAATTTTTGATTATATATTTAAAAATTCCGAATAAAATAGATTTTATTCGGAATTTTTGTTAAAATAAAAATAGTGGCAAAATTCATACACTAGGGGGTTATGCAATTATGGGAAAAAAATATGTTTTAGCAATTAATCCAGGCTCTACCTCTACCAAGATAGCTATATATGAAGGTGATAATTGTGTTTTATCACAAAGTCTTTCTCATGATTCAGAGGAAATAAAAAAATACGATAAAATTTATGATCAGAAAAATATGAGAACAGATATGATATTGAAGTGGCTGGAAGAAAATAATATAAAGTTAGAAGAACTTCAGGGAGTAGTAGGCAGAGGTGGACTTTTAAGACCCATGCCAGGAGGAACCTATAAAGTTACAGAGGCTATGCTTGAAGATTTAAAATTAGGATATCAAGGACAACATGCTTCCAATTTAGGTGGGATCATAGCTGAGGAAATAGGTAAGAAAGCAGAGGTTAATTCTTTTATTGTAGATCCAGTAGCAGTAGATGAAGTAGAAGAAGTATCGAGAATATCAGGTCTCCCAGAGATTCCAAGGAGATCTTTAGTTCATGCTTTAAACGTAAAAGCAGTTACTAGAAGGGTGTGTAAGAAACTAAACAAATCTTTTTCAGATAGTAGTTTCGTAGTGGCACATATAGGTGGTGGAATAACTATTTCACCAGTTAAAAATGGAAGAATATTAGATTGTAATAATGCTAACGAAGAGGGACCTTTTTCACCGGAAAGAGCAGCAGGGCTTCCAGTAGGTGATGTGGTTGAATTGATTTTTAGTAAAAAGTATGATGCAAAGAAGTTTAAGAAAAAGATTATTGGCGAAGGTGGACTAGTTGGATATTTAGGAACTAATGATGCTAGGAAAGTAGAAAAAATGATAGATGCTGGAGACCAGAAAGCATTATTAGTATTTAAAGCTTTTGCATATCAAATTGCTAAGGAAATAGCAGCTATGGCTACTGTTTTAAATGGTAAATTAGATGGTATAATTCTAACTGGTGGAGTGGCCTATGATAAGAAAATCGTAGATTGGATAAGTGAAATGGTAGGGTTTATTGCCCCTGTGCAGGTAGTTCCTGGAGAAGATGAGATGCTAGCTTTAGCACAAGGGGCATTAAGAGTTATAAATGGAGAAGAAAAGGCTAAAATTTATGAGGAAGAGGTGCAGATAAAATGATAAAAAATTTTGAGGAAGTTTTACAAAAGGCTAAAAGTATAGAAAGAAAGATAGTATCAGTGGCAGTGGCACAAGATGAACCAGTTCTTATGGCCATTAAAAATGCAAAGGAGAATGGAATTGCAGATGCTATATTAGTTGGAGATAAGGAGGAAATAATCTCCATTGGAACAAAAATAGGAATGAATATGGCAGACTATGATATAGTAGATGAAAAGGATTACAAAAAGGCGGCATTGAAAGCTGTAGAATTAGTATCTTCCAAGAAAGCGGATATGGTTATGAAAGGGCTTGTAGATACTGCTAATTTTTTAAGAGCTGTATTGAATAAAGAAGTTGGACTTAGGACAGGACATTTAATGTCACATGTAGCTGTGTTTCAAATACCAACACTAGATAGATTACTATTTTTAACAGATGCGGCATTTAATATGTATCCAGAACTTAAAGAAAAAGTGGACATAGTAAATAATGCAGTTAAAGTAGCTCATTCGGTAGGAATAGAGTGTCCTAAAGTAGCACCAATATGTGCTGTAGAAGTAGTTAATCCTAATATGCCAGCTACTTTAGATGCAGCAACTCTTTCAAAAATGAGTGATAGAGGACAAATAAAAGGATGCGTTATAGATGGACCTTTAGGACTAGACAATGCTATTTCGGAAGAAGCTGCAAAACATAAAAAGGTTTCAGGACCAGTAGCTGGACAGGCAGATATAGTGCTAATGCCAAATATTGAAGCAGGAAATGTAATGTATAAAACATTAACTTACACAACTGATAGTAAAAATGGGGGACTTTTAGTTGGAACTTCTGCTCCAGTTGTATTAACTTCAAGAGCAGACAGTGAGGAAACCAAGTTAAACTCAATAGCTTTAGCAGCACTTGTGGCAGAACTTTTAAAGAAGAATAAGTAAATTAAAGTATATTAAAAATATAGATATGGGGGAGTAAGTTATGTCATATAAGTTATTAATAATAAATCCAGGTTCTACATCAACGAAAATAGGTGTATATGAAGATGAGAATCAAATACTAGAGGAGACTTTGAGACATTCGGCTGAAGAAATAGGTAGATATGGGGCTATATTTGAACAATTAATTTTCAGAAAAGAGGTAATATTAAAAGTATTAAAAGAAAAGGACTTTGATATAAACTCTTTAAATGCTGTAGTTGGAAGAGGAGGACTCTTAAAACCTATAGAAGGGGGTACATATAGTGTAAATGAAAGCATGCTTGAAGATTTAAAAGTTGGAGTGCAAGGGCAGCACGCATCAAATTTAGGTGGAATACTTGCAAATGAGATTGCAAAGTCTTTAAACGTACCATCCTTTATAGTAGACCCTGTAGTTGTAGACGAAATGGATGAGGTGGCAAGAATATCAGGTATGCCAGAAATAGAAAGAAGGAGTATATTCCACGCATTAAATCAAAAAGCAGTAGCTAAAAGATATGCAAAAGAAAAGGGAAAGAAATATGAAGATATTAATTTAATAGTGGCTCATATGGGTGGAGGAATTTCTGTTGGAGCTCATAAGAAGGGTAGAGTAGTGGACGTTAATAATGCATTAGATGGAGAAGGTCCATTTTCACCAGAAAGATCTGGAGGACTTCCTATAGCAGATCTTACGCAAATGTGTTTTAGTGGTAAATATACGTTAGAAGAAATGAAGAAAAAGATTAATGGAAAAGGTGGATTTGTAGCTTATTTAGGAACAAATAATGCTAAAGAAGTAGGAGAAAAGGCAGCTGCTGGAGATAAAAAGTATAAATTATTATTTGATGCTATGGCTTATCAAGTAGCTAAAGAGATAGGAAAATGTGCTGCAGTGTTATGCGGTAAAGTAGATGCTATAATATTAACAGGTGGCATAGCATATAGTAAAGATATGCAAAAAGCTATAAAGGAGAAAGTAGAATTTATATCATCAGTAGTAGTTTATCCAGGCGAAGATGAGCTCTTAGCCTTGGCACAGGGGGGACTTAGAGTTTTAAAGGGTGAAGAGAAAGCTAAAGAATATAAATAGTAATAATATTAACTATAATTAAAAAATTAAAACATTTAAAAAAACAATATGTATTATTTAAAATATTAATGGAAGCAATTTATCTATTGTAAACGTTATTAAATAGGTGTAAAGTATAAGTAAAGAATAATCTGAATTTTAAAAAAGAGAGTTGATATGCATGAGCAATATAAGAATTTTTACCGGTCATTTTGGCAGTGGTAAAACAGAAATAGCAATAAATACAGCACTGGATTTAAAAAGTAAAGGTAAAAAAGTAACCATTGTAGACATAGACATAGTAAATCCTTATTTTTGTGTAAGAGATTTAAAAAGTAGTTTAGAAGAAAAGGGTATAAAAGTTGTGTCTTCTAACCCAGAGTATGTTAATGCAGAGTTAATGGTTGTACCTTCAGAAGTAATGACTGTTTTTAATGATGATAAGGATCATGAGGTAATAATTGATGTAGGTGGAGATGATCAAGGAGCTATAGCACTAGGACAGTATAATAGATATTTCAGACAATATGGTTACCAAATGTATTTTGTAATTAATAATAACAGACCTTTAACTAAAGAATCAGAGGATACAGAGAAATTTATAAGAGATATAGAAATGGCTTCAAGGTTAAAAGTAACTGGTTTAATAGCAAATACTAATTTGTCCTATGAAACAGAAATTAATCATGTGCTAGAGGGACATGAAAAAACTATGGAGTTATCTAAAAAGCTAAATATATCTTATAAATATTTAACTTGTAGAAAAGATTTAGTGGAAGAAATTAAAAATAAGGTGGATGTGGAAGTTTATGGGCTAGATATATTTATGAAACCACCTTGGAGGTAAAATTTTAATTAAATAATTCAGAATATTTGTAGTAATATTATTATTGATAATTTTTAAAATATACCAAATATATAAAGGGGGTAGTGTTATGCCAAGAGTAACTTTCAGAGAAGATAGATGTAAAGGATGTGGCAACTGCATAGAAGCTTGTCCTAAGAAAATAATATCATTTTCTGACAAAATGAATGTAAAGGGCTATCATCCAGCAACAGTTACAGAAGAAAAAATGAAAGAATGTATTGGATGTGCTTCTTGTGGAAGAATGTGTCCAGATGCTGTAATAACAGTAGAAAAGGAAGAAAAATAATTAATAGGGGGGAAAGACAATGGGAGAAAAGGTTTTAATGAAAGGTAACGAAGCTATAGCTGAAGCTGCAATACAAGCTAACTGTAAAGCTTTCTTTGGATACCCAATAACACCACAAACAGAAGTAGCTGCATATATGTCTAGAAAAATGCCTAAAATAGGCAGAGTATTTATACAAGCAGAAAGTGAAGTAGCTGCTATAAATATGGTATATGGTGCTGCAGGTACTGGAGCAAGATGTATGACATCTTCAAGTAGCCCTGGAATAAGTTTAAAGGCAGAAGGAATATCATATATAGCAGGAGCAGAACTTCCATGTGTTATTATAAACATAGTAAGAGGAGGTCCAGGCCTTGGAAGTATACAACCAGCTCAATCAGACTACTTCCAAGCAACAAAAGGATGTGGACATGGTGATTATAGATTACCAGTATTTGCACCTTCTTCAATACAGGAAATGGTAGATTTGATTCAAGAAGCTTTTGATGTAGCAGATCTTTATAGAACTCCTTGCATGGTAATGGGAGATGGAATGCTTGGTCAAATGATGGAACCAGTTGAATTCAAAGAAAGAGCAGCAAGAAATTTACCAGAAAAAACTTGGGCAGCTAATGGACTACAAGGAAGAAAAGAACACAATGTAATAAATTCATTGTACTTAAAATCAGAAGAATTAGAGCAACACAACATAAAACTACAGAAGAAATATTCGGAAATAGAAAAAAATGAAGTTAAATATGAATTATATAATTGTGAAGGGGAAAAAGACCTTATAATAGTTGCTTATGGTACTACATCAAGAATATGCAAAAATGTTATAAAGGCAGCTAAAGAACAAGGAATAGAATTAGGACTTGTAAGACCAATAACATTATGGCCATTCCCTAACGAAGCTTTTGAAAAGACTGTAAATAACACAAAACATGGATACTTATCAGTTGAAATGAGTTGTGGACAAATGATTGAGGACGTAAGACTTGCTGTTAATGGCAGAAAACCAGTAGATTTCTACGGAAGAACTGGTGGAATGGTTCCTCATCCAGAAGATATACTAGCAAAGGTTAAGGAAATTGTAGGGGGTGTAAAATAATGAAGGTAGTATTTCAACCACCAAAAGCGTTATTAGATGTGCCTACACATTACTGTCCAGGATGTACTCATGGAGTTATTCATAGATTAGTAGCAGAAGTTATAGATGAATTAGGCATAGTGGACAAGACTATTGGAGTAGCTCCGGTAGGATGTTCAGTTCTTGCATATGACTATTTTGCATGTGATATGTTTGAAGCAGCTCACGGAAGAGCACCAGCTGTAGCTACAGGAATAAAAAGAACTAATCCAGATAAAACAGTTTTCACATATCAAGGTGATGGAGACTTAGCAGCTATAGGAACTGCTGAAATAGTACATGCTGCTACAAGAGGAGAAAACTTAACTACTATATTCGTAAATAACTGTATATATGGAATGACTGGTGGCCAAATGGCACCAACTACATTACCAGGACAAGTTACAGAAACTACTCCTTATGGAAGAGACGTAAACTTAGCTGGCCATCCAATAAGAGTATCAGAAATGATATCTACTTTAACAGGAGCTTGTTATGTGGAAAGAGTTTCAGTAGATAGTGTTCCAAATGTAATAAAAGCTAAAAAAGCAATAAAGAAAGCTTTCCAAAATCAATCAGAAGGAAAAGGTTTCTCATTAATAGAAGTTTTATCAATATGCCCAACTAACTGGGGATTATCACCTAAAGAAGCTATGCAGTGGTTAAGAGATAATATGATGCCATATTATCCACTTGGAGTTAAAAAAGACTCTACTACTGAGGAGGTGAAATAGTATGACACAAGAGGTTATATTTGCAGGTTTTGGAGGACAAGGTATACTTTCTATGGGAAAATTCCTAGCTTATGCTGGTATGGATGCTAACTTAAATGTTTCATGGCTTCCTTCATATGGACCAGAAATGCGTGGAGGTACAGCAAACTGTTCTGTTATATTATCAAAAGAACCAGTAGGTTCACCTATAGTTACAGAACCAAACTCTGTTATAGTTATGAATAGACCATCTTTGGATAAATTTGAAGAAAGTATGGTAAAAGGTGGATTATTGATAATGGACAGCGATTTAGTAAACAGAGACGCTGAGAGAAAAGATATAGAAGTTATAAAAATACCTGCTCAATCTGAAGCAGAAAAATTAGGCAGCAAAAAGATAGCTAATATGATTCTTTTAGGAGCACTTGTTAAAAAGACAGGTATAGTTTCTATGGAAGAACTATTAGCAGCCCTTAAAGCTCATGGTAAAGAAAAATTCTATGAAGTAAATAAAGCTGCTCTAGAAAAAGGTGCAGAATACGTTAAATAGAATTTTAATATTTGAATGATTTAAGACTAAGGGATTTAACTCTTGTTTAAATATAAGAGTTAAGCCTTTAGTCTTTTGTTATACTATATAATGAAAAAAATTACTTCGATATTAATCACCATGCTTAATCTGTTTTTCTCCTATATAGAATATATGATTATCCCACAATAAGGTACAATGTAGTGGAATTATGAAATCTCAGGTTCGCTAGCCTGGCGTCCTTGCCAGGCTTACGATAATTTTATCTGTCTAAAAGAAGAATTTCTAAAATTAAATTTAAACAGTTCCTTTGCTTCTTATGCAAGTCATTCCAGAGAAATTTCATAATTCAGGTAATATAATGCTTTTGTGGGATAATCAATATATTTGTTATATTAAGTAACTAAAAAGGGTATGTAGGATGAATATATTATTAAATTAGTAAGTTTTTGTTATAATAGAAGGAATAATATAAATAGAAAGAGAATATTTAATATTAACATATTAAAAGGGGTGAGAATATGGAGAAAAAAAGAGATTTAAGTATATCAGGTTCAGGTTCTATTGGCGGGGGAGAATATAATGAAGTCCGTATATCAGGTTCAGGAAAGGTTCAAGGGGATATTGTTTGCAAAGACCTTAGAATTAGTGGTTCAGCTAAAATGGAAGGTAATATAAAAACTGAGAATTATAGTATAAGTGGGTCATCAAAGATAATTGGCTCATTGGAATGTGATAATTTAAAAATATCAGGATCGTCTCATATTCAGGGGGACCTTAAGGGAAATAAAATGTATATTTCCGGAAGTAGTAAGATTGATGGAGGTTTATATGGAGAGGAGATTGAAATATCTGGAGGAATACACGTAGGAAAGGATTGTGAAGTAGAGAAGTTTAAAGCTAGTGGAAATTTTGAAATAGCAGGTTTGCTAAATGGTGAGAATATAGAAGTAAATATAGGAGGAAAGTGTACAGCTAAGGAAATAGGCGGAGAAAATATAAATATTAAGAATTCAGAAATGGGAGGCTTTGCTTTCTTAAACTTATTTATTAAAAGAAAACTTTTTGCAGAGAGTATAGAAGGAGACAACATACATTTAGAAAACACTGTTGCTAATATAGTTAGAGGAAAAAATGTTTATATTGGAGAAGGATGTGAAATAGATACTTTAGAGTATTCTGAAAAGATGAAAGTAGATCCTAATGCTAAGGTTTTAAATATTAAAGAAATATAAAAATGCAAAATATATATAATAAGTATATATTTTATACTTGAAATTTTTGATTAAAACTATATAATAAATATATTAATATGTATTATAGATAAAGGCTGAGAAAAATGAAAGGAGTGAGTATATGATTCACAAAGTTATAAGTAGGTGTCCTGTATGTAATAATAATCTTTCGGTGACGCGCTTGGAATGTAAAAATTGTGGTACTATAATACAAAATGAATTTCATTTATCAAAATTTGCCTATTTAAATAAAGAGCAAGAAGACTTTATACAAGTTTTTTTAAAGTGCAGAGGGAATATAAAGGATGTAGAGAAAGAGTTAGGAATATCTTATCCTACAGTTAGAGCTAAATTAGACGATGTCATATCTGCATTGGGATATACCGTAGATAAAAAAATAAAATGTGATAAAAGAGAATTAATGAATATAATTAATTCAGATGATATGTAATGAAAGAACTCCAGACTTTAAATTTGTTTGGGGGTTTTTTTATGAAAAAAAGCACAAAAGTTAGAAGCTAAGAAAATTTCTTAGTTACGTAATTTGTGGGGATAAAACTACTTTTGGAGTTTTTGATAAAATATATAATTAAAAAAGTATTCTAAAGTTTAAATTAAAATAATAGTTTAAATCACCAATTGAAGAGCTGGTTATAAATAGTTGTTATAAATTTATAAGTATAATATAATAAAGTTATGCTTAAAAATAAGGTTTATAAATTTATACATTTTGTAAAGAGTGGAGGAAGAAAAAATGGGTAGAATGTTTGGAACGGATGGTGTAAGAGGGGTTGCTAATAGTGAACTTACAGCAGAACTAGCATATAAATTAGGCAGAGCCGGAGCATATGTTTTAACTGAAGGGGCTCATAAACCTAAGATATTAGTGGGAATGGATACTAGAATATCTGGTGACATGTTAGAATCTGCTTTAGCAGCAGGAATACTATCTGTAGGAGCGGAGGCAATATGTGTAGGTATCGTACCAACACCAGCTATAGCATACTTAACAAGACAATATAAAGCAGATGCAGGAGTAATGATATCAGCATCACATAACCCAGTAGAATATAATGGAATTAAATTCTTTAATAAAAATGGATATAAGCTAAGAGATGAATTAGAAGACAGAATACAGGCTATTATAGAAAACAATATGGAGGAAGTGCCACTTCCTACTGGAGAGAATTTAGGAAGAAAAATAGTAGAGGAATCTGCATTAGAAGATTATATAGAATTTGCAAAGTCTACTATAGACGGGGATTTAAAAGGAATGAAGATAGCATTGGATTGTGCTAATGGAGCATCTTTCCAAACAGCAGTAGAAACTTTTAGAGAATTAGGTGCGGAAGTAGTAGTTATAAACAACGATCCAGATGGAGTTAATATAAATAAAAATTGTGGATCAACTCATCCAGAAGAGCTTATGGATTATGTAGTTAGAAAAGGATGTCACCTAGGACTTGCTTTTGATGGTGATGCAGACAGATGTCTTGCAGTGGATGAAAAAGGAAATCTTATAAATGGAGATTTCATAATGGCTATTTGTGGAAAGTATCTAAAGAAGCAAGGAAAGCTAGATAAAGATGTAGTAGTGGTAACAGTAATGAGTAACTTAGGATTAGATATAGCATTAAAAGAATCTAACATATCTACAGTTAAAACTAAAGTTGGAGATAGATATGTGTTAGAAGAAATGCTTAAAGAAGGATATAAATTGGGTGGAGAGCAATCAGGACATATTATATTCTTAGATTATAATACTACAGGAGATGGACTTGTAACAGGACTTCAAATTTCAAAAATAGTTAAGGAAAGTGGAGAAACTCTTTCAACATTAGCTTCTTCTATGACAGAGCTTCCACAGATATTAGTTAATGCTACAGTGCCAAATAACAAGAAGAATATATACAATGAAGATAAGGAAATAACAGATGAAATAAAGTCTATAGAAGAAAAACTACATGGATGCGGAAGAGTACTTATAAGACCTTCAGGAACAGAGCCACTTGTAAGAGTTATGCTTGAAGGTAAAAATCAAAAGGAATTAGATGAACTTGCACATAATCTTGCTAAGTTAATAGAAGAAAAAGCAAATAATTAGATATAGAGGTTTTAACCAAGAGGATTCCACTTCAACATGAGAAAGTGGAGGGAGAATTCACTAGCAGGATACTTAAAAGTAGATATTTAAGTATCCTGTGTTTTTTATATAAATACATTATGCATAAAGTACTTCATGTATAGTAAGAATATAGATGATGATTGAATGTTTTATGTTTTGTTGATATTTCAGTGTTTATACATTGAACATAAATTACTAAGGGGTTTGCCTTTAATTTTTAATTGTAAATTTTAAATTTGCACTACTATTTATATACTCAACTTTCGCACATAAAGTTCAAGCTCCACATTAGATTAATAAGAGTTTTTAATTTAAAATTTAGAATGTAAAATAGGAATTTGTAAGTTAGATCAGGTAAGAGGTAAAAAGTAAGAAGTAAGAGTGAAAAGGTAAGAACTAAGAGCTCTTGAAAAAATTCAGCAAAGCTGAATTTTCACTGCAACTATTACTTATTACCTATTACTTACAAATTAATTATAAAAAACTCCTTGAGTTTTATCCGTAACTCTTACTTACCTGCAAATTTTATATTTTTATTTTTCAACTGCGAAAGTTGAATTATATATTATCAATTGCGGATATAAATATAATTACATTATTAAATAGGTATATGTTAAAAAGCCGTAAATGTGGTAAAATAGAACTGTGTATTAATTGGATATAAAATAAAATCTATAGCATAAACTATAGGGCTAAGGAGGAAGGATTTACATGAAAGTTAAAAAAGCTATAATTCCCGCAGCGGGACTGGGTACTAGATTTTTACCTGCTACAAAGGCACAACCTAAGGAAATGCTTCCTATAGTAGATAAACCTACTATTCAATACATAATAGAAGAAGCAGTGGCTTCTGGTATAGAGGAAATATTAATAATAACTGGACGTAATAAAAGAGCCATAGAGGATCACTTTGATAAATCTGTAGAGTTAGAGAATGAATTAGAGAAAAAAGGTAAAGAAGAAACACTAGAGATGGTTAGAGACATAACCAACATGGTAAATATATATTATATAAGACAGAAGGAGCCTAAGGGACTAGGTCATGCTATAAACTGCGCTAGAACTTTTGTAGGTAATGAGCCTTTTGCAGTTATGCTTGGAGATGATGTGGTGGACAGTAGTAAGCCATGTCTAAAACAACTTATAGATTGCTATAATGAGTATAAAACTAGTATTTTAGGTGTACAGGAAGTAGATTATGATGATGTATCAAAATATGGTATAGTAAAAGGAATGCATATAGAAGATAGGGTTTACAAAGTAAAGGATTTGATTGAAAAACCTAAAAAGGAAGAGTCTCCATCTAATGTAGCTATACTAGGGAGATACATAATAACTCCTAGAATATTTGATATATTACAGAATACAGCACCAGGTAAAGGTGGCGAAATACAGCTTACGGATGCTCTAAGAACCCTTGTAAAAGAGGAAGCTATGTATGCTTATAATTTTGAAGGAAGAAGATACGATGTAGGGGATAAGCTAGGATTTTTAGAAGCTACTGTAGAGTATGCATTAAAGAGAGATGAATTAAAAGCTGATTTTATGAAATATTTATTAAGCATAAGAGAAAATCCTAAATTTAAAGAACTTTATGAGGAAATGATAGTAAATAAAGAAAAGTAATCTTTTAGCAGCATGTGTAATATAGTTACAAGTATTGAAGGAACTAAAAGTAGTAGTGGTATAAGTCTGTAGATAAATACGGTAGGAACTATCGGAATTAAGCCTGCGGAGATAGTAGGTTGAGCGGTCGAAGAAGCAGGAAGTCCCATGTCCTTGTGGCTAGAGTGAGTTCTAAGAGTTTTAACAGAATAATATTAAAAAAATTAAAAAAGATGATTTGTTTTAAAATACATAAAACAAACCATCTTTTTTAATTAATGCTGTAATTTTCTAAATAAGAAAATTACAGCATATTAACTCAGTACCTTAATAACTCTAGTTAATATATAATAGACAGTTATAATAGTTAAAATTGCAGATATAGAGAATGCAATTAAGTTATCACCAAAATAACCAAATCCAACGAAAGCACCTATCATAAGGCCAGTGCATATGGACACACACCATTTAAAAGCTATTTCTAATTTAGAGTTGCATACTATTTTATTATTGTATTCCAATTTTCTATTAGAGAAACAGTATAAAGACAATCCTAAGAATAATATAATTAAAATCCATGATATTAATAATTTTAATGAGAAGCCTTCGTATACATAATTGTTCAAGGGATTATCTTGAGTGAGTACATTGGATGGAAAAGAAGGTGTATTGTAGGTGAAGATGCATAAATAATTTGCTATACGGTCAGTTGGTATGGGAAGTTTAGCGTCATAAGACAATTTTAGGAAGGTTCTAGTTAAGTCAGACACTATTACTAATAAAAATATAGGAACCCAAAAAGCAAGGGCTGCTATAATACTAGAAAGTATTACATTTCCCATAATAGTTTGAAAAAATATAAATACAGTAAAAATTAATATATACACAGTTGAATTTATAAAGAACCACTTTAATATGTCAGAAAAAGGATTTGAATAAATATCTATAAATTTTAAATTGGCTAGATAAAATAGAGCTATTAATAAAGCATTTATAAGGAAACTGCCAAGTATAATAGAAGTTCCTAGAAACCACTTATTTTTAACTATATCTTTTTTAGTAAGGGGCATTGAAAAAAGAAAACCGTAAGAATTACCTTTTTCATTTAAAAATAAAACTAAGCTTAGTAGGGCCACTAGAGCAGCCATAGCTACAAAGTAAAATTCGCCATCTAATAATGTGTGGTTAAACCAAGCTACGGGACATGCTTTGCCATTGGATTTTATATAAAGTTTTTGAAAGTGTAAATTATTCATAAGGTTAAAAAGTTTAGTGAACAATATGGAAAAGCTCATGAGCATAGCTACCCATTTAGTGGTTTTCCAGTCTTTATATAATAGTGCTTTATTTAGTTTAAAGTCCATTTTTATCACCATCCTCCACTGAACATATAAATATCTCTTCTAGGTCTAAATCTAAAAATTCCATAAATTCTACACCTAGGTTTTCTAAATCCTTTTGGAATTCTTTAGAAAAATCATTGGTTACCAAGTAATAAACTCTACCTACATTTTTAAAATTCAAAATACTATTCCGATTTTTTACAATATTAATAGCCTTTTCACTATTTTTAAATATTACTTGAACCTTTCTTGTTTTTTCTTTAATGTTATCTAAAGATGAAGATACTATAATTTCACCATTTTTTATTAGGGCAATGTTGTCACAAATCCTTTCTATATCAGCTAGATTATGGGAGGATATAAATACTGTAGTTTCATTTTCAGCTACTTCATCCATAATCATATTCATGAAATTTTTTTTAGCTACTGGATCTAATCCTGTAGTAGGTTCATCTAAAATTAATACTTTAGGGTTAATACTTAAATTAAGCAATAAAGAAACTTTAGTTTTCATTCCTTTAGAAAGTTCTCTTATCTTTTTTTCTATAGGTATTTTAAATATAGTATTTAATTTATTGAATTTTTCTATGGAGAATTTAGTGTAAGCCATATTGTAAAATTCCAAAAGTTCTTTTACTTTAAAATAAGATAAAAGAGAATTTTCATCAGAAACATATCCAATAGAATTTTTAACTTTTACGTTTTCGAAAATGTTTTCATTGTCTATAAGAGCATTTCCAGCATCTACTTTATATATACCTGTTAAGCATTTAATTAAAGTGGTTTTGCCAGCTCCATTTTCACCAATAAGTCCAAATATACTTCCTTTTGGAACCTTCAAATTTATATTCTTTAATATTTTATTTTCTCCTATGTTTTTATAAAGATTAGTTATTTCTATCACGTGAACACCGTTACCAAAACCTTATAAAACTTTATAAAAAGATTATATAAATATATAGTTTTGTTTCTTTCCTACTTCATAATGTCCGATTTTGCCCATTTTATAACCTCCTGCAAAGAGGTTAAATTGCGGCTACTTTCGTTTGTGTAACACTCCGTAGGCTTTGCTATACTTTATAAGTATAGTGGGTTGTAACGATTACCCAGTTTAGTAAATCTTTTAGGTGATTATACTAAACCATAGTTTGCAAGGTTGTATGAAGCATTTTTATCTCTATCACAAGTAAATCCACATTTGCATTTATAAACCCTATCTGAAAGTTTTAAGTCTTTCTTGATATTGCCACAATGACTACATGTTTTACTTGAAGGATAAAATGTAGGTACTTGAACAAATTTAATACCATACTTTTCACATTTATATTTCATCTGATTGATAAAAATATTAAACCCCTGCTCTGCTATTGCCCTTGATAAGTTCTTATTCTTCATGATATTAGATACTTTTAAATCCTCCATAACTATTCTATATGGTTTGGCTTTCACCATTTTGGAAGTAGTTTGGTGTATATGGTTTAATCTAATATTTTTAAGTTTACTATAAAGTTTTTTAATCTTCTTTTCAAGTCTTGCAATGTTCTTGGTTTTTTGGTAACTCTCTCCTTTCTTATTCATAATATATTTTCTTGAACATTGTCTTTGAAGCCTTTTTAACTTTTTACTTAGTTTTTTAACTTTGTTTGTTTTATTAACATTCCTAGTGTCTAATTTATCTATATTTGTTATTGCTAATTGAGATATTCCTAAATCAATTCCTAAGCTAAAATTATTTAATTTAACAGTTTTAATATTATCTTCAATGCCTACTGAAAGTACCCATACTCTGCCATTAAAATGTACTCTAGGATTTTTAAACTTTGTTACAGTAGTTAAATCAATATCATAATCCATCCTATATTTAACTTTACCTATCTTTTCAAGATTAACAAAGTTATCTTTAAAATAAATTTTGTCATATCTGCTATAAAATCTAGGTTCTGATTTTTTCTTGCTTTTAAATTTAGGAAATCCTCTTCCATTAAAGAAATTAGTATATGCTTTATCTAAATCTCTAATACTCTCTTTAAGTGTTGCATTAGATACTTCATATAACCACTCATAACCTGGGGTATTCTTCAAAACAGTTAATTGTTTCCCTAAATCTATAACTGATAGTTTTTTACTATTAAGTTTATAGCTATCTATTTGCTTGGCTAACGCCCAATTATAAACAAATCTCATACAGCCTATATGTTTATGCATTAACATTATTTGCTCTTGCGTTGGATATAGCCGTATATTTAATGCTTTTATCATGTTTTATCACCTTACTTTGCTATTTATATATCATTATGTTCAATAACTTATTTTTTATAATATTTTAAGGTGATTCTACTAGATAATTTTGAAGCCTATTAAAAAATAGTAGACTTTTATAAATTTTTAGAGTCTTTTTTTAATTGTTAATAAGTCCCCTAAAATTCGTCATATATATCATTTAAAAGATTTGATAAATAATTTTTACCTAAACCCATGTAATGAGCTTCTATTACTATCTTTTTCATAAGTTTTTTTAATTCTTCTAATTCATTATCTGTGGGTGAAGGAATGTAGTTTTTTGCAACAAAGGTTCCTTTTCCACGTATGACTTCTATGGTTTTACTTCGTTCTAATTCTTTGTAAGCCTTGGCTATTGTATTGGGATTAGCAGTAATCATAGTAGAAAGTTCTCGTACAGAAGGAAGTTTGTCTCCTGGTTTTAGTAGACCCTTTAAAATACTCTCTTTTATTTCATCTACAATTTGTTCATATATGGGTTTACTATTTTTACTATTAATTTGAAGCAAATTTTCACCTCCTAAAATTTATTTATGTATTAAGTGTATTAGTTCATGTAGTACACTTATAATTTACCACATATTGTTTATTAAGTCAATAAATATGGAATTTTTGTTAAAGAAATTTCCAATATTTGAATATACAATACAAAATGGTTATAATAAATATATCTTTATTAAATAAACTACTTGTAGTAGTAAATAGAAAGGAAGATTAATTTGTTACAAGATATAACTTTGCTAATAAAGAGAATAGTAGATGATGATGTATTAGCATTAGGGGCACAATTGGCTTATGGATTTATATTATCTTTTTTTCCATTTTTAATATTTTTACTTACCATAGTAGGATATAGTTCTATTAGTAGTGAAGCTATATTGAGTAGCATACAACTTATATTGCCCCAAAATGCATTTGATTTAGTGAAATCTACAGTTATTGAAGTTGTAGATTATAGAAAAGGAAATCTATTATCTTTTGGTTTGATAGGTACTATATGGGCTTCTTCTACAGGCTTTAGAGCGGTAATAAGAGGGCTCAATAGAGCTTATGATGAAGAGGAAAAAAGGCCTTATTGGAGAGTATTTGGTATATCAGTATTATGCATTTTTGCTTTAATATTAATTATTATGAGTGCATTTCTACTAATAGTATTTGGGGATGTATTAGGAGAGTACATATATAAATGGTTTAAACTCACAAATAACTTTTTTTATTTTTGGAATTCTCTTAGATATGTAGTAATGGTTATATTTATGATATTCACTTTTGCATGTATGTACCACTTTATACCTAGCAAAAGAATGGGGTGGAAAGAAGTGATGCCTGGAGCTACTTTTACTGCTTTAGGCTGGTTAATATCATCTTTATTATTTTCTTATTATGTGAATAATTTTAATAACTATTCTAGGGTATATGGAAGTATAGGAGCCGTTATAGTTATAATTTTATGGCTATATATAACCTCCGTTATAATATTAATTGGCGGGGAACTTAACGCAGTACTTTCTTACAACAAAAAATCAAGATAAGAATATATTGTGACATAATACATTGAAGAAAAATCTGATTTTAATTCCGTAATAAATGTATAATTTGGGACCGTTCACAATACGCCAAGAACTTCTAAATGTCTCACAGTTAAAGCCCCTAAAGCTTTCAAACTCACTCGTTCCTCGTTCAAACATGAAAGCTTCTTAACGGGTCTTTAATTGTGAGACATAAGAAGTTTTAAGGCTAGTTCAATAGTCCCCAATTCTACATTTATTACTACATTAAAATCAGATTTTTAGTTTAATATGTTTATGGTTGGAGAAGAGAAGCCCACTAAAGGATGATTTTCCTCCACTACGTTACGGAAAATCTTTAATTTATAAAACAAATAAAAAGGCTCCCATAATCTTTTTAGGCGTAGCCTTTCGTTTAGAACTTAAATGCCGGTTATTAATAATATTTTGACTAATTGGAAGATACAATTAGTCACTTTAATTAGGTACTAGTAAATACATAATTATTAAAATAAAATATTGGATAAAATTTAATATATTTTACCATAATGCATTGGCTTGTATAAATCTTAGCTTTAATATTTAGACTGGCTGCCGCCAATAAAAGATTGTAAAGGCTTAAAAGAAAAAGCTATAATTATTCGATTAATAGTGTAATTATAGTTTTTATTATCAAATTATTGTATTTATATATTTTTTATTTAATTAAAGATTTTCTGTAGCATAGCGGAGGAAAATCCTCCTTTAGTAGGCTGTCTCCCCCATAAGTAATGTACGTATGAACCGAAAAATCTGTCTTTAAGGTAACAATAAATATATTTTTTTAGACTATTGAGCTAGCCTTAGAAATTCTTTGTTTTCAAATTTCAATACCCGTTAAGAAGCTTTCATGTTTGAGCGCCGTTAGAAGCGAGTTTGAAAGCTTTAGGGTATTAAAATTTGAAAACATTAGAATTTCTTGGCGTATTGCGAACAGTCTAATAAAATATATTTATTGTGGACTTAAAGACAGATTTTTCTTATGGCACTTGCTTCACAATTTTCTTATTTAGTGTATAGTTCTACTATTTTAAGAATTACTTCTACTGCTTTTTCCATAGCAAAAGTTGGGATATATTCAAATTTGCCATGGAAATTGTGTCCACCAGTAAATAGGTTTGGAGTTGGAAGACCTTCAAAAGAAAGTCTAGCACCATCTGTACCTCCTCTAATAGGAACTACTATAGGTTCTACACCTACTTCTTTCATAGCTTTGTAGGCAGTATCTACTATGTGTTTAACTGGTTCTATTTTTTCTTTCATATTATAGTATTGATCCTTAATTTCTAAGTGTATAATATCGCCATATTTTTTATTTAGCTCTTCAACTATTTTTTTCATGTTGATTTTTCTTTGTTCAAATATTTCTCTATTGTGATCCCTTATTATAAATGAAAGTTTGGTTTCCTCTACATCACCTTGGAAGGAACATAAATGATAGAAACCTTCATAGTGCTCAGTGTGTCCTGGAGTTTCAACGGGTGGAAGCATATTTACAAGTTCAGTACCGATAAGTGCAGAGTTTATCATTTTATTCTTTGCGGAACCGGGGTGAACATTTCTTCCGGAAATTTTAATTTTCACACCAGCAGCATTGAAGTTTTCATATTCTAATTCTCCAATGTCACCACCATCTACAGTGTAAGCGAAGTTTGCATTGAATTTTTTAACATCAAAGTGATCAGCACCTCTTCCGACTTCTTCATCTGGTGTAAAGCCTACTTTAATAGTTCCATGTTTAATTTCAGGATGAGCTGCTAAATATTCTACAGCAGACATAATTTCAGCGATACCTGCTTTGTCATCCGCACCTAAAAGAGTTGTTCCATCAGTAGTTATTAGGGTTTTACCTATATAATTTTTTAGCTCTGGAAACTCAGAAGGAGAAAGAACTATACTATTTTCTTTGTTTAATATAATATCCCCTCCGTCGTAGTTTTCTACAAATTGAGCATTGACATTTTCGCCAGATATTTCTGGAGAAGTATCCATGTGTGCTATAAATCCAATAGTAGGAACGGATTTTTCTAAATTTGATGGTAATGTAGCCATTATGTATCCGTTTTCATCCATAGAAGCGTCTTGCAAACCTATAGCCTTTAATTCTTCTACTAAATCCTTACCAAGTAATAATTGTTTACTAGTACTTGGTACAGTATTAGAATCTTCATCTGATTTTGTGTCATACTTTATGTATTTTAAAAATCTTTCAACAACTTTTGACATAAATTCATCTCCTTATGCATAATTTTTACAATATAAAGTTATTATACTATTTTTCTATTTCTAATTCAATTGTATAAAATATTAAAAATGAAAGCAATCTTGTTAAAATGCAACAAGATTGCAAGAAAAACGTGAATATTAGAAATTATTTATTATATCATTTATTTTTCTTTCTTCTTTAATATAGTTAATGATGTTTATAGATTTTGAAGAATCACCTATTAATATACAACCAACTATTTTTTCATCTTTAAAGAATAGTTTTTTATAAATTTTGCTAATGGAATTATTTAGTACAACTGTAGAGACAGTTTCATCTTCAGTTACATTTCCGCAGGAAAATACTGTAGTGTTTAGCGCTTGTAACATAGTGGATGAAACAAAGTTTTTGAATATTAAATTGTCCCCTAAACAATTGGCACCAGCAGTAGTTCCCATTTGTTCTGCAGAAGTCCAAGTGCCAAACACTAAGCCATTTAGTTCAGCTATATCTCCACAAGCATACATATCCTTTATATTTGTTTTCATTTGATCATTTACTACCACTCCTCTGTTCATTTCTAGAGTTGTGTTTTTAAATAAATTTATGTTGGGAGTAATGCCCACTGAGAATAAAACTAAGTCTGTGTCTAAAATTTTCCCACTAGACAACTTAAGTCCAGTGACGTTAGTATCACCTAACACTTCTTCAGCGTTTGCATTTTTTAATACATTTATGCCAGAGCTTTCAACTATATATTCAAATAGTTTAGAGCCCTTATCATCTAGTTGCCTTGTTAAAAGTCTAGGTGATCTTTCAAGAATATTTACTTTAAGTCCTTGCTTTTGGAAACTTTCAGCGGCTTCTAAACCTAAAAGACCACCGCCTATTATAGAAACTTTTTTACAAGAATTCATTTTAATATAATTTTTAATATCCATTAAGTCTTTTAAATTTCTTAAGGTAAAGGTGCCTTTTTTATCATTTCCAGGTATAGGTGGAATAAAACTACTGCTGCCGTTAGCTAAAATTAGCTTGTCATAGGTTAAATCCTCACCAGATTCCAAAGTTAAGGAGTGAGATTCTGTATTTATGGAGTTTACTTTAGTGTTTAATTTAAGGTTTATATTATTATCTTTGTACCACTGTTCGTCGTATAGATATAATTTGTCATTTTCTATAGAATTACCTATTAGACCTGTAAGTTGAGGTCTATAATAAGTTATATATTTTTCGTCAGATATAATAGTTACTTTACAATTTTTATTTCTTTGTCTTATAGACTTAGCTGCGGAAATTCCAGCTATGCCGTTACCTATTATTAAAATATTATAATCTAGATCGGAGGAGAATGTTATTCCTTTTTCTACAGAATCATTAGAAGATTTTTTTACTTCTTCAAATAATTCTGGACCAACACCACAAATAGGGCAATATTCAGGAGGTTTTGTTCCTTCGTATATATAGCCGCAAATTGTACATTCCCATATTTTTATATTTTTCTCCTTCTTATCACTGATATTTTCAGAGGATTGAATCATTTCTTTAAACATATCAGGGCCAACTCCGCAAAGAGGACATATTTCTGGAGGAGTATCACCTTCATGAATATAACCGCATACTGTACATACCCATTTTTTAATCATATTAATATCTCCTTTCTAAAATATATACTAGTATATAATATATAAATTATAATAATATTCTTTCATATTTTAGGATAAATTTCAATGCTAATTTTTAATTATTATTAGTTAATATAATATTTCCTTTTGTAAATGTAAAGCAAGTAATTAAACTGTTATAAGAATTTTATTTGAAAAAATAGTTTATTGGATAAATAGCTATAGTGATATTTGTAGCTTATAGAGGAATGAAAATTATCCTTATGAAAATTAATTTTTAAATTTTAGGTGTAGTAAAATGACGTCTGAAACTTAGAAATTCGTTTATATTTAATGATAGTTTAGTTTTACTGAACTAATTAATAATATTTTAATAGAAAAAATATTAATGCTAATATATAATATAGTTTGAAATTGATATAATATTACACAATAAGGAGATAAAGAATGAATTTACTAAAAGTAATATTTTGGTCAGCAGTGCCTATAGTAGAACAAAGAGCAGCAATTATATCAGCTACCCTAATAACTATACTTTCTTTAACAATACCTGCTGTGCTAGGATATTAATAATTAGATTATTTTATAGTTTAGTTTGCAAAACTACTGTTGCTTGTGTCGATGGTAGTTTTTTTATTTATAAAATTGGTTGTAAAATGTGCGAAATGCAGTAAGTTGTATTGTGTTATTTTTAAAATAATTATGAAAGTGTTATAATGATAATATGCTGTTTTTATATAATAAAATAAATTCTTAATTTTAGGGGGATAATCAAATGCACATGGAGGTTTTTAAGGAATTTAGAAAAAAAGTAAATGATAACGTAAGTAAAGTTATAGTGGGGAAGGAAGAGAAAATAGATAAAATAATAGTTGCATTTATATGTGGAGGGCATGTACTTTTAGAAGACGTACCTGGTGTTGGAAAAACTAAATTAGTAAGAGCACTATCTAAGTCAATGGATTGTTCTTTTAAAAGGATACAGTTTACGCCGGATTTACTTCCATCAGATATGACGGGAATTTATTATTATAATGCAAAAGAGCAAGAGTTTCAGTTTAAACCAGGTCCTATATTAAGTCAGTTTGTGTTGGGGGATGAGATAAACAGAGCAACCCCTAGAACTCAATCAGCTTTATTAGAGAGCATGGAAGAAAGACAAGTTACAGTGGAAGGAAATACTATAAAACTAAATAGACCTTTCTTTGTAATGGCAACGCAAAATCCTATAGAACAATTTGGAACTTTTCCTCTTCCGGAAGCTCAATTAGATAGATTTTTTATAAGATTATCCATGGGTTATCCAGAATATATGGATGAGAAGAAAATGATGGATAGGTTTATAGAAAAAGATCCAATAGACCAATTAGAGTCAGTGGTAAACATGGAGGATATATGCTATGTACAGGATAACTATACAAAAGTTCATGTAAGTGATGAAATGAGAGAGTATATATTGAATATAATAATTGCTACTAGAAAACATAGTAGAGTAGAGGTAGGATGTTCACCAAGGGCAACACTAGCGCTTATGAAAGGTAGTCAGGCTCATGCAGCTATAAATGGAAGGGATTATATTACGCCGGAAGATGTAAAAGCTATGGCAATACCGGTTATAACACATAGACTAGTGCTAAAGAGTGAAAATAGTGTTATGGATAATAAGGGTGAGTACATAGTAGAAGAAATTTTAAATACTGTAAAAACACCTTTAGAAGAGGTATAGAGGTGGTTTAAATGATATCTTTTCTAATATTTTTATTTATAATAATTCTGGTGTATGCTATATCAGATTTTACTAAGAAAAAGGGATTTCATAAGCTATCATTATATAGAAAAGTAGATAAAACCTCTATGGTAGAAGGTGAAGAAGTTAAAGTTTCTATAACAATAGAAAATAAAAAGAAAATGCCTATATTTTTTATGCTTGTAAAAGAAGAACTTCCATATGAAATATTTAGTAAAAACTATACAAATACAACTCAGTATTCTATAGGTGGATATGAAAGAATTACAAAAACCTATGTTATTCCTATAGAGCACAGGGGAGTTTATCTTTTAAAAAAAATAGAAATGGTAGTAGGCGATGTGTTTGGATTTTTTACTACAGATAAAGAAATAGATGATTATATAGAGATTGTAGTTTATCCTAAAATAGTTAATATTATAAAACTAAAATTTGATAGTACAAGCCATCAAGGAGATGCTGTAATAAAGAGATGGATTTATAAGGATCCACTATATATTAAGGGAATAAGAGAATATAATGTTGAAGATAGAATGAAGGATATACATTGGAAATCTAGCCTAAAGATGAATAAGCTTATGGTTAAAGAATATGACTACACATCTGAAAGAGAATTTATAACTATAATAAACATTCAATGTCATAAAACTTACTGGAGATATGTAAATAAAAAAGCTATAGATAGAGCTATAAAGGTTACGGTTTCTATGGCAGATACTGCTTTAAAAGAAAGTATAAAAGTATCAGCGTGGACAAATGCAAATATAATTAGTTATTCGGATGATATTAGAAGTTCAATTACTCTTCCTTGCAATTCTTTAAAAGATGTACTTGAATTGTGTGCGAGAATGGATTATATGCCTAAAAGTAGCTTTAGTGATTTTTTGAATAAACATATAAAATATTTCAAGCCAAATAATACTTATGTAATAGTTAGTTCATTTTTTACTCAGGAAGATGAAAATATAATATTCTTTTTAAGGAATAAGGGGATAAATTTAAAAATTATTGATGTATCTGATAAAGGAGATTTAATTGAAATAAGAGGGGTAGAAAAAATAGTGTATAGAGGTGAAATGGATTAATGAGTTGGTATAGGAGGATAAAATGTTTATTTACAATTGAAGTTGTAATGTTTTCTTATATAGTTTGGTCTACCTTGAATTTTATAATTACTAAAAAACATATAAGTAATATTCTTTTTTTTAGTATTCTAACTTCTGTGTTTTTTATGGAATATATAAACTATAAGAAAAATAATAAGTGGTTAGTTTTAGGTGTTCCAATTTTATTAGGATTAAGTGTCAATTTTTTTTTGAATAAGAGTTTTATATCTTTTACATTAAATTCTGCCTATATATTATTTATAATAGTGTATAGCTATAATATAGAAAAAAACAATGTGAATTACTATTTTAGTAGAGATGTGTTCAAAAAATCCTTGTTTATAGTAATATTATTATGGATAATTACTATGCTATTTGGAAATATTAGTAATAAGACATTTTTTAGATTCTATATTATATATTTTACTATAGGTATAATATATTTAAGGGAAATAAGAGATTATAACTATAATATTATAAATAAAAAATCACTTATCATAGATGGGATAACTGTTGGTTTTATTTTTAGTTTATCTATTGAAAAATTTTATGACATATTTTTCAAAGGTTTAATGTTATTGAAAACTATATTTGATTATGTAGTGAATGTGGTTATAAAGATGTTAATATTTGTATTAGATAAACCTTATACAGCAATTTTGAATTTTTTAAAATCTCTTTTTAAAGAAGAAGTTGTATCAGAAAAAGGAACTTTAAAGAAAAAAGTTATTGAGAAAAAAACAAAAGAAATGATTTCTTACGCTGATAAAGATATAAACTTCCTAAGGATAATTATAAGGATAGTAGTATTTCTTATAATAAGTATAATTGTATACAAAATTGTATCAAAATTAATGTATCATTCATCTAAGGAAGAAAATACAAATGTAATAAGTGAAGAAAAAGAAAAAATAGAAATAGGGGGAAAGAAAAAGAAAAAAAATATTTTAAATAAATTTATAAAAAGTATTTATTTCGGAAAAGATCCCAAAAACAAGATAAAATATTTTTATAGACAATTGCAAATGTATTCTAAAGAAAAAGAGATATTTGATGAATATATGACTGCTACTCAATTAGAAAATTCCATAATTATCAATAGGGATGTTGAAAAAGAAGATTTGAAGTACATTACTGATAGATATAATGAAGTTAAATTTTCACAGCATGAAATTGAAAAGAGAACTGCAGAGGAATTTAAAAATAGATATATCAAAGTAAAGAAAAAAATATAAAATAAATTTTCAACAATTTCGACAGAAAAACGGGAAATAAAAAATAATTAATGGAATATTCTGAAAATTATCAAGGATAAATGCTAAGTTTGTAAGAAAAAAGTTTGTTTTATGTCACTTTAGTACGATAAAAAAATTTTTATAACTGTTATAAAATGACACAATTTTTTCCTTACCAGTGATAATATAATAACAAATAAAATATGGGGGGAAGTTAAATGATTGTAGTAGAAAATGCTATTAGACGACTACAAGAAGGTGATTTAACTCGAATTTATTCTTACAGATTGGTAAAAGACAAAATTTCAATTCATTTCAAAGGAAGCAATGAAGAAGTACAAGCTTATGGCATAGAAGTGGAAAGACAGGATATAATTAATGGAGAAGTAATTAATATACAAAGAGATTGTGTAGTTTCTATAAGTCCATACAGGCATAAAGTACATAATCTAATGAAAATTTTATATGAAAACACAGTATCACCAATCCACCTTATAGACATAATAGGTGAAGAAGTTGATTACAGTGTAGAGGATTTCGATTGTGAACTAAAGAATATATTGGCCAATTAATTTTTTTATGAAGGAAATTGTATTCCTTCATTTTTATTTAAAAATTTAGTAAAATTTATTTGCATAAATTTTATTAATGTTATAGTGAGGTGGACAGTAGATGATAGCTGGCATAGGAGTAGATATTGTTGAGATATCTAGGATAGAGCGAATTCTTAAGGGAAATTCCCTATTCTTAAATAAAATATTTAATGAAGAAGAAATAGTGTACTTGAAGAGTAGAAATTTAAGATACGAATATGTAGCTGGAAGATTTGCAGCAAAAGAAGCAGTATCTAAGGCTTTAGGTACAGGATTTACGGGTTTCTCTTTTAAGGATATAATAATAAAAAATACAGAAATAGGGAAACCAATAGTGGAGCTTAAAAAAATGGCTAAAGAAATAGCAGGAAAAGATGGTAAATACAAAATGCATTTAAGTATATCTCACAGTAGAGAAAATGCTATAGCCTACGCCGTATGGGAGGTGAATAATTTTGAGGATAGGCACAGCTAAAATAAGTAGAGAAATAGATAAAATATGTATTGAAAAATTAAAAATGCCTGGCATGATTTTAATGGAAAATGCTGCATTGAAAGTAGTAAAGAATATAGATATGAATAAAATAAATTCCTTTGTATTAGTATGTGGTAAAGGAAATAATGGAGGAGATGGTTTTGCTATTGCAAGGCATCTGTATGTTCAAGGAAAGAAAGTTCAGGTGTTTTTGGTAGGAAATACTGAGGGATTATCCCATGACTGTATGGTAAACTACTGTATAGTGTCTAATTTGGGTATTGAAATATCAAAAGTTAACAATATAAGTGATTTGGATTATTTCAGAAGTTGTGTAGGTACCAGTGAAATGGTTATAGATTGCTTATTTGGAACAGGGCTTACGAGAAAAATTGAAGGTATATACGAAAAGGTTATATCAATAATAAATGAAAATAGTTCATATACTCTTTCTGTAGATGTGCCTTCAGGAATTAATTCAGATAATGGACAAGTAATGGGGATATGTGTGAAAGCACACAAGACAGTATCTTTTCAACTTTACAAAAGGGGTTTTTTAAAGTACTCAACTAGTAAATTCATTGGACAGGTTATCGTTGAAGATATAGGAATTCCTTCAAAGGTTATAGATGATGTATGTCTAAGAGAATTTATTTTAGATAAGAATCTTATCAAAAAAACTATAAAAATTAGAGATAAGTATTGCAATAAAGGGAATTTTGGAAGAGCACTAATAATATCTGGTTCAGAAGGTTTTACAGGTGCAGCATATATAAGTGCTGAAACAGCAGTAAGAAGTGGAGCTGGGCTTGTGACACTTGCTTGTCCTAAGGATATTCAAGGTATATTAAGTTGTAAACTTACAGAAGCAATGACGGTGAATTTTACAGAAAAGGAAAAAATACAGGAAATAGTATCTAGAGCTAAAGCCATTGCCATAGGTCCAGGCATGGGAAATAGTATAGAGACTTTTAGACTTTTAGAAAAAATAATAAAAAGATCTAAATGTCCTATAGTAGTGGATGCAGATGCTATAAATGTGCTTCAAAATCATAAAGATATCATAAAAGAATCCTCTAATGCTTTAGTTTTTACACCTCATCCAGGGGAAATGTCTAGACTTACAGAATTGGATATAAAAGATATTAATGAAAACAGAGTAGACATTGCTAAAAAATTTGCATTGGAAAATAACGTAATAGTATTGTTGAAGGGTTATAATACTGTAATAACTGATGGAAATAGTACATTTATAAATCCTACAGGAAATAGTGCTATGGCTAATGGAGGGATGGGGGACTGCTTAACAGGATTAATAACTTCATTTATAGCTCAAGGTTATACTCCATTAGAAGCAACATATGTATCTGCTTATATTCATGGTTATTGTGGAGATAAATTAAGTAGTAAGATGTTTTCTGTAAATGCAAAGCATATAATAGAGTACATTCCCTATGCTATAAAAGAAATAATAGAATAAAAATAGAATATTAATTTCCCCAAAGCAATATTAATTAATTATAGTATTGTTTGGAGGAAAGGTATGAAAAGCGCAAATAAAATAATTACTTTAATATTATCTATAGTTCTTCTTTTATCGTTAATCGCTTGTGGAAATAAAAAACCGGAAAAAGAAAATGAGATTATAGATATAATAAAATCCATTGATAAATACACTACAGATATAGAAATAACTATAATAAATTCTAGACAAGAAATTCAGTTAACAGGAAAGCAAACATATGAAAAAGGGGAAGTTGCTAAATTAGAAGTAAATGGCACAAGACAGATGGTTTATAAGGGTAATAAAATACACATAAATGATGTACAAAACGAGAAAAAATATTCAACTGATGAAAGTTTTGATAGCTTATATAAGTTAAGTTTTATTGATGAATATATAAAACTTATTTATAATAACGAAAAAATTAAATATAAATATAAAAAACTGGATGATAATGAGTATTTAGTAGTTATAATGGATTTGCCCTATAACAACAGGAATTTAAGTAAAGTTAATTTATACTTGGATTACAAAGAAAAGAAGCCATATAAAGTAGTAATTTATAATGAAAAAGATGAAGAAAAAGTAAATATAGTTTATAAGAATTTTTATATGCATTAATATATGGAGGTGAAAGTGGTGTTTAGGCACTTAAGACCAGTCTGGGCTGAAATACATTTGGATAAATTAGCTAGTAATATGAGAGAAATAAGAAGAGTATCAAAAAGCAAGGATATAATAGCTGTAGTGAAAGCAGATGCATATGGACATGGAGCATTAGATGTAGCACCAGTATTTTTAGAAAATGGAGCTAATAGATTAGCAGTAGCAGTAATAAGTGAAGCTGTTGAGCTAAGAAGAGGAGGAATAGAGTGCCCTATAATGATTTTAGGTTTTACTCCTCCAAATTTAATTGATAACTTATTAAGATATGATATAGAACAAACAGTTTATTCCTATGATTTTGCAGAAGAAATATCTAAAATGGCAGTTAAAAGTAATAAAGTAGCTAAAATTCACATAGCTTTAGATACAGGCATGGGAAGAATAGGATTTTTGCCTGATGAAAATAGTGTAAATCAGGTATATAAAATAAGTAAATTGCCTAATATAATAATAGAAGGAATATTTTCGCATTTTTCTGCTGCAGATGAAAAAGATAAGGAATATACATATAAACAATTGAAGCACTTTAATTGGTTTTATAATAAACTAAAAGATAATGGAGTAAATATAAATATAAGGCACATAGCTAATAGTGCAGCTATTATTGATTTACCTGAAACTCATTTTGAAGCGGTAAGACCAGGAATAATACAGTATGGCTATTATCCTTCAGAAGAAGTTTCTAAAGATAAAATAAATATAAAACCTGCTATGCAGTTGAAGACAAATGTAGTTCACATTAAAAAAATTCCTGCAGGAGAGTACATAGGATACGGGAGGAAGTTTAAAACTACTAGAGATACCATAATAGCAACTTTACCAGTAGGATATGCTGATGGATATACAAGATTGCTTTTTGGTAAGGGAAAAGTAATTATAAATAATAAATTTGCGCCAGTGGTGGGGAGAATATGCATGGACCAATGCATGATAGACATTACAGATATAAAGAATGTAAAAGTGGGTACAGATGTAATACTTATAGGGGAAACTGAAGAAATAAAATTTAATGCAGAAGATGCAGCAGCGATTCTAGGTACTATTAGTTATGAGGTAGTTTGTATGATTAGCAAAAGAGTGCCAAGAGTATACATAAAGGAAGGAAAAATTGTAAAAATAAGGAATTATGTATAGGGATTATACAGATTTCAATAATATACTTGTAGAAAAATGGGGGTTTAATAGCGCAAAATCTTTGACATATTGACAAATAGGGTTATAATTAAAGAGTAGATACATATTTCGCTTTAATAAATAGGAGGTATCGATTATCGTATGTCAGGCTCAAAGAGATTGGTGGTAAACCTCTCAGAAAAACTTTTTAATGAATTTAATGAAGCTTTAAAGAAAGATTCTAAAAAAAGAAGTGAATTTATAAGAGAGGCCATAATATTATATATTGAGGAGAAAAAAAGGTTGAGCTATGAAGAAATGCAAAAGGGATATATAGAAATGGCTCAGCTAAATCTAGAATTATGTGAATGTGGCTTTGAAAGTGATATGAAAGAGTTAGGAGAATATGAAGCTATGCTTTCGGAGAGTGATTTGCCTGATGACACCGATAGTAAAACGAGGAGATATATTTTATGCTGATCTCAGTCCAGTGGTTGGTTCAGAACAGGGTGGAGTAAGACCAGTTATCATAATACAAAATGATGTGGGAAACAAATATAGTCCTACAGTTATTGTGGCAGCAATTACGTCACAAATCAATAAGGCCAAGCTGCCAACTCATGTAGAAATTTCTTCAGAGGAATATGGTCTTAATAAAGATTCTGTTGTGCTCTTAGAGCAAATAAGAACTTTAGACAAAAGACGACTTAAAGAGAAAATTGGTCATATGACAGATGATGACATGGAGAAAGTTAATGAGTCAATTTTAATAAGTATTGGATTGAAATAGCAGCAAAATAGGGGTTATATAATTGTTTATATAACCCTTATTTTAATTTTAGTAAATAATATTTAAAAAAATGCAAAAAATTCATATAAAGGCTTTTTACTTTTTAAAGTAATTGTTATAATATGATTATGAGCAAGCTTAGGAGGGATAAGAATGGAAGTTAACACAAAAGAACTACAGACCATAGCAAAAACTGTAAGAAAAGACATAATAACAATGATAACTCAATCAGCTTCAGGACATCCAGGAGGATCATTGTCAGAAGTTGAAATCTTAACAACTTTATATTTTAAAGTAATGAATATTAATCCTCAAAATCCACAGGATCCAGATAGAGATAGATTTGTGCTTTCTAAAGGACATGGTGCTCCAGGTCTGTACAGTGTATTGGCTAGAAAAGGTTACTTTGATGTAAGTGAATTGAATAATTTAAGAAAGTTAGGATCAATGCTTCAGGGACATCCAAATATGAATTATGTTCCTGGTATTGACATGTCTACAGGTTCATTGGGTCAGGGAATTTCAGCAGCAGTTGGAATGGCTTTAGCTGGAAAACTAGATAACAAAGCCTATAGAGTATATGCTTTGTTAGGCGATGGAGAATTAGGTGAAGGTGAAGTATGGGAAGCAGCTATGTCTGCAGCTCATTACAAATTAGATAACTTAACAGCATTTGTAGATTTCAATGGATTACAAATAGATGGAAAATGTGAAGAAGTCATGAATTCTAACCCTATAGATGATAAGTTTAAAGCCTTTGGATGGCATGTTATAACTATAGACGGACATGATTTTGAACAAATAATAAAAGCTATTGAAGAAGCAAAAAATACTAAAGATAAACCAACAGTTGTTATATGTAAAACAGTAAAAGGAAAAGGTGTGTCATTTATGGAAAATCAAGCTGGATGGCATGGTTCAGCTCCTAGTAGGGAACAATGTGAGGAAGCTTTAAAAGAAATAGGAGGTGAAAACTAATGACAAAAATGGCTACTAGAGAGGCTTATGGAAAGACTCTTGCTAAATTAGGAGAAGAAAAATCAAATGTAGTAGTTCTTGATGCGGATTTATCAAAATCAACTAAAACTGCGGAATTTAAAAAGGTATTTCCAGAAAGATTTATAAATATGGGAATTGCTGAAGGAAATATGATGGTGGTTGCAGCTGGATTGGCATCTTGTGGAAAGATACCATTTGTAAGTACCTTTGCTATGTTTGCTGCTGGTAGAGGATTCGAACAAATAAGAAACTCTATATGTTATCCTAAATTAAATGTTAAAGTATGTGCAACTCACGCTGGTTTAACAGTTGGTGAGGATGGAGCATCTCATCAAGCTATAGAAGATATATCTTTAATGAGAAGTATACCAAATATGCTTGTAATATCTCCAAGTGATGGAATTGAAGCAGAAGCAGCTATAAAAGCAGTGGCAGAATATGAGGGACCTTGTTATGTTAGACTTGGTAGATCAGCAGTTTCAGTAATAAATGATAATGCAGATTATAAGTTTGAATTGGGAAAAGGTGTTACTTTAAGAGAAGGAAAAGATGCCACTATAATAGCTACTGGAATAATGGTAGATGCTGCATTAGAAGCTTATAATATATTAGCAGAAGAAGGAATAAAGGTTAAAGTTATAAATATACATACAATAAAACCAATAGATCCAAAAATAATAACTGATGCTGCAAGAGAAACGGGAGTTATAGTAACAGCTGAAGAACATAGCATAATAGGTGGATTAGGTTCAGCGGTTGCAGAAGTAGTAACGGAAAACTACCCTGTGCCAGTATTAAAAGTAGGAGTTAAAGATACTTTTGGAGAAAGTGGAAAGCCAGCAGAGCTTCTAGAAAAGTATGGATTAACAGCAATGGATATAGTTAAAATGGTTAAAAAGGGCATAAGCTTAAAATAGTAAAAGCTAGTTATTAATAAAAGGAAGGAGTAAATAGCTCCTTCCTTTTATTAAACCCTTTTATTTATGCAAAAATGAAATTTTTTATTCATTTTTGCATAAATAAAGATTTTTCAAAACCTTTATGATATAATCTGAATGTAGGAGTGATGGGTATATGAATAATTTTTGGACAGATATAAAAGAGTGTCTTAAAATTTCTATTAAAATATTACTAATAAGCTTTTTAATAGGTATATTAATAGGATTAATTGGGTCTGTCATAAAAGGTTCATTTAATACAGTGTACATAGTAGAATGGGGAGGAAGATTTGTAACCTATGCATCTTGTTTTGGATTGTTCATGTCAGCAGTTTCATTTACCAAAAAGGATTTAATGAGACCATTAAATTATGAGAAACAATGGAAAACATATTTTTTAAGACTTAACTTAGCTCAGGTAATATTTTTTGTGTCTACATTTTGTTTGATTTTTTCATTAATAATAAACTCAGTTCTATTTTATTTTAAGTAATTTAATAAAAATAATTTTTATTAAATAGAACTGATAGAGCTGAATTGAAGTTATATCAATAAAACTTCTTTGTTTATATGTATGGAAATTATTAATTTGTACATGGTCAGAACATTCTTGATACCAATATATCAAGAATGTTTATTATGGTTGCACCAGGTACTATAAATAAGAGTTAAGGGATAATTATACAAATTCATTTAAACGGTTACATGGCATGATATATTTATTAATACATATTTTAAGACATAAACCTAAATAGGGTTTATATATAATTATTGCTAGATTATACGGGGGGATATTATGGAGAAAGTAAATAAGAATAACAAAAGAATAGTAATTAAAGAATGGGTATTAGCAACAGTTGGAGTTTTAATATTAGCAATTGCTACAAGAGCTTTTTTAGAACCTAATCATATAGCTGGTGGAGGTGTTTTGGGTATAGCTATAGTACTACACCACTATATTCCAATATCTGTAGGACTTTTAACAGCTTTAATGAATATTATATTATTTATAATTGCATTTATAGTAATAGGACCACAATTTGGAGCTAAAACGATTTATTCCAGTTTTGCACTGGCAGGATCAATATGGATAATGGATAGGCTCATAGACCCTACATGGATGGTAACAGATAATTTGCTTTTAGCTACCATATTTGGAACTTTATTATCAGGAGTTGGTATGGGGTTGGTTTTTAATCAAAATGCTTCTACAGGAGGTACAGACATACTGGCCAAGATAATAAATAAATTTGTACATATAGATTTAGGAAAAGCATTACTGATGGTGGATTTTTTAGTTACAGTAGCAGCTGGCATGACGTTTAATGCTGAAGTTGGAATGTATTCTCTATTATCTGTAATAATAAACTGTACTACCATAGATTCTGTAATAAATGGATTAAATATGTGTAAATCTGTAATGGTTATAAGCATGGAAAGAGATAAAATTAGTCAGTTTATAATTAATGAATTGGGAAGAGGCTGCACTATATTTCATGGAAAAGGTGGATTTAGTGGACAGGATACTAATATATTATATACGGTTTTAGATAGAAAGCAATTTATTAGATTAAAGATATTTATAAAAGAAGTAGACCAAAGGGCGTTTATAACTGTAAGTGATGCTAGAGAGGTGTTAGGTGAAGGGTTTAAAGATATAATAGAAGATTAAAAAGGCTTGATTTCCACATATTATGATTATGTGGAAATTTTACTTGTAATAAAAAAATTAACATATTAAAAATATTGAGGTATACGTTAGAAAAAAGCATATTATTATGTTATAATATATAAATAAAACCTACAAGGAATAGGAGTATAGAATAATGATTAAATTTGAAAATGTAACTAAAGTTTATAACAATAATGTTTTAGCTTTATCTAATGTAAATATAGAAATAGATAGTGGAGAATTTGTGTTTCTAGTTGGACCTAGTGGAGCTGGTAAATCTACTTTTATCAAAATACTCTTAAGAGAAATTCAAACTTCTAGTGGAACAGTAACGGTTAATAATATTAACTTAACAGAGCTTAAGAGAAGCGAAGTACCTTATTATAGACGTAAAATAGGTGTTGTATTTCAGGATTTTAGATTAATACCTTCATTGAATGTTTATGAAAATGTGGCTTTTGCCATGAGGGTTACAGGAGCATCTAGTAGAGAAATAAGAAAAAAAGTTCCAACCGTTTTATCTCTTGTTGGTTTATCTAAAAAATATAAGGCTTTTCCAAATGAACTTTCAGGAGGAGAACAGCAAAGAGTTTCTTTGGCTAGAGCTATAGTAAACAACCCGTCCTTACTAATAGCAGATGAGCCTACAGGAAATTTGGATCCAGAAACTACTTTAGAAATAATGAATATACTTCAAGACATAAATAGAGCTGGTACTACAATAGTTATGGCAACACATGCTAAAGATATTGTAGATAACATGAAGAAAAGAGTTATTGCCATAGAGAAAGGCGCTATAGCAAGAGATGAGCAAAGGGGTAGATACGGTTATGAGGATTAATGCATTTAAATATTTTATTGTAGATGCTTTAAAAAGTTTAAGGCGAAATAAAACAGTAAGTTTAGCATCTATGCTTACTGTAGCAGCTTCTTTATTTTTAATGGGAATATTTTTAATTGCTATTTTAAATGTAGGTCAAGGAGTAGAGAATGTAGAGTCTCAAGTTCAAATAAAGGTTATTTTAAAAGATACTATAAAAGCTGATGAAAAAAACAACATAGAAAACAAATTAAAATCTACAAAGGGAGTTAAGGAAATAGAATTTGAAAGTAAAGCCAAAGCTTTAGAAAAATGGAAAAATCAATTAGGAGAAGAAAATGCAGGATTAGCCGAGGGGCTTGAAAAACAAAATCCTATGCCTACTTCGTACATAGTTAAATTGGAATCACCAGAGAATGCAGAAACAGTAGTTTCAAAGGTGAAGAATATGCCAGGAATAGAAAAAATTAAAGATGGAAGAAAAATAGTAAATCAAATTATTAAAATTACTAAAGCTTTAAAGTGGATTGGTATAGTACTTTTCATTATATGTCTTACAGTATCCCTATTCCTAATAGGAAATACTATAAAATTAACAGTTTACTCTAGAAGAAGAGAAATAAATATAATGAAGTATGTGGGAGCTACAGATTGGTTTATAAGATGGCCTTTTATAATAGAAGGTATCATAATAGGTATTTTAGGCGCACTTCTTGCTACCATAGTGTTATACTATGCTTATAAATTTATATATGTCAAAATTACTGCTGGTGGGGTAGCACTTATGCTAATGAACCTTATAACACCTGCTTATGTATTTACTGTAATGGCTTGGAAGTTTATATTAGGTGGAATTTTGATAGGCTCAATGGGTAGTATATTATCCATTAGAAAGTTTTTACAAGTATAATGAATATAACCCTGGGGAAACCCAGGTTTTTTTCTTTATCAATATTATAGATGTGAAATTATGTTATTTATCAATAATTCATGTAAATAAGGTACTTTATCATAATTATGTTAAAATGATATAATTAAAATAATAATATTAAGTAATAGTATGAATAATAATATATAATAGTATAATATATTTAAAAGTGTGAAGATAAGAGGTGTAAAATATGACAAATAAGAAAAAGTGGGTATCATTTACCGTAGCATTATTAATTGTAACTAATCTATTTACAGGATTTATATTTAGTAATAGGAGTACAGTAGCTCCGAAGGATAATGAAATAGCAAAATTTAATAAGTTGTTTTTGGTAAGGGATAAAATATACAAATATTATGATGGACCTATAAGTGATGAGGTGTTAGTAGAAGGGGCAATCAAAGGAATGACTGCAGCGCTTAAAGACCCATACACAGTTTTTATGAATAAAAAAGAGTTTGAAGAATTTAATAGCCAAATAGAGGGCAGTTATGTTGGTATAGGAATACAAGTTGGAGTAAAAGATAATAAAATAGTAATAATAAGTGCTTTTGATAATTCACCAGCTAAAAAAGCTGGTATTGTCAGTGGAGATATAATAGAAAAAGTTAATGGCGTATCAGTAAATGGAGAACAATTAGAAAAAGCAGTGTCAATGATGAAAGGAAAAGAAGGAAGGGAAATTGATTTAACTCTATTTAGAGAGAAGAAAGGTGAATTTAATTTAAAATTAAAAGCAGAAAAGATAGAATTTAAAACTGTAAAGGGAGAAATTCTTGAAGATGGTTTAGGATATATAGAAATAAGTATGTTTGATGAAAATACATCTAAGGATTTCAATAAAAAGTTAAAAGAATTAAATAACAAGGGAATGAAGGGGCTTATATTAGATTTAAGAGGCAACCCTGGAGGATCACTAAAGACTTGCGTAGAAGTGGCTTCTAATTTCGTACCTAAGAAAGCAAATATAGTTTCTACTGTGGATAAGAATAAGAAAAAAATAGAATATAATTCAGAAGGCGGAGATGCTATAGATATGCCTTTAGTGGTTTTAACAGATGGTGGAACTGCTAGTGCATCTGAAATAGTTTCTGGAGCTGTGAAGGATTATAAATTAGGTACCTTAATAGGTGAAAAAACTTTTGGAAAAGGTGTAGTACAAACAATGATAGATACAAAAGAGGGAACTGCACTTAAGGTAACTATAGCTAAATATTACACTCCTTCTGGAAAGAATATACATAAAATAGGTATAAATCCAGATATAGAGGTTAAGTATTCAGATAAACAAAAAGAAGAAGCTGCTAAGAATGGATATAATAGAAGTAATGACCCTCAATTTCAAAAGGCATTAGAAGTTATAAAAGAAAAAATGAAGAGTAAATAGTTAGTGGTTAAATATCAGACTTAGTATTTAATTAAAATATAAAAAATATAGAATTAATAGTTTAGTTCAGTTCAGTAAGGGGGGGTAATGTGTCGCTAATACTTTACGTATTGAGAGCAGTTGCAGCAGCATTAGTAGAACCTGTGTCTCTTTTAGTCTTGACTTTTATAGGAGTTATGTTTTATAGGCAAAACAAAAAAATTGCATTAATGCAAAAAATAGTGGTAGGAAAAAGTATAAACTCTCCTTTGGAGCTAACTATATCTGAAATAGTAATAGGAATATTTGGAGCAGTTTTGGCTAGTTTAATTATGGCCTATTTAGGAATAACTTTTAGAGAAGAATCATTAATAGATTTTATATTTATTTTATCAATAATTTTTATGCTCATAAAACCTAGATTTGTGTGTTTTGCATATTCAGGAGCAGCTTTAGGCTTGTTAAGCTTAGTGTTTCAAAAATTATCAATAATTTTAAATAATCCTTCATTGGATTTGTTTAAAATAGATATAGTAGCACTAATGTCCTTAGTGGCAGTACTCCATTTTGTAGAAGGAATTATGATAATACTGGATGGCAAGAGAGGTGCCATTCCAGTATTTAAAAATGATAAAGGTAAAATATTTGGAGGCTTTTTATTAAAAAGATATTGGATTTTACCAGTGGCTTTAATTTTTATAGTTAATCCTAATTCTTTTCAGGGAATAAACATAAATCCACCTAATTGGTGGCCTATAGTTAGGCAAAGTACTCCATTTAGCACAGTGAAAAATATGTTAATAGCAGCTATAACCTTTTATGGCATAATAGGTTATGAATCTGTTACATTTACAAAAACTAAAGAAGAAAAAACTGCTTCTTCAGGAATATGGGTGATAGTATATTCTTTAGTCTTATTTTTGTTTACTCAAATAAGTCCAAATAGTGAATTTACCCAAGTATTTCTTATAATATTTGCTCCATTAGGTCATGAAGCTATGATTTTAGTTCAGCGTTTTATGGAGGCTACAAAGAAGGCTATATATTTTAGTGGAGAAGAGGGTATGATGGTATTAGAAGTGATACCTAATTCTTTAGCCGATGAGATGGGAATTAAAAGTGGAGATTTACTTATGAATATTAACAATAAGAAGATAAGTGAAGAAAATGATATAATTGATGTGATTAGAGATGCACCTAATTATATAAGGCTTACGGCTAGAAAAATTTCTGGAGAGTTGAAAGAATTGAAGTATGATAACATCATAAGTAGAGGGGATTTAGGGGCTTTATTTGTTCCTAAAATTGTACCAGAAGACAATACTGTTATAAAATTAAGAGGTAATGATTTTAAAAAGTATTTAGAGGAAGCTAAGAAAAAAGAAGAAAATAGTTAAAAAAATAAAACTAATTACAATAAAAAATAAATAATAAGATTATTCCACAAAAAGCATTATATTACCTGAATTATGAAATTTCTCTGGAATGACTTGCATAAGAAGCGAAGGAACTGTTTAAATTAAATTTATTGTTCCGAGCTCTTATGCAAGTCATGGAGGAGAAATTTCATAATTCTACTACATTGTACCTTATTGTGGATAATCATAATAAAAAATAAAATAGTTAAAAAGGTTCATAAAAAATATAGTTGAATAACCTAAAAGAGGAAAAGCATAAGAATATAATTTCTTATGCTTTTCCTCTTTTAGGTGGTTAGTTGTTTATTGTTAGGGTGATTTATTTAAATTTTATTTTTCGTCAATACTAGAAATTACATTATCGTATAAATCTAATTCACATTTACAGTTTTTACAATGTGAGCATTTAGAACAACGTTTACTTAAAGAAGTTCCTATAGAAGACATTACTACAGGTTCTTGTGATTTAAAAGAAGAACAATTTGAAGCTACGCACATACTTTCATAAATATTTCCCATTATATATTCCTCCCATATATAAATAATTATATTATTGTAGTTCCGCAATAATAATAAATTATGTACAAAAACGTTTGCAAAAAACTGTTTATACCTACGATTTACAATATAATTGTAGCACTTATAAAATGTAAAAGCAATAAAAATATAAAAAAATAGCACATTAATTATACATTATATATTATATATGCTACACTATTGCCTTGATAGAGAATTACTGGTTGTTTAAAATAGAGATTCATATAGGCATAATAGGCATTATAAATGAGTTATAATAATTTGTAGTATAATGATTACATAATTGCAGCAAGGGAAAAGATAATTATATGATATATGGTTGACATTAGGAAAAATAAGGGTTAAAATAATAGTATCGAACAAATGTTCAATGTGAGGTGTATATAATGGGAGAGTTTAAAATACATTCTAAATTCAAACCTACGGGAGATCAACCACAAGCTATTGAGAGTTTGGTAAATGGTATAAATAAAGGACATGATTTTCAAACACTTTTAGGGGTAACAGGTTCAGGAAAAACTTTTACTATGGCAAATATAATAGAAAAGGTACAAAAACCAACTTTGGTCTTAGCACACAATAAAACCTTAGCGGCGCAGTTATGCTCAGAATTTAAGGAGTTTTTTCCTGAAAATTCTGTGGAATATTTTGTATCTTACTATGATTACTATCAACCAGAAGCTTATGTAGCTCAAACTGATACATATATTGAAAAGGATGCATCTATAAATGATGAGATAGATAAATTAAGGCACTCAGCAACTTCTGCTCTTTTAGAGAGAAGAGATGTAATTGTAGTGGCATCTGTATCATGCATATATGGACTTGGTAATCCAGAAGAATATAAAAACTTAACAGTTTCTTTAAGAGAAGGAATGCTTAGAGATAGGGATGAAATAATTAGAAAATTGATAGATATACAGTATGAAAGAAATGATATAAATTTTGTGAGAGGTACATTTAGAGTAAGGGGAGATGTGTTAGACATATTCCCAGCTTCATCTACAAACAAGGGAATAAGAGTGGAGTTTTTTGGAGATGAAATAGATCGTATAAGAGAGTTTGATGTCATTACCGGGGAAATAATAGGAGGAAGAAAACATGTTTCTATATTCCCAGCATCACACTTTGCTACATCTAAAGATAAAGTAGAAACATCATTAGAGGAGATAGAAAGAGAACTGGAATATACACTTAAAGAATTTAAGTCAGGGGATAAACTATTAGAAGCTCAAAGGCTTAAGCAAAGAACTAATTTCGACATTGAAATGATAAGAGAAATGGGTTACTGTACTGGTATAGAAAACTATTCTAGAATATTTGATGGAAGAGAACCAGGAACACCACCACAAACATTATTAGACTATTTTCCAGAGGACTTTCTACTATTTATAGATGAGAGTCATGTAACTATTCCTCAAATAAGGGCTATGTACGGTGGAGATAGGTCTAGAAAGGAAAATTTAGTTCAATATGGTTTTAGACTTCCATCAGCTTTTGACAACAGACCGCTTAAATTTGAAGAGTTTGAAAACAAACTAAATCAGGTGGTATTTGTAAGTGCAACTCCTTCTGAATATGAAAAGAACCATTCTAAAAATATAGCTGAACAGATAATAAGGCCTACAGGACTTTTAGATCCAGAAATAGTAATTGAAAAGACAAAAGGACAAATTGATAATTTGTATTCAAGGATAAAGGAAACCATAGCTAAAGGATATAGAGTGTTAATAACTACTTTAACTAAAAAAATGGCAGAAAATTTAACAGATTACTTTAAGGAAATGGGTATTAAAATAAACTATATGCATTCGGATGTGGACACTATTGAGAGAATGAAATTGATAAGGGATTTGAGAAAAGGAGAGTTCCATGTTATGGTTGGAATTAACCTTTTAAGGGAAGGACTAGATATACCAGAAGTAGCTTTAGTGGCAATACTAGATGCGGATAAGGAAGGATTTTTAAGATCTGAGACATCATTAATACAGACTATAGGAAGAGCTGCTAGAAACTCAGAGAGTAAAGTTATTATGTATGCTGATAATATAACAGGAGCTATGGAAAGGGCTATAAATGAAACAAATAGAAGAAGAGAGATTCAAAAGGAGTATAACAGGGTTCATGGTATAATTCCTAGAACAGTTATGAAAGACATAAGGGAAGTTATAGAGGCCACTCAAGTAGCAGAAAGTGCTGCAGAAAAATACGAAGCATTACCTGAGGATGTAGAATTAACAAAAGAAGAAGTTGCTAAATTAATTAAGAAATATGAAAAGGAAATGAAACAGGCAGCCAAAAACTTAGAGTTTGAAAGGGCTGCAGATTTCAGAGATAAAATAACAAAATTAAAGGGGAGTATGGAGAATTAAAATGAAGGATAAAATATTTATAAAAGGTGCTAAAGTACATAATTTAAAAAATGTAACATTAGAAATACCTAGAGATAAGTTTGTTGTATTTACGGGACTTTCAGGTTCTGGAAAGTCATCTTTGGCTTTTGATACTCTATATGCAGAGGGGCAAAGAAGATATGTAGAATCACTATCAGCTTATGCAAGGCAGTTTTTAGGTCAAATGAATAAGCCAGATGTAGAGTATATTGAAGGATTATCACCAGCAATTTCAATAGATCAAAAGACCACTAGTAGAAATCCAAGATCAACTGTGGGTACTGTAACAGAGATATATGACTATTTAAGACTTCTTTATGCAAGAATAGGCCATCCTCATTGTCCTAAATGTGGTAAAGAAATAAAGCAGCAAACAGTGGATCAAATGGTAGATAAAATTATGAGTTTACCTGAAAGGACAAAGTTGCAGGTTTTAGCTCCAGTAGTTAGAGGGAGAAAGGGAGAACATGTTAAAATACTAGATAAAATAAAAAAAGAAGGATACGTAAGAGTAAGAATAGATGGGGAAATTCTAGACATATTAGAAGATGAGATTAATTTAGAAAAAAATAAGAAGCATAATATAGAGATAGTAATTGACAGAATAATAGTAAAAGAAGGGATGGAAGGGAGAATAACTGATTCTCTAGAAGCGGCACTAAAGTTGGCAGAGGGACTTGTTATTGTAGATATAATTGACAAAGAAGAGATGCTTTTTAGTGAAAAGTTTGCTTGTGCTCAGTGTGGTATAAGTATAGGAGAATTGGAGCCCAGGACTTTTTCCTTTAACTCACCTTTTGGTAAATGCGATTGTTGTGATGGACTTGGAACGCTTTTAGAGATAGATGAAGATTTGATTATACCTGATAGGAGTAAGAGTATTTTAGATGGAGCTATTATTTCTTTAGGAGAAGGAAGCTTGAAGGAAAACTCTTGGACTCATTCCATATTAAAAGCTTTAAGTGAAAAGTACAAATTTTCTTTAAAAACTCCTATAGAAAAGTTAGATCCCAAGGTATTAAATATAATTTTATATGGCATGAATGGAGAAAAATTAAGAGTACATTATGTAAAAGAAGACAGAGAGGGAGTTTATAATCATACTTTTGAAGGTTTTATAAATAATCTAAAAAGAAGATATATGGAAACATCTTCTGATTATATTAAAAGAGAAATAGAGCAATATATGAGTAATAATCCTTGTCCAAAATGCCATGGTAATAGATTAAAGGAAGAGGCCTTAGCAGTTACTGTAGGAGGTAAAAATATATTTCAGTTTTGTAACATGTCTATAAAGGATGAGATTAAATTTTTAGAAGAATTGATACTAAGTGAAAAAGAAAATGCCATTGCAGATCAAATATTAAAAGAAATAAAAAGCAGGCTAAAGTTTTTAATAGACGTGGGGCTGGATTATTTAAATTTAACTAGAACTGCTGGAACCTTATCTGGAGGAGAGGCTCAAAGAATAAGGTTAGCGACGCAAATAGGTTCTAGCTTGGTTGGAGTTTTATACATACTAGATGAACCTAGTATAGGACTTCATCAGAGAGATAATGACAGGCTTATAGGTACATTAAAACATCTTAGGGATATAGGTAATACTTTAGTGGTAGTAGAGCATGATGAGGATACTATAAAGGCCGCGGATTACATAGTAGACGTGGGACCTAGAGCTGGCGAACATGGAGGAGAAATAGTTGCTGCAGGAGATATAAATACCATAATGAATTGTGAAAAGTCCATAACTGGGCAATATTTAATAGGGAAAAAGAAAATAGACATGCCTTTAGAAAGAAGAAAACCTTCAGGGAAAAGCATAAAGGTGGTAGGGGCTAAAGAAAATAATTTAAAAAATATAAATGTAGAAATACCAATGGGAGTATTTACTTGCGTTACTGGAGTTTCAGGTTCTGGTAAGAGTACTTTAGTTAATGAAATATTATATAAAGGAGTAAATAAAATATTAAATAATTCTAAAATTAATCCAGGTAAGCATAAACTTATAGAGGGAGTAGAAAACATAGATAAAATAATAAATATAGATCAAAGTCCAATAGGAAGAACGCCAAGATCAAATCCTGCAACTTATACAGGTGTATTTGATATTATTAGAGAAGTATATTCTAATATACCTGAATCTAGAATGAGAGGATATAAACCAGGAAGATTTAGCTTCAATGTAAAAGGTGGTAGATGTGAAGCTTGTAGGGGAGATGGCATAATAAAAATAGAAATGCAATTTTTATCTGATGTATATGTGCCTTGTGAGGTTTGTAAGGGAAAGCGATATAACAGAGAAACTTTAGAGGTGAAGTATAAGGGTAAAAATATAGACGAAGTATTGAATATGACAGTAGACGAAGGAAGTAAATTCTTTGAAAATATACCTAGAATAAAAAATAAATTAGATACTCTTATGGATGTAGGTTTAGGATATATAAGACTAGGTCAACCATCTACACAATTATCTGGAGGAGAAGCGCAAAGAATAAAGCTAGCCTATGAACTTTCAAAGAGAAGTACAGGAAGAACTTTATATATATTAGATGAACCAACTACAGGACTTCATGTGGAGGATGTGAATAAATTAATAAAAATTTTACAAAGGTTAGTAGAGGGTGGAAACACTGTAGTTGTAATAGAACACAACTTAGATGTGATAAAGTGTGCTGACCACATAATAGATTTAGGGCCTGAAGGCGGTGAAAAGGGAGGTACTATAGTTACTTTTGGAACACCAGAGCAGGTAGCACGCAAGAAAAATTCTTATACGGGACAATACTTAAAAAAGATGTTATAATTTACAATAGGCTAGTATATTCTAGTCTATTGTATTTTGTAAGAAGAAGGTGAAGGTTATGGATTTAAGTAAATTTAGTTTTATATCTAAAATATTTACAATAGCCATATTAGCTATAATATACGTAATAATATTTTTTATATTGAAAATAATGTACAAGGATATCAAGGAACCAGGAAAGAGAAAAAAGGCAAGAAGAAAGAAGTATGGATTAGAGGTTGTAGAAATAAGAGGAAATGATGTTTTGAAAGTGGGAAGTGTTATTCCCATGGGAGATTGGATAACTATTGGTAGAAGATCAGACAATACTTTGGTATTATCTGATGAATATGTTTCAGGTCATCATGCAAAGATATTCTTAAAGAATAATAGTTGTATTATAGAAGATTTAAATAGTACCAATGGAACTTTTGTAAATGATGAAGCTACAGAAGGAAAAACCTATTTGAGCTCAGGAGATATGGTTAAGATAGGAAATTCTCTTTTTAAAATTATAGGATAATATAAGGAGGCATTCTCCATGAATTATTTAGCTGATGAAAAAAAACTTTTAAGATATACTTATTTACTATGTTTCACTATTTTTATAGATTTATTTTTAATAAAAAAGCCTTTTGATAAAGGTTCAATAATAATGGCAGTACTTATAAGCATACTTATAGGTTATTCTCATTTTATTATAAGAAGATTTTTCCCAGACGGAGATAAGGTCATACTTATTATAGCTAGTATATTATCTGTAATAGGTATAGGAGTTTTATATAGATTAAGTACTACTGTAGCTATTAAGCAGTTAATATGGTTTTCCATAGGTGTAGCTGGATTTATATTTATAGTAGTGCTTTTACCAGATTTAGAAAGGTTTAAGAACTTAAGATATTTATATTTAATTGCTACATTAGTAGTAATGTCATTAGGAACACTATTTGCTCCAGAACAATATGGTTCAAAGAACTGGATAAATATGTTTGGGGTTAAGTTTCAACCATCAGAGTTCGGAAAATTATTTTTAGTAGCATATCTAGCATCTGCCTTAAAAGAATATGAAAGTTTTAAGGATCTTATAGAACCAGCTATAGTGGTCATGATTTCGTTAGCATTCATGGTTTTTCAAAAGGATCTAGGATCTGCGCTAATATTTTTTGGTATTTCTGTTACTATGCTGTATATAGCTACTTCTAAATTTAAGTATGTAGCTACTTGTATGGGGTTATTCATAATAGGAGGACTTATAAGTTATAAGCTTTTTGGACATGTAAGGCTTAGAATAATGATATGGAAAGATCCCTTTAAATATGCGTCACATGAGTCTTTACAGGTGGTACAATCAATGATAGCTATAGCTAGCGGTGGATTATTTGGGTCAGGATTAGGCTTAGGGTATCCTAATTTTGTTCCAGTAAATCAAAGTGACTTTATATTTGCCGTCATATGTGAAGAATTAGGTCTTCTTACAGGTATAGCAATTATTATATTGTATTTTATATTGTTCTATAGATGTACTAGAGCAGCTTTAAGAGCTAATAATAATTTTTCTAGATTGCTAGCAGTAGGATACAGTGCAACTATAGCTTCACAAGTTTTAGTAATAATAGGTGGAGTTATGAGCATTATACCTCTTACTGGAATAACATTGCCATTTGTTAGTTACGGAGGAAGCTCTATGATAATAACATTTTTCTCCTTGGGTATATTACAAAAGATTTCTGAAGAGGGAGTGTAAAAATGAAGGATATTTCGCAAAATATTAAAAAGGTAATGATTGTTTTTTTACTGCTCTTTTTGGGTTTGATTGTTTATATGACATATTTTGAAGTGTTCTTAGGTTCTAAATTAGTCGCTAGAGCGGATAACGGAAGGTTGTGGGCAAAAAGGAATGCTATATTAAGGGGCGTTATATATGATAGAAACATGAAGCCTTTAGCGGAAAGTAGTAAAAAAGGAGAAAAGCAAATTAGAAAATATCTATATAATGATTTATTTGTTCACGCATTAGGATATGAAAATCAAAAGTATGGACTAACAGGAATGGAAAAAAGATATGATAAAGAATTAATGGCATTAGATAGTATAGATATATATAGTGTATTTAATTTTAAAAATAAAGACACTGAAAAAAAAGGATATAATTTAATAACTTCCTTGGATTATAATATTCAAAAGAAAGCTTATGATTTATTAGGTGATAATAAGGGATCAGTTGTGGCTTTAAATCCTAAAACAGGGGAAATACTTGCTATGGTTTCTAAACCAGGTTTTAATCCCAATGAATTAGCGGAGGAACAGTGGAAAGAAATAAATAAAGATAAAAGATTTCCACTTATCAATAGAGCAGTTTCTGGCATGTATCCGCCAGGTTCAGTTTTTAAAACTGTTACAGCTGTTAGCGCTTTAGAAAATATTGATGGTATGATGAATAAGAGAATACAAGACAATGGGAAGATAGTATTTAATAGTAAGGAAAAATTATCAAACTATGGTGGAGAAGTTCTTGGAAATATAAATTTTCAACAGGCTTTTGTACATTCCAGTAATGTGTATTTTGGAACATTAGGAATGGAATTAGGAAATAGTAAATTAAAAGAAACAGCAGAAAAGTTCTTTTTTAATAAAAGCATACCATCTATAGGTGTTACTATAGATAATAGTAGATTTCCAAAATATAAAGATTATGAAAAAGGGAATATAGCTCAAAGTGCCATAGGACAAAGTGGTGTACTAGTTACTCCTATGCAAATGGCTGTAGTTGCTTCAACTATAGCTAATGATGGAGTAATGATGAAACCTAAAATTGTAAATAAAGTAACGAATTCTAAGGGAAATACTATGAAAAATATTTCATCGGAAAGTATTGGACAGATTACTAGTAAGCAAAATGCTGATATAATTGAGCAGTTTATGAGAAATACAGTGCAACAGGGGACTGCTAGAGCTGCAAAAAATTCAAATGTAGCTATATGTGGAAAAACAGGTACAGCAGATCATAAAAATGATGGCTCAGAAAATTCTACGCCTCATTCTTGGTTTATTGGATTTGCCCCATATGAAAATCCGGAAATAGCTATAGCTGTAATCGTAGAAAATGGAGGAACTGGAGGAGGAAGTGCCACTAGAATAGCCACTGAAGTGATTAATCAGGCTATGAAAAAGTAAAAAAATTATTTAACTAAAGGAGATAATTACATGACTGGGAAAACTCATGCTGGCATAGGAATAGTAACTTATATAGGACTATGTGATAAATTGCCTGGCAAGTTTAGTTATATAGGTATAGTGGTAGTGGGCGTAGCCTCATTATTGCCAGATGTAGATCATCCTAAAGGTATACTTAATAAATATATATTACCTTTTAAGAATAAGACTACAAAGGTTGCAATTTATGTAGGCATGGGTTTAATTACTCTCCTATTAGATCATTTCTGTTTTAATAAGCCTATAATTAAAGTATTAGGATTTATACTAGTAATGATAGGCTTTTCTTCACATAGAGAGGGCATAACTCATAGTATAGTGGGAATGGCATTGTTTACTTTGATAGCTTCTTATTTAGGTAAAATGTATGGAATTTCTGATGTGGCGTATTATTTTTTGATAGGATATGGAATGCATTTATTGTGTGATATGCTTACTAAAAGAGGGGTGCCTATATTTTATCCTTTTAAAAACAAGAAATATAAGTCACCAGTAAATTTTTCTACTGGTTCTAAAATAGGAAAGATCGTGGAAGAAATAATAATGATGGTAGGACTTATGTATGCAATATATAAACTGCCCTTTATTTTATTCTAGAAAGTACATATTATAATCTCACTCAACTTTAGCACATAAAGTTCAAGCTCTACATTAGATTAATAAGGGTTTTAAATTTAAAATTTAGAATACAAAATTAGGGATTTTCACCACAAATAGTACTTATTACCTGTTACTTACAAATTAATTATAAAAAACTCTTTGAGTTTTATCATTAACTCTTACTTCTTAGCTATTACCTACTATTTATCTGCAAATTTTATATTTTTATTTTATAACTGCGAAAGTTGAAAATCTCAAATATAGAGGTACAATTTAAAGATTAAACTTTATTGAGGTACTAAATTCTATGTTAATACAAACTTACTGTTGTTTTGGAGGAAATTATGTTTGATTTTGAATACCATTTAAAAATGCTTCCAGAAAAACCTGGAGTTTATATAATGAAAAACCCTATAGGTACAGTTATATATGTTGGCAAAGCTAAAATATTGAAAAATAGGGTGAAACAGTATTTTCAAAGTTCTAAAAACCATCCTGAAAAAGTTAAACAAATGGTTAAAAACATAAGTGAGTTTGAGTATATTGTTACGGACTCTGAAATGGAAGCGTTAATACTGGAATGCAATTTAATAAAGAAATATAAACCTAAATATAACATATTGCTGAAAGATGATAAGGGATATCCTTTTATAAAGATAACTTTAAATGAGGATTTTCCAAGAGTAATCATAGCTAGAAATAAGGTTAAAGATGGAGCAAAATATTTTGGACCTTATCCTGAGTATTCTGTAGTAAAGGAAATAATTTTGCTTATTAAAAAGATATTTCCTTTAAGAACTTGTAAAAAAATAATAGAAAGTGAATATGTAAAATCAAAAGCTCATGTAAAACCTTGCTTAAACTATCATATAGGTATTTGTAAGGCTCCTTGTGCTGGATATATTTCTAAAGAAGAGTATAGGAAAATAGTTAACAATATAATAGAATTATTATTGGGAAAAGATAAAACTTTAAAAAATCAGTTGCAAAAGGAAATGATGGAAGCTGCTGAAAATTTACAATTTGAAAAGGCGGCTTCTTTAAGAGATAAATTAGAGGCAGTAAATAAAGTTTGTGAGAATCAAAAGATAATATTTGGTAATTTTGAAAATGAGGATTATATAAATTTATATATGGATGAAAAGGATACTTGCATTCAAGTTTTCTTTTTAAGAAATGGAAAGATTATTGGAAGAGAACACTTTATATTTGAGGATACTTCAGGAAATAGCAAAGGGAATATAATAAGTACTTTTATAAAGGAATTTTATGGTGGAACAGCCTTTATACCTAAAAAGATTTTAGTTCCGGATATAGAAGAAGGAGAACTTTTAGAACAATGGCTTTCATTAAAAAAAGAAGGAAAAGTTGAGATAAAAATCCCTGTAAAAGGTAAAAAATACCAACTAATGCAAATGGTAATGAAAAATGCTAAAATAACATTAGAAGGATTTAAATTAAAGTATATAATGGATAAGGAAATGAATAACAAAACTTTGGAGGAATTTACAGAAATTCTTAACTTGCAGGAAATACCAGAGAGAATAGAGGCTTATGATATTTCTAACATACAAGGTGTGGATTCTGTAGGTAGTATGGTGGTTTTTGAAAACGGAAAGCCTAAGTCCAGTGATTATAGGAGATTTAAAATAAAGGAAGTAATAGGTCCTAATGACTATGACAGTATGAGAGAAATACTTAGAAGAAGATTTTCTCATGGATTTAAAGAAATAGAAGAAATCAAAGAAAAAAATTTACAATATAGTGTAGGAAAATTTTGTGTTTTCCCAGATTTAATACTAATGGATGGAGGATTAGGTCAAGTAAATGTTGCCTATGAAGTTTTAAGAGAGTACAACCTAGAAATTCCTGTATGTGGAATGGTTAAAGATGATAAACATCGTACAAGAGGTTTAATATATGGAGGAGAGGAAATAATTTTAAATAGAAACTCTAATATAATGAAACTTATAACTAGGATACAGGATGAGGTGCATAGATTTGCAATTACATATCACAGAAGTTTAAGGGAAAAGAGAGTATTACATTCTGTGTTAGAGGATATACCATTAATTGGAGCAACTAGGCGAAAAGAACTTTTGAAAAAATTTGGAAGTATAGATAATATTAAAAAGGCATCTTATGATGAGCTTATAAACACTCCGTCTATAAATACGCAGGCTGCAGATAGTATACTGCAATACTTTAGAAAAAGCAAAGGAAGTGTATAATATGAACTATATATCGGACCTTCATACCCATACAATAGTAAGCGGTCATGCTTATAGTACATTATTGGAGAATATAAGTGAAGCTAGTAGAAAGGGATTGAAGATACTGGGTTCTGCAGAACATGGCCCTAAAATGCCAGGAGGACCCCACATATTTTATTTTGGAAATTTAAAAGTAATTCCTAGAGAAATGAATGGAGTAAAAATATTAAAAGGCTGTGAAGCTAATATAATTGATTTTGAAGGAAATATAGATATACCTGAGAGAATTCTAAAAAAATTAGATTATGTTATTGCAAGTTTGCATGATGTATGCATAGAACCAGGTAGCATAGAAGAAAACACTAATGCTATTATAAAGGTTATGGATAATCCATATGTAGATATAATAGGACATCCTGGAAATCCTTCATTCCCTATTTATGAAGAAGAAATAGTAAAAAAAGCTAAAGAAAAAAATATACTATTGGAAATAAACAATAGTTCATTTGTAAGCTCAAGAAAGGGAAGCGAAGATACTTGTTCAAAAATAGCTAAACTTTGTAAGAAATATGGTACAAGAATAATAATAAATAGTGATGCACATTTTGCTACAGCTGTAGGCGACTTTAAGGAAGCAGAGGCAATTTTAAAATCAGTAGGTATGCCAGAAGAGCTAATTATAAACAAAAGTGAAAAAGAAGTATTAAATTATTTAAAGAATAAGGGCAAAGTTCTTGACATAGCTATTGATTAATTAATATTATATAAATTATACTATATGTATTGAGATAAAATTCTAAAAGGAGATAGATTATGAATGGATACAAAGATTTTAGCCTTCTGATGAAGTCTATATTAGAACCAGAGAATATGCTATTAGATGAGCCTATGAAAAATCATACATCCTTCAAAGTTGGGGGACCTTGTGATATATTAGTAACTCCAAAAAACTATGATCAAGTTATGAAAATAATACAGCTTTGTAAGGAGCATAAAGTTCCTTATTATATAATTGGTAATGGATCTAATCTTCTTGTAAAAGATGGTGGAATAAGAGGAGTTGTAATTAGAACCTGTAAATTAAATAACATAGAAATTATAGGGGAACGTATAATTGCAGAAAGTGGAGCAGTCTTATGTAATGTGAGCAATAAGGCTGCAAAGTCTGGCCTTACAGGTTTAGAGTTCAGTAGTGGAATTCCAGGAAGTATTGGAGGAGCTGTAGCGATGAATGCTGGAGCTTATGATGGAGAGATATCTAAAGTAATAGAAAGTGCAGTGGTTTTAAGTAAAGAGGGAGAACTACTAGAGCTTTCAAAAGAAGAACTAGAGTTAGGATATAGAAAAAGTGCTATACTTAAATATGGATATATTGTTTTAAAAGTTACTTTTAAATTACATATGGGTGATAAAGAGAGAATAATGAATAGAATTTCTGAATTAGCTTCTAGAAGAAAAGAAAAACAACCTTTAGAGTATCCTTCAGCAGGAAGTACATTTAAAAGACCAGAAGGATATTTTGCAGGTAGATTAATAGAGGAAAGTAATTTAAAGGGCGTATCTGTAGGTGGTGCCCAGGTATCAGAAAAACATGCAGGCTTTGTTATAAACAAAGGGTGCGCTACTGCCAAGGATATATTAGATCTTATTGAATTAGTTAAAGAAAAGGTAAAAGAAAACTTTGGAGTGGAGCTTCAACCAGAGGTCAGAATAATAGGGGAAGAATAGTATATTTATTGCGTATTTAATGGATATTTACTTTAGTGTAAATACCCATTAAATACGTAATTAAAATTTTGATAATTCAAAATTTTATTAAAATACAAAAAATAAATGGGGGGTTTTTTTATGAAATATGCAGTAAGAGAAGAAATATTGAATTTAAACATGTATAAGGCTGGAAAACCTATAAGTGAAGTGAAGAGGGAGCTAGGCTTAGAGCATGTTATAAAATTAGCTTCTAATGAAAATCCGCTAGGATGTTCACCTAAAGCTAAGGAAGCTGTTATGAAGACTTTGGAAGAGCCTCAAATGTATCCAGATGCTTCTAACTATGAATTAAAGCATGCTATAGCAGAAAAATTAAATGTAAAACCAGAAGAAGTGTTTTTAGGTACAGGCTCTGATGCATTAATAAGAATTATATGTAACACTTTATTGAATCCAGGGGATGAATGTATAATGGGACAGGTAACATTCCCACGTTATGAAGCAGGAGCTAAATTAATGGGAGCTAAAGTCATATCAGTTCCTATGAAAAATAATGCTCTGGACATAGAAAAGATGGTAGAATCTATAAATGATAAGACAAAAATAACATGGTTCTGCAATCCTAATAATCCAACAGGAACTATATTTACAAAGGCTGAATTTGAAAAAGTTCTAGATAAAATACCAGAGCATGTGATTATTATAATGGATGAAGCGTATATTGAATATGTTACAGATAAGGACTTCCCAGATGCTTTAAATTATTTTAATAAGTATCCAAATATGATAGTATTAAGAACATTCTCAAAAGCTTATGGATTAGCTTCATTAAGATGCGGATATGGAATAGCTCATGAAGAATTAGTAGGATACTTTAATAGAGTAATAGGACCATTTGATGTAAACTTATTTGCTCAAAGAGCAGCTGTAGCAGCAGTTAAAGATGATGAGTTCTTAAAAAGAGTTTATGAAGAAAACAAAGCTGGAAAAGAATATCTTTATGGAGAATTTGATAAGTTAGGTCTCCCTTATGAAAAAACCAATGCTAACTTTATAATGGTTAATACAAAGACAGATGATAAAGAGGTATTTAATAAATTATTAAAACAAGGATTAATAATAAGACCGGGACATTTATTAGGAATGCCAGGTTGGATGAGAGTAACTATAGGAACGATGGAGCAGAATAAAAAATTTATAGAAGCTTTAAAAAATAGCCTATAATATAAAAAACTACGAACAGAATATTATTGTATTCTGTTCGTAGTTTTTTATTTTTAATAAGCTAGTTTATAACTGAGGATTTAAAACTTCATTTAACATTTTAAATTATGAATGACAGAAGGATAAGTAATACAGCTAGTTACTGTAGTATGTTTTATGTTATAATAATAAAATAAAACTGTAATAGTAATAAAGATAGCGAGGTGTTCTTATATGAAATTTGTAATAGTTACAGGACTATCTGGAGCAGGAAAAACACAAGCTATACGATGCTTAGAAGATTTGGGATATTTTTGTGTAGATAATTTGCCAACTACTTTAATACCTAAGTTTGCAGAGGCTTGTTTTCAAACAGAAGGTAAAATAGATAAGATAGCGTTAGTAATAGATATTAGAGGTGGTAAATTCTTTGATGATTTATTTACAAGTTTAAATTATTTTAAATGTCAAGGATATCATTATGAAATTTTATTCTTAGAGGCTAGCGATGAGGTTTTAATAAAAAGATATAAAGAATCAAGAAGAAAGCATCCCCTAGCTCCAGAAGGAAGAGTTTTAACTGGTATAGATTCTGAAAGAGAAAAGTTAAGAGAAGTAAGAGAAAAAGCTAATCACATTATAGATACGACTAAGCTTTCTACTAGGGAGTTAAGAAATAAAATAACTAGCATATATGGTGACAAGGATCAAATAGAAAGTAAATTAATGATAACTGTCTTGTCATTTGGCTTTAAATATGGCATTCCTTTGGATTCTGATTTAGTATTTGATGTGAGATTTTTACCTAACCCATACTATATTCCAGAATTAAAGCAGTATTCTGGAAATGATAGTTCCGTAAGGGATTATGTAATGGACTTTAGAGAAACTAAAGATTTTATGGAAAAACTGGAGGATATGCTAAACTTTTTAATACCAAACTACATCAAAGAAGGAAAAAGACAGTTAATCATATCCATTGGATGTACAGGAGGAAGACATAGATCTGTAACTATAGCTAATGCTATGTACCAAAAATTAAGAGACAAGGGACATAACGTAACTATAGACCATAGAGATATAAATGAGGATGTTAGCAAGGGTGGTATGAAGATATGAAGCTAACTCAATGGTTGAAGCCGGGAATAAAAGTTAAAAGGTGGATACTTTTTGGAATTATGGGAATTCTTTTAATGGTGTTTGGAATAATAGAATTTTTAAATAAAATGTATTATAACATATACTACATAACTTTTTTTGTTTTTTTAATAGTATGTGGTATATTCACTCTTTACATTTCTATAAATCAAGGTATGAAATCAGTAATAGCACTTATAAATCAAGGATATTTAAAGGTATCCTTTGACTCGAAAAAATTGGGAAATTTAATATATGAAAAGAGATTATTGGTAAAGGGACCTAAAATAGTAGTAATTGGTGGGGGAACGGGTTTATCCACTATGTTAAGGGGACTTAAATATTATACATCAAACATTACAGCTATAGTTACAGTTGGAGATGATGGTGGGGGCTCAGGTGCCTTAAGGGAAGATCTGGGTATACTACCTCCGGGAGATATAAGAAACTGCATTTTATCTTTAGCGGATACGGAACCCTTAATGGAGGAGCTTTTGCAATATAGATTTGCAGAAGGAAGACTTAAAAATCAAAGCTTTGGAAATTTATTTTTAGCAGCTATGAATGGAATATCAGATAATTTTGAAGATGCAGTTCAGAAGATGAGCTCTGTTTTAGCGGTAACAGGTAAAGTATTGCCTGTTACTTTAGACGATATGATTTTAAAAGCTAGGTTAGAGAATGGAACTATAGTAGAAGGAGAATCTAATATACCAGAAGAGGCATTAAGATGTAATAGTAAAATAGATAGAATTTTTATAGAACCTGAAAATGCTAGAGCACTTAGAGAATCTGTACAATCCATAAAAGAGGCAGATGCCATAATTTTGGGACCAGGAAGTCTTTATACGAGTATAATGCCAAATCTTCTTGTAAAAGATATATCTAATGCAATAAAAAAGACAAAGGCACTAAAGATTTATGTGTGCAATATTATGACTCAACCTGGTGAAACAGATGATTTTACTGTGTCTGATCATATTAAAGCTGTGCGTAAACATGTGGGAGAAGGAATGATTAATTATGCCGTAGTGAATGATGGTGAAATTACTGATGAACTTGTAGATAAATACAAGCTTAAAACATCACATATAGTAAAATGTGATAATGAAGAATTAAAGTCTATGAATATAAATGTAGTAAAAGGTGATTTTATAAAAGTTAAAAAAGGTTTAATAAGGCATGATGCAGAAAAGCTGTCATCTATACTAATAGAAACAATTATGGATAAACAATTATTCTATGATAGGAAGAAGATACTTGAGTACTTCTACTTATCTGAAAGATTAAAGGAAAATAGAAGGGAAAGAAGTTAAGATGTCATTTTCGTCAAAGGTTAAAAGTGAAGTTTGTAGATATGTGGAAGTTTCTAGAGATGAGGCTATAGCTATATTAGCAGGAGTGATGAAAGTAAGTGGCACCATAGCTTTGGCATCAAACAAGCAATTAAGTTTTAAGATAACTACAGAAAATCCTAGTATTGCAAGACTGGTATTTAAATTGTTAAAAGCTCATTTTGATATACATGCTAAAATAATGGTTAAAAAAAATAATTCATTAAAGAAGAATAATGTTTATGTAATAATTATAAATGAAGAAATGGGAGTTGAAGACTTATTAAAAGTTGTTGGTGTCTTAAAACAGGAAGAGAGTTTTTCATTAGAATTTGGGATACCTTCAGATTTGGTTTATGATGATAAAACTAAAAAAGCCTTTATAAGAGGATCTTTTTTAGGGGGAGGAAGTATTAGCAATCCTGAAAAGACCTATCATTTAGAATTTGTAACTCACGATAATAACTATGCGGAAGAGCTTAGTGGTCTAATTAATACCTATGGTCTTAATTCAAAGGTCATACAAAGGAAAAGCAGTTATGTAATTTACATTAAAGAAGGAGAACAAATTTCTGATTTATTGAGTATTATAGGAGCTCATAGTTCATTGTTTTTTTTAGAAAATATAAGAATAATGAAGGAAATGAGAAATAATGTTAATAGATTGGTAAATTGTGAAACAGCTAATTTAAGTAAAACTGTAAATGCTGCAGTTAGGCAAGTAGAGAGTATAAAATTAATTGAAAGGGAAATTGGGTTAAAAAGACTTCCTAAAAACTTAAGAGAAATAGCTGAGCTTAGACTAAAGTATCCAGATGAGTCTCTAAAGGAATTAGGAGAAATGTTGAATCCTAAGGTTGGAAAATCAGGAGTAAACCACAGACTTAGAAAAATAGAAAAAATAGCAGAAGAATTAAGAAAAGAAGGCAGGTAGTAAATTTTATGTCTAAACATGAGAAAATATTGAATTATATTAATTCATTAACCCCTGGAACCAGAATTTCCGTAAGAGGCATTGCAGCAGAATTAGGTGTAAGTGAGGGAACAGCATATAGGGCCATAAAAGAATCAGAGGATTCAGGAATAGTATCAACTATTCCTAGAGTTGGAACTATAAGGGTAGAGAAAGTTGAAAAGAAAAGTAGAGAGCTTTTGACATATGCTGAAGTTGTTAATATAGTAGAAGGAAATATTTTTGGAGGAAAAGAAGGTATATATAAAACCTTAAGTAATTTTTTTATAGGAGCAATGACAGAGGATGCTGCTGCAAGATTTATTGAAAAATCATCTTTGGTTATAGTCGGAAATAGAGAAGAACTTCAAAGATTAGCATTAATGAATGAATGTGGAGTGCTCATAGCAGGTGGTTTTCAATGTAGTGAAGAAATTAAAAAATTAGGAGACGAAAAATGTTTGCCTATCATATCTTCTAGTTATGATACTTTTACTATAGCAAGTATGATAAATAGGGCTCTTTCTGAAAATATAATTAAAAAAGATATAATATTAGCAGAAGATATAATGACTGAGGCAGAATGTGTACTGGATACGGATAATGTAATAAAGTTTAAAGAATTAGTAAAAAAGAATAAACATGAAAGATTTCCAGTACTAGATAAGGATAATAAGTTAGTAGGTATAGTTACCTTAAGAGATATAAGTGATGGAGTTGATGATGAGGAACTTATAGGAAATGTAATGACAAAGAATCCTATAACAGTTTTTTCAAAAACTACTATAGCTTATGCTGCTCATATAATGGTCTGGGAAAATATAAAAATGTGTCCTGTGGTGCATAAAAAGAAGCTTTTAGGAGTCATAACTAGGAAGGATGTAATTAAAGCTCTTAAGTATGCATCAAGACAGGAACATGTAAAAGAAACTATGGAAGATTTAATTTTAGAGAATTTTAAATACCATAATGAAGATGGAAAAATACATTTTTATGGAGAAATAATTCCTGAAATGTTAAATGAGCTAGGAACAGCTTCCAGCGGAGCTTTGAATATGCTTCTTTCTACTACTGCTGAAATTACTGTGCGAAACAAAAATAATGTTAGCATATATGTGGACAACATAGTAACTTATTTTATGAGACCAGTTCAAATGAACAGACCTATAGATATATATACAGAAATTGTTGATATGGGTAGAAATTCATGCAAAGTGGAAGTAAGCATGTATAATAAAACTAGAGATTTAATAGCAAAAACCATATTGTCAGCTAAAATACTAAATTAAGACTTGATAACTTGCTTTCTCAATAGTTTAGGAAAATTATGAGTAGGCAAGTTTTTATAAAATAGAAATCAGTACACCAGAAAGGAGGAGATTATATGGATTTTGTTCATCTTCATGTACATACAGAGTATAGTTTATTAGATGGTTCAGGCAAGGTTGACAAACTTATAGCTAGGGCTAAAGAATTAGGAATGCATAGCCTTGCCATAACGGATCATGGAACTATGTATGGATGTGTAGAATTTTATAAGGAAGCTAAAAAACAAGGTATAAAACCTATAATAGGATGTGAAATATATGTAGCTGAAAAGTCTATGGAATTAAAGGATAATAAGGAAAATAGCATACATCATTTAGTACTTTTAGTAAAGAATGAAAAGGGCTATGAAAATTTAATGAACATAGTTTCCACAGCATCTATAGATGGATTTTATTATAAACCTAGAGTAGACCATGAATACCTAAAAAAGCATAGTGAAGGACTTATAGCAACTAGTGCATGTTTAGGCGGAGAAGTTCAAGCAAATATATTGAAGGGAAACATAGAAAAGGCCAAAAAAACTGCGCTTTTATATAAGGAAATATTTAAAGAAGGGTTTTATTTAGAACTTCAATATCATGGACTTCAAGATCAACTAAAGGTAAATGATGAACTTATAGAACTGTCAAAACAGTTAGATATACCGTTGATTGCAAGTAATGATGTACATTATATAAACAAGGAAGATACTAAAGCTCACGATGTACTTCTATGTATTCAAACAGGTAAGACAGTAGATGATGAAAATAGAATGAGGTATCCATCGGGGCAATTTTATTTAAGATCACCAGAGGAAATGTACAATCAGTTCTCCTATGCTAAAGAGGCACTAGAAAATACTGTGAAAATAGCAGAACAATGTAATTTTGATTATGAATTTCATGTATCTAAACTTCCGGAATTCCCTTTGCAAAAGGGGCAGGATCATTATAAATATTTGAGAGAGCTATGCTATAAAGGTTTAGAGGAAAGGTATCAAGACATAGGATCGGAATTAGAGGAGAGATTGGAATACGAGCTGGGCATAATAAATCAAATGGGATATGTGGATTATTTTCTTATAGTTTGGGATTTCATAAGGTTTGCTAGGGAAAATAGCATAATGACAGGACCAGGCAGAGGTAGTGGAGCTGGATCGTTAGTGGCGTATACCTTAGGAATAACAAAAATAGATCCAATAAAATACGGGCTCATATTTGAAAGATTTCTTAATCCGGAGCGTGTGTCTATGCCAGATATAGATAGTGATTTTTGCTATGAAAGAAGGCAAGAGGTTATAGATTACGTGGTGGACAAATATGGAGAAAACAATGTATCTCAAATCATAACTTTTGGTACCATGGCAGCTAGAGCTTGCATTAGGGATGTGGGTAGAGCACTTAATTATTCCTATGCTGAGGTAGATAAAATAGCTAAGATGATACCTATAGTGCAGGGGGGTATAACCATAGATAAAGCCTTGGATATGAATCCAGAGCTTAAACTCATATATGAAGATGATGATAGAGTAAAAGAGCTTATTGACATAGCGAGAAATTTAGAAGGGCTTCCTAGGCATACATCCACCCATGCAGCTGGTGTAGTTATAGCATCTAAACCTTTAGTAAATTATGTACCACTTCAAAAAAATGATGACAATATAGTGGCACAATTCCCTATGGGAACTCTAGAAGAGCTTGGACTTTTAAAGATGGACTTCTTGGGATTACGTACTCTAACTGTAATAAGAGATGCGCTTAATATAATAAAGAGAACTAAAAATATAGACATTGACTTAGATAAATTAGGTTTTGAAGATAAAAATGTGTATCGCATGATTGGAGAGGGCAAGACCACAGGGGTGTTTCAGCTAGAGTCCACGGGCATGACTAGCTTTATGAAAGAATTAAAGCCGGACTCTTTAGAAGATATAATAGCGGGTATAAGTCTTTACAGACCAGGCCCTATGGCAGAAATACCAAATTACTTAAAAAATAAAAAGAACCCAAAGGAAATTCAGTACTTAACTCCAGAATTAGAGCCTATATTAAATGTAACTTATGGGTGTATGGTTTATCAAGAACAGGTTATGGAAATTGTTAGAAAGTTAGCTGGATATTCTATGGGAAGAAGTGATTTGGTTAGACGTGCTATGTCTAAAAAGAAGCACGATGTAATGCTTAAGGAGAGACAAAATTTTATACATGGAATAGTGGATGAAGAGGGCAAGGTACTGGTACCAGGATGTGTTAGAAATGGCATAAGCGAAGAGGTAGCAAATAAGATATTTGACCTTATGATGGACTTTGCATCCTATGCCTTTAATAAATCTCACGCTGCTGCATATGCAGTTGTAGGATATCATACAGCATACTTAATGTGTTACTATCCTACAGAATTTATAGCAGCTATGCTAAATAGTGTTAGAGGTGACAATGAAAAAGTAGCACACTATATAAGATTTGCTAAGGATGCAGGTATAGAAGTACTTCCGCCAGATATAAATGAAAGTTTTACTGATTTTACAGTTCAAAATGGTAAAATAAGATTTGGTATGTCTGCAATAAAAAATATAGGAGTAAATGTGGTAGATAGTATAGTAAAATCTAGAGAAGAAAGTGGAAAGTTCAATGATTTTATAGATTTTTGTAATAAAATAGACTCCAGTTCTGTTAATAAAAGAGCAGTGGAAAGTCTTATAAAATGTGGCGCTTTTGATAATTTTTCTGTATATAGATCCAAGCTTTTAGCGGTTTATGAAAAGGTGCTAGATGGAATAAACAATAGAAATAAAAAAAATATAAAGGGACAAATGAGTTTATTTGATACTGTAGAAGAACCTATAATGGATTTAGGAGTAGTTTACCCTAATATACAGGAATTCGATAAAAAATATATTTTGTCTATGGAAAAGGAAATGACGGGCTTGTATATATCAGGTCATCCACTAGATGAATATGTAGAATCCTTAAAAGCTATTACGGATACTAGAACTACAGATATAATTATAAATGAAAATATAGAAGAAAGTGTAACAGTAAGTGAAAATGATTTAAAGGTGAAAGATGGAGACAGAGTAGTCATAGGAGGAATCATTTCTAGCTTAAGCAAGAAAGTTACTAGAAGCAATACTATGATGTGTTTTATGGCTTTGGAAGATTTGTATGGTACTATAGAAGTGGTGGTATTTCCAAAGGTATTAGATAAGTATAAAGACTTTATAAGTGAAGATGAGTTAATCATAGTTAAAGGAAGAGTTAGTATGAGAGAAGATGAGCAGCCTAAAATACTCTGTGATACAGTAGAGCCACTTGTAAAGATAAATAGCAGTAAGATATATATACTTGTGGAAGATGAGAGTAAAATTAAATTAGCCTCAAGCAATATTAGAAAATTAGCGGAAGAATTTAGTGGAAACATACCAGTTTATATATGTACTAGCAGGGAAAGAAAGAAATATAGAGTTAATAGAGATTTGTGGTTAAGTGATGAACCAGAGGTTATGAGTAATCTTGTGCAATTATTTTCCTATGAAAATGTAAAAAAACAATGAAAAAATATAGAAAACATCAACTAAATATTTTTAGATGGTGTTTTTTATATTAATTTCTATTATGCGTATGTATTTTTTGAAAAAATAGTTGAGAAAAGGTTTAAAATCTTAGATTATTGCATATAGTCATTTTTAAATAGTTTGAATAAAGTCTATTTTTTTATTAAACTAAAATTACGAGAGAAAATAAATGAATAATTATATTTTAATAGTGAAAAATATCTAGTGAAATGATATAATAAAAAATGTGTAGGAAGTTGTCAAAAACATATATTTTACCATATGATTTTAATAAATGTGGGACAAAGTATGTCCTAGCGGTCGTAGGAGGGAACAGCTTATGAAAACTATAGGTATATTAACAAGTGGTGGAGATGCACCAGGAATGAATGCTGCTATAAGAGCAGTGGTTAGAACAGCACTAGACAAAGGTTTAAGAGTAATGGGAATTCAACGTGGATATAGCGGCCTTATAAATGGAGAAATTTTTGAAATGAATAGACATAGTGTATCAGACATAATACATAAAGGAGGCACTATACTTAGAACTGCTAGATGTGAGGAATTTAAAACTGAAGAGGGAAGAAAAAGAGCTGCTAATGTTTTAAAAATTTTTGGAGTAGATGGACTAGTAGTTATTGGTGGCGACGGCTCTTTTACAGGCGCAAGATTATTATCTGAGCTAGGAGTATCAACAGTTGGAATTCCAGGAACAATAGATAATGATTTAGCTTATACTGAGTATACTATAGGATTTGATACAGCTTTAAATACAGTATTAGATGCTATAAATAAACTTAGAGATACATCTACTTCTCATGAAAGAGTAAGTGTAGTAGAAGTAATGGGAAGAAACTGTGGAGATATAGCACTATATGCTGGATTAGCTGGTGGAGCTGAAAGTGTAATAATTCCTGAAAAAGGATATGATGTAGATGAATTATGTAGAACTATATTAGAGGGTAAATTAAGAGGAAAAATGCACAATTTAATTGTTCTTGCAGAAGGTGTAGGAGGAGCAGCAGAATTAGCAAAAAAAATAGAAGAAGTTACTGGAATAATAACTAGAGCTACTGTTCTTGGTCATATACAAAGAGGAGGAAGTCCTACAGCTTTTGATAGGGTGTTAGCAGCTAGATTAGGAGCAAAGGCTGTAGACACGCTTTTAGAAGGTAAAATGGCAAGGGTTGTAGGGATTAAAGATGGAAAGATAGTAGATCAAGATATAAATGAAGCATTATCTACAGAAAGAGAGTTTGATGAAAAATTATACGATATAGCAAGAGCATTATCTTACTAGAATAATTAATGAGCATTATATTGGGTAAACTAATATTAATAACGTCTTCCATTATATAAAATTAATATTTAATAAGGAGAGTATATTTCATGAAAAAAACAAAAATTATATGTACTATAGGACCTGCAAGTGATAATGAAGAAATTTTATCAAAGTTAATGGAAGCAGGGATGAATGCTTCTAGACATAATTTTTCTCATGGAGACCATGAAGAGCACAAAGTAAGAATGAATCTTGTAAAAAAATTAAGAGAAGAGTATAAAAAGCAAATTGCTATAATACTTGATACAAAAGGTCCAGAAATAAGAACAGGTAATTTTTCAGAGGAAGCTGTTCAGTTAAAAGAAGGACAGAAATTTACTATATACTGCGGAGAAGAAGTTTTAGGAGATGAAACTAAGTGCTCTGTAACTTATGAAGAATTATGTGAAGATGTAAATGCTGGAGATACTATATTAATAGATGATGGTCTAGTTGGTCTACAAGTAGAAAGTATAGAAAAAAACAAAGTACACTGTATAGTTAAAAACAGTGGAGAAGTTTCAAATCATAAGGGTGTAAATGTACCAGGAGTTTCTATAAATCTGCCAGCTTTAACAGAGAAAGATAAGGACGATTTATTATTTGGTATAGAAGAGGGAGTAGATATAATAGCTGCTTCATTTATAAGAAAAGCATCAGACGTTTTAGAAATAAGAAAACTCTTAGCTAAAAATGATGGAAGTGACATACAAATTTTCTCTAAAATAGAGAATGCTGAAGGTGTAAACAACATAGATGACATAATAAAGTTTTCTGATGGAATAATGGTAGCTAGAGGAGATCTAGGTGTAGAGATACCTACAGAAGAAGTGCCAGTAGTGCAAAAGATGATAATAGAAAAGTGTAATAGAGTAGGTAAGCCAGTAATTACAGCTACTCAAATGTTAGACTCTATGATAAGAAACCCAAGACCAACAAGAGCGGAAGCTTCAGATGTAGCTAATGCTATATTTGATGGCACAGATGCCATAATGTTAAGCGGTGAAACAGCTAAAGGAAAGTGGCCAGTAGAGGCAGTGACAACTATGGCTAAAATAGCTATGAGAACGGAAGAGGCACTAGATAATAATAAAAGGTTACAAAAGAGAATGGAAGCGCACATACCTAACGTAGCTAATGCTATAAGCTTAAGTGCAGTAACTACTGCAGAACAGTTAAGTGCTTCTGCTATAATCACAGCTACACAAAGTGGAAGTACTGCAAAAAGAGTTTCAAGCTATAGACCAGATTGTCCTATAATAGCAGTAACTCCAAATGAAAAGGTAGCTAGAAAACTAGCACTTAACTGGGGGGTATTTCCATTAGTTACTTCTCAATACAAATCTACAGATGAACTTATAGATCAATCTGTAAATATAGCTTTAGAAGAGGGATATATAAATAAAGGTGACCTAGTAATAATAGCAGCAGGTATTCCAGTGCAATATTCAGGAACTACCAACATGTTAAAAGTCCATATAGCTGGAGATATACTAGTACAAGGTAAGGGCGCAGGAAATAGACCGGGATATGGTGTAGCTCATGTGGTAAATTCCCCAGAAGAAGCTAATAGAGTAGTTCAAGAAGGAGAAATCTTAATAGTAAAAGATTTAAATAAAGAATATATAGATTCTTTAGATAGAGCTGTTGGAATAATAGCAGAAAATGGTGGACTTACATCTCACATGGCTATCGAATGTATATCTAGAGAAATTCCAATAATCTGTGGAGCAGAAAATGCTACAAACATTATAAAAACGGGTTCATTTATAACTATGGACATAGGAAGAGGAGTAGTATATAGCGGAAGAGCTAATGTAAGATAAAAAATATATAAAAAACTATTGATTTAATTTCATTTTTGTTGTAAAATTATATTTCATACGTATATTTATTTTTTTAATGGATATACTATTATAATAGAAAATATTGGCAACTGATTTTACGACCTTGCACCCTATTTGGGTGTATTTTTTTTGTATAAAATATCTGAATAAAAAATTTTTAGGGTATCAAACTATTATAGAAAAAAGAATTATTATGGAGTTTTAGTATTTATCCCGGTATAACAAAAGGTATAAAACATATAATTAATGTAATTTCACAAAAATGTTTAAGAGTATATCAATTATTTTTAACGTATTTTGAGCAGAGGCTAAACAGATATTTACCAATGAATCCATTCAAATGAGCCCAGAAATAAAATGTAATGCAGAGAAATGTATGTATAATTCCGATGGTATATGTAAAGCTGATTATGTGAGTATATCAGGAATGGGCAAGGGAGAAAAAGAAAACACTAATTGCGAAACCTTTTATAAGTAAATATTAGAATATTGTACAAAAAGTATCATTAAAATATTATATTAACTAGATGTTATTGTCAATAATAGAATAACTGGTGTTTTTAGTTTATAATGTAGTATAGAATAGTGAATAATAAAAAGGATTTAAATTAAATATATTGAAAGGTTGATACGATGAATAAGGAAATTCCAGTTAAGAAAAATGAAGAATACATAATAGATATATCGGGCATGGGATATGATGGGGAAGGCATAGGAAAAGTAGAAAATTTTACAGTGTTCATTCCTGGAGCCATAGAAGGAGAAAATGCAAAGGTTAAAATATTAAGTGTTAAGAAAAATTATGGTTACGGAAAACTTATGGAGATAATAAAGCCTTCAGAAAAAAGAGTTGCTCCTGTTTGTCCTTCCTTTGGGAAATGTGGAGGATGCGGTATTCAGCACTTAGATTACAGTTATCAACTTCAAATTAAGAGAAAAAGAGTAGAAGATGCATTAGAGAGAATAGGAAAGCTAGAGAGAATTACAGTACATAATACCATAGGTATGGATAACCCTTATGACTATAGAAATAAAGTGCAGCTTCCAGTAGGAGAAGATAAAAATGGCAACATAGTAGTAGGATTTTACGCTCCAAGAAGTCATAATATAATAGATATAGATACTTGTTTTATTCAAGAAGAGGTTTCTTACAAAGTAGTGCAGCTAATAAAGGTGTGGATGAATAAATACCATATAAAACCTTACAATGAGGAAAAGCACAATGGTTTAGTGAGACATATAATGGTGAGAAAAGGTTTTAAAACTAGAGAAGTTATGGTAGTTATTGTGACTAATGGGGATAAGTTGCCTAATAAAGATGAATTAATTAAATCTATTGTGGATAACATAGAGGGAATTCACAGTATAATTCAAAATGTAAATAGTAAAAGAACCAATGTGATATTAGGTTCTAAGTGTAAAACCTTATGGGGACAAGAACACATAACTGATTACATAGAAAAATTTAAATTTAATATATCACCTCTTTCCTTTTTCCAAGTAAACCCTGGGCAAACTGAAGTACTGTACAGAAAAGCTCTAGAGTATGCAGATTTAAAGGGAGATGAAGTGGTATTTGATGCCTATTGTGGTACAGGAACTATTTCTTTGTTTTTATCTCAAAAGAGCAAAAGAGTATACGGTGTAGAGATAATTAAGGAAGCCATAGAGAATGCCAGAGAAAACAGTAAGGTAAACAATATAAACAATGCCGAATTTATAGTAGGTAAATCCGAAGAGGAAATACCAAAGCTTATTTCAAAGGGCATAATACCAGATGTAGTAGTAGTAGATCCCCCAAGAAAGGGCTGTGAAAAAACACTTGTAGAGTCCATATGTAAAAGTAATCCTAAGAAAGTGGTTTATGTTTCCTGTGACCCAGGAACTTTGGCTAGGGATTTAGCAATTTTTCACGAATTAGGATATAAAACAGAGGAAGTACAGCCGGTGGACATGTTTCCACAAACAATGCACGTGGAAACCGTCTGTCTGCTGACAAGAAAATAGATGTATAAGCCCTTGAGAATGGCGCATTTACGGTATTTTCAGGGGTTTGTTTATTTATTGATGGTGGGTAAAGTGATAGATTTTGGGTGTGTTTTAAGGGATTTAGGAAAAAGAGCTGAATTGAACTCACCCATGTAAATGTAGTTTTGCTTTAAGGGTTCAACCGTTTAGCAAAGTAAGCGTTGTTTATGAGTTTTCCCTGATGAGATTCGTTTCACCTTGGAAATAGTATAGATTATGATTTCTGATTCTAATTAGAAAAATTAGGAAAATTATTCTGATAATTTATAGACAATGCTATATAGACAATGCTATAATTAGGTTTATAGGAGTGTGATTAAAATGGCAATTTCTGAAACAATAAAAGCTATAAGAAATGAGCTCAAGATGACCCAAACTGAATTTGCGGATGCGGTTCATGTTAGCTTTTCAACTGTAAACCGTTGGGAAAATAATAAAGTGGTGCCTAATAGAATGGCGCGCGCTCTTATCATAGATTACTGTGAAAAGAATGGTGTAAATGAAATACTTATAAAGACGTTAAAGGATTATAAATAGATGGAAGGTGATTACATGGAAAACTCAATACTAGAGAAGTTTGGTTTTAAGTTTAATAAAAGGAGTGTACATACCGGTCGGACAATAATGTTGGAAGAGTTATCAAAGCTAATTGAAGCTGTTCCCGATGCGATTAATTATGATAAATATGTTGAAGCGATTATAGATCAGAATTGCCTACTGAAGAGGTCGTCTTCTTCTCGAAAAATAACGGCAAGTTTTTTAACGGAACTATATTCACTTGATCCTACATTATCAATTTTTCGGACCTTATTATTTTTCTGGAACCGAGATGAAGAAGCAAGACCACTTCTAGCAATGCTCTGTGCTGTTTGTAGAGATAGAGTGCTAAATCACTCTTTCAAAGAGATTAGATCATTAGAACTTAATACTGAAGTTCAAAAAAAAGCAATAGAAGAATTGATTGATGACATGGAGCCAAATCGTTTTAGCGAATCAACACTACAATCAATGGCTCGAAATATTTTGTCTAGTTGGACAAAAAGTGGACACCTAAAAGGGAGACGAGAAAAAGTCAGAGCCCAAGCTAAAGCTACTCCTTCCACTGTGGCTTATGCTATTTATCTTGGTTATTTAGCAGGAGAGAGAGGACCAGCACTTTTTGAAACGAAGTATATGGAGATAAATGATTGTTCAAAAGAAATGGCAATTGAACTTGCAGAAAATGCTTCAGCACGGGGATGGATAAATTATAAGCGGATAGGTAATGTGATGGAGATTTCACTTCCAAATCTTATAACAAAAGAGGAGGCAGAGATAATTTATGAGCAAAATTGATATATTATTGAAGAATTATGAAAACTCCATAATTATACCTTGGAGAGACTTAGCAGCAGCTCAAAGAGTAATATTTGCTGTTTATAATGAGTCTGATGAGAGAAGGCTAAAAGCCAAGATTCCTGAGTTTGAAATTATCACAAGAAATTTGAATCATGGTTGGTATGAATTCGATCTAACAGATACATTTTCTGAGTGGATGCATAGTCAACGATATGCAAAGAGTTATTATAAAAACCCAAAACTACTGTCTAATATTATTCACAAATATGCTGAATACATCGAAGAGAAATTCAGAGAATTTATTGATAGCGAAGATATTACTGATGAAGATGTAGTTACTATTTCTGGGGTTGGTTCAGTATTCGGATTTATCAAGGTGAGAGATTTAGTTGATAGATTATCACCAATGGTAAAAGGAAGACTTCTGGTGTTCTTCCCTGGAAGTTATGAGAACAATAATTATCGGTTACTTGATGGGTATGATGGTTGGAATTATCATGCACTACCCATTACGTGTAATAAGAAAATCTAGGGGGGATATAGATGTTTAACAAAGATGTTTATATGATAAATCCATTAGAACGAAAGCTTGTTAATGAGGGTGTAGCAAGTGTTAATGATAGAAACCTCAATGTACTTCGTTATGAGGTAGAAACTTTTGTTTGTGATGGACAGTATGAGAAGGGTATGGAACATATCCTTGATGTTTATTTGAGAAAATTAGGACATGAGCAACAGCCAGCGGTTTGGGTCAGCGGCTTTTTTGGTTCAGGTAAATCGCATTTAGTTAAAATGCTGGCTGCGTTTTGGCAAGATGTTGAATTCCAGGATGGCGCAAGAGCCAGATCATTAGCAGATTTACCAGATAGCATAAAAATTCACCTTCATGAACTAAGTACTCAATCCAAAAGATATGGTGGGTTACATGCGGCAACAGGGACATTGGGTGCTGGAGCAAGTGGAAGTGTAAGATTGGCACTGCTTCGAATTATTTATAAATCGGTTGGATTACCAGAAAATTATGCAAATGCTTCATTTGTTATGTGGTTGAAGGCTGAGAATATTTTCGACCAAGTCAAGGAAAAGGTTGAATCTAAAGGATATGATTGGAATGAGGAACTAGATAATCTTTATGTGGCAGAAGGACTTCATGAAAGTTTATCAGAAGTTAAACCTAATCTGTTCCCAACACCTGAAAGCTGTGTTGAGACTTTAAATAATAGGTTCCCGAATAAGTTAGATGTCACTAGTGATGAAATGATTAAGTCAATTAAAGATGCATTATCAAGTGATGGACATATGCCTTTGACCTTAGTTGTACTGGATGAAGTTGAGCAATATATTGGGGATAGCACACAAAGAGCTATGGATGTGCAAGAAGTTGTTGAAGCCTGCAGTAAACAGATAGGAAGTAAATTACTTTTTATTGGAACTGGGCAAACAGCTGTAACAGGAACAGCGTTACTTAAGAAATTAGAAGGTCGTTTTACAGTAAGAATAGAATTATCTGATACTGATGTTGATGCAGTTGTTAGAAAAGTAATATTGGCTAAGAAACCAGACAAAGTTCAAGAAATAAGAAAAATAATGGAGAGAAACATTGGTGAAATTTCTAGACACTTAAGCGCAACCAGCATTGGGCATAATCAAAGGGATGCAGAATACTTTATTCAAGATTACCCCATATTACCAGTTAGAAGAAGATTTTGGGAAAATACATTGAGAGTCTTAGATCAAACAGGTACAGATAGTCAGTTAAGGAATCAGCTGAGTATGGTTCATAAAGCTGCTCAATTTAATATGAATGAACCATTGGGTAATGTGATTCCTGCAGATTATTTATACTATGATTTAGCAGATAAAATGCTTCATGCTAGAGTTTTGCCAAGAAAAGTGCATGAAAAAACTATGTTGTGGCACACGCAAGGAGATGATGAAAAACTAGTTTCTAGAGCTTGCGGACTGATTTTTCTAATTAATAAATTAGCTGGAAGTAACAATGAGATTGGAATAAAAGCGAATATAGACACTTTGGCAGATCTCATGGTCACTGATTTATCTAGTGGGAGTTCACATCTCAGAAGTAGACTTAGTGGCCTATTAGATGATTGCGAAATATTGATGAAAGTTAACGATGAATACAGAATACAAACTGAGGAAAATTTAGCCTGGTTAGATGAGTATGCGAGTAATCAAAATATTCTTCGAAATGAAATGCATAGGGTAAATGCTGAAAGAGAAGATAGAATTAAAAAGAAATTTGTTGAAACAGTTGGGAAATCAACAGTTATGCATGGACAGTCAAAGGTCGTTAGAGATATTAATTTCTTTTTTGGCACAACACTACCGGCAGATGCTAATAAGAATGTATATGTTTGGGTCAGAAATGAATGGAGTACTGATGAAGATTCAGTAAGGATTGATGCAAGACAAGCAGGAAACCAATCACCTACCATCTATGTGTTTATCCCAAAGAGAGCAGAGATTATAAATTATCTAGTGGAATCAAAAGCTTCTGCTGCTACTCTAAGTAAAAAGGGCTCTCCGGCTCCTATAACACCTGAAGGTAAAGAGGCTATGGCAGCGATGGAGACAATTAAAAACAATGCAGAAAGAAATATTGGTGAATTGTTAAGAGAAGCATTATCTGAAGCTAAGGTCTTCCAAGCAGGTGGGAATGAGATTATTGAAGGAAATCTCAAGGAAGCTATACTATCTGCTGCAAATAACTCGATTCATAGATTATATCAGGATTTTGATATTGCAGATAATCCAAATTGGAATAAAGTATTTGCTAAAGCTAAAGAAGGTGCACCTGATTCACTTAAATATGTAGGTTTTAATGGAGATGTTTCTGAACATGCTGTATGTAAAAAAGTTATGAATTATATAGGTAGCGGCAAAAAAGGAACAGATATCAGAAAAGAATTTGAAAATGCGCCTTATGGTTGGTCTGGAGATGCTATCGATGGATCATTACTTGCATTAATGGTTGCAGGGCTAATTCGCTGTTTGGGTGAGTCCGGGAATTTGGTTAATCCAAAAGATATTGAAAGAAAACAGATTGGTAAGATGACTTTTAAAATTGAATCTGTGACAATCTCTACTATACAAAGAATCCAGATTAGGAAGTTGTATCAAAAAGCAGGTATAAAGGCAGATGCTGGCAACGAGTCGTTGAAATCTGATGACTTCATTAGCTACATGCTAGAGCTTGCAGAAGATGCTGGAGGATTAGAACCAAGACCAGAAAAGCCAGATACGTCGTTAATTAATGAACTTAAGTTCCAGGCAGGTAATGAGCAGCTACTATCTATATATGAAAATAGAAATGAATTAGAAACTCTAATTGAAGATTGGTCGAAGCTGAAAGTGAATATTGAAAGCAGAATAATCAATTGGGATAAATTCGAAAAGATGATGTCTCTTGTTTCTGATGAAGATGTAGTCAGTGACATAAAAAATCAAGCTCGATCTATAAAAGAAGAACGCCAACTTCTTCATGATCCTGACATGATAGTACCGCTTCTGAGGTCTTTGGAAAATACATTAAGAGCAACAATAAACACGAAATATTCAAAGTATGCAAGTGCGTACGACTATTTATATAAGAAGTTAACTAACAACGAATCGTGGAATAGATTAACTGAAGATAAGAGAACAAATATATCAAAACAAAATGGTCTCTCAAAAATTCAACCTATAGCTTTAGGTTCATATGAAGAATTATTGAGTGCTTTGAAGCAGTATCCACTTAAATCATGGGCGGATAGAGAAGCTGCATTACAAGCAAAATTCAATAAAGCTACCGAGATGGCAGCTAAAGAACTCGAACCAAAGTTACAGATGGTAGATATACCTAAACGCACACTAAAGTCAGAAGAAGATATTAATAGTTGGATTGAAGAAATTAGAGATCAGCTTAAAGAAAAATTAGTCGATGGACCAATAGTTGTACGCTAATAAGGAGGTGAAATGAGTGAAACCTTTATCAAAGGAATTAAGAAATAAATTTGAAAGAACAATAGAGAATGCTAGAGAAGTAGCAGAAGAAGCAGCAAAAATTGCTTTAGAACAACTTGGAGTAGGTGAAGCTCTGACTTACAGACAGTAAAAAGGGGATGCTATCCAAGGTTTAAATTACCAATAAAAAAAGGGTTAAAAAAATATAGCTACCGCCTTAAAATATAAGTTATAAACAACAATAACTTAATAAAAAGGAGATAGCTATGACCAATTCACAAGAATATATTACAGCAGAATTAGAAAAAATACTATATGAAATATTACCCATAACAAGTAAACGGTTAAAGAATCTAGTAAATATAATCATAGGAATAATACTTTCTGAATCTGTAATAATATCGAAGATATCAGAGAAATTGAATGATTCTTATACTGATGCAACTGAAGCTAGTAAAATAAAAAAA